>NZ_CP025263.1:1804375-2135000 GCF_002843605.1 Pseudomonas sp. S09G 359 | reverse complement strand
GAAATTCCACCACCCTCTACCATACTCTAGTCAGTCAGTTTTGAATGCAGTTCCCAGGTTGAGCCCGGGGATTTCACATCCAACTTAACAAACCACCTACGCGCGCTTTACGCCCAGTAATTCCGATTAACGCTTGCACCCTCTGTATTACCGCGGCTGCTGGCACAGAGTTAGCCGGTGCTTATTCTGTCGGTAACGTCAAAACAATCACGTATTAGGTAACTGCCCTTCCTCCCAACTTAAAGTGCTTTACAATCCGAAGACCTTCTTCACACACGCGGCATGGCTGGATCAGGCTTTCGCCCATTGTCCAATATTCCCCACTGCTGCCTCCCGTAGGAGTCTGGACCGTGTCTCAGTTCCAGTGTGACTGATCATCCTCTCAGACCAGTTACGGATCGTCGCCTTGGTGAGCCATTACCTCACCAACTAGCTAATCCGACCTAGGCTCATCTGATAGCGCAAGGCCCGAAGGTCCCCTGCTTTCTCCCGTAGGACGTATGCGGTATTAGCGTCCGTTTCCGAACGTTATCCCCCACTACCAGGCAGATTCCTAGGCATTACTCACCCGTCCGCCGCTCTCAAGAGAAGCAAGCTTCTCTCTACCGCTCGACTTGCATGTGTTAGGCCTGCCGCCAGCGTTCAATCTGAGCCATGATCAAACTCTTCAGTTCAAACATCTTTGGGTTTTTAAGAAACCCTAAACTTGGCTCAGCAATCGTTGGTTACATCTTTGATTTCTCGCGGAGTAACTTGTGATGCTGATAATCTTGTTGACTATCAGTCTGACTCCACAAGCACCCACACGAATTGCTTGATTCAGTTGTTAAAGAGCGGTTGGTTAAGATCTTTCGTCTCAACCGAGGCGCGCATTCTACAGCAGCCTCATTTGCTGTCAAGTGATTATTTTCAGAAGCTTTCGAAGAATTCTTCAACAACTTCAACCACTTGCGCTTCCGATCTCTCGTCAGCGGGAGGCGAATTCTACAGCGTTACACGCTGCTGTCAACACCTCTTTTTCTCCGCTTTCGACCGAGAAGATCGAAACGTTAATAGAGCCAAACAACACCGCTCTACCAACTCCTTCTGGGCTTCGATGAACTGAAGCAACTCGCTGTCGAATCCTGCATAACTACTTGTTTACCAAGGAGTTTTCCGTTCCGACTGCGCCGGAAGTGGGGCGAATTATAGGCTTCCAGAATCTGCCGTCAACCCTTAATTCATCTTTTCTATCAAAGAGCCAAAAACCACCGGCTCCGCTCTATATAAGCAGTCAAAGAGGGATAATTGAGCAATATATTGCTCAACGCGAAACACTTAAGCATCATAGTGGCTTCTGTTTCCTTATATGACTTCGGACGAACACCCCCAAATGACCACCACCCCTCGCAGCCTGGCCTCGGCATTGTTCCCTGTCGGCCTGCTGTTGATCGCCATGGCTTCCATCCAGTCCGGCGCCTCGCTGGCCAAGAGCATGTTCCCTGTCGTCGGCGCACAAGGCACGACCGCCCTGCGCCTGATTTTCGCCAGTGTGATCATGCTGCTTCTATTGCGCCCGTGGCGCGCCAAGCTGACCGCCAAATCCCTGCGCACCGTGATCGTCTACGGGATGGCATTGGGCGGCATGAACTTCCTCTTCTATATGTCCTTGCGCAGCGTTCCCCTGGGCATTGCAGTGGCCCTGGAGTTCACCGGCCCGCTCGCCGTAGCGATCTACGCTTCGCGGCGAGCGGTAGACTTTTTGTGGATTGCGCTCGCCGTCGTCGGCCTTCTTCTATTGATCCCCATGGGAGAAGCCAGCGCAGGTATCGACTTGTTGGGCGCAGGCTACGCACTGGGGGCAGGTGTCTGCTGGGCGCTCTACATCCTGTACGGGCAGAAGGCGGGGAACGATAACGGGGTGCAAACGGCAGCGCTCGGCGTGATGATTGCCGCATTGTTTGTCGCGCCTATCGGCATCGTCCACGCAGGCGCCGCCTTGTTGAGCCCCGCCTTGATTCCAGTGGCGATCGGCGTCGCGATTCTGTCCACCGCCCTGCCCTACACGCTGGAGATGGTCGCCCTCACTCGTCTGCCTGCCCGCACCTTCGGCACCCTCATGAGTATCGAGCCGGCTTTCGGCGCGCTTTCCGGGCTGCTGTTTCTGCAAGAGCATCTGTCGCTGGCGCAATGGTTGGCCATTACCTGCATCATCCTGGCGTCGGTTGGGGCGACGGTGACGATGCGCAAGGAGTCAGCGCCGCTGGTTCCAGCAGATTGAAACATCTTTGAATGTAGCTCTGGTATTTGCCGCTCATTTAGGCCATGTTTAAGCCGTAAACGAATGTCATTCATGGAGAATTTCGACAAGGACAGCGCGAACGCTACACTCGAGAGCGAGTAGAGCCAGCTTCAAGCATAAAGAAGCGGCTATAAGGATAGGAATGAAGCGAATTTTGATACTTTTGATGGTCCTGGCCATTGCTGGCTGTGCCGCTACCACCAGGACCGAAGTAAAACGGGGCAAAAAAGGGCTGCATATCAACTGTTCCGGGCTGTCTTCCTCGTGGGACCAGTGCTACACCAGCGCAACCAATTCGTGCGGCGCCAAGGGCTACCGGGTTATCGCCAAGTCCGGTGACAATTCCGAGGAACCAGGGGACTACCCCTTCGGCCTCAACCCTGCCGGCTACACCAGCCGCAGCATGATCGTCATCTGCAAATAATTGCCCGAGCAGTCCACTCGCGACTGCTCATATTAAATTCCTGATACAAACCCGCCCCTTCACGGCGCGGCGACTAGACTCCTGCTCGAGATTCGAGCCAACGGAGTTCCCATGACGCACAACAACAGAATCGTATTGGTAGTGGGCGCCGGTGATGCAACCGGCGGCGCCATCGCCAAACGCTTTGCCCGCGAAGGCTATGTGGCTTGTGTCACCCGCCGCAGCGCCGACAAATTGCAGCCCCTGGTCGACAGCATCCGCTCAGCCGGCGGCGAAGCCCATGGCTTTGCCTGCGATGCGCGTAAAGAAGACGACGTGATCGCGCTGATCGAACAGATTGAAACCGAGCTGGGTCCGATTGAAGCGTTTGTGTTCAACATCGGCGCCAACGTGCCCTGCAGCATCCTGGAAGAAACTGCACGCAAGTATTTCAAGATATGGGAGATGGCGTGCTTCTCCGGCTTCCTCAATGCGCGTGAAGTGGCCAAGCGCATGGTCACGCGCAATCGCGGCACGATCCTGTTCACCGGCGCGACCGCGGGCCTGCGTGGCGCCGCCGGGTTTGCCGCCTTCGCCGGCGCCAAGCACGGTATTCGCGCCCTGGCACAAAGCATGGCGCGGGAACTGGGCCCGATGAATATCCACGTGGCCCATGTAGTGGTCGACGGCGCCATCGATACCGACTTCATTCGCGACAATTTCCCGCAAAAATACGCCCTCAAAGATCAGGACGGCATCCTCAACCCCGAGCACATCGCTGAGAACTATTGGTACCTGCACAGCCAGCCGCGCGATGCGTGGACTTTCGAGCTGGACCTGCGCCCCTGGAATGAACCCTGGTAAGCGCGTCCCGCCCAAAAAAACAATAAGCAGCGAGCATCGACCATGCGTAAAACCCTGGAATTCTTCTTTGACCTCGGCAGCCCCGCCACCTACCTGGCGTACACCCAACTTCCCGCACTGTGCGCGGCAACCGGCGCACAGCTGGTGTACCGGCCCATGCTGCTGGGTGGCGTGTTCAAGGCCACCGGCAACGCCTCGCCGATCACCATCCCGGCCAAAGGTCGCTACATGTTTGACGACCTGGCGCGCTACGCCCGGCGCTACAAAGTCGCGCTGACTTTCAGCCCGCACTTCCCGATCAACACCCTGGTGCTGATGCGTGCGATCACCGGCGTCCAACTGCATCAGCCGGAACGCTTCACAGCCTTGCTGGATTGCCTGTTTCGCGCGCTCTGGGCAGAGGGCCGCCACTTGGGCGACCCCGCCGTGGTAGCCGCCGTGCTCACCGAACATCAGTTTGACCCAGAGCAAATCCTGGCCTTGGCCAACGACGAAAACGTAAAAGCCGCCCTCAAGAGCAATACCGAACAGGCGGTTCAACGCGGCGTGTTCGGTGCCCCCAGCCTATTTGTAGGCAACCAGCTGTTTTTTGGTCAGGACCGTCTGGAATTTGTGCGCGAAGCCTTGAGCTAGATCTCGATCGCCAAGCGCCCTTGCGCGCCGCTTATGAGTAAATCGTAAGCGGCGTTTGCTGTTTGCAGGTCGAATCGCCGCCCATCCATGATGGGCTTAAGCTTACCGGCATCAATCAACCACGCCGCCTCGGCAAGAATCTGCCCATGGTGCTCACACCCCTTGCCGGTGAGCAGTGGCAACAACGTGAATACGCCAGAGTAAGTCGCCCCACGAAACGATAACGTCGCCAGGCTGTGTTGCCCCCAACCCAGGCAACTCACTACATGGCCCTGATACACCTTGGCGGCGCGGAACGATGCATCCAGGGTTTGCCCGCCGACGGTGTCATACACAATGTCGAACCCCTCACCCGCCGTGTACTGGGCCACGTACTCTTCGACCGTCTGCTGTTGATAGTCGATAAAGGTCGCCCCGAGGCTTTCGATGATCGCTCGATGCCTGGCCGACCCGGTCGCATACACCTCGGCGCCATAGGCAACTGCCAACTGCACCGCGACATGCCCTACACCGCCCGCGCCACCCTGGATCAACACTTTATGGCCTAAACCTACATGGGCGCGGTCCACCAGCCCCTCCCATGCAGTGATCAGCACCAATGGCAACACGGCGGCCTCATGCATGTTCAAGGTCTCGGGCTTTTTCGCCAGCAAACGCGCATCGACCACCGCGTACTCGGCCAGCGAACCCTGCACACCGCCGATCCCGGTGGCCAACGCATACACCTCATCGCCCACTCGCCACTCACCGGCGTCAGGGCCTACCGCGTCGACAGTACCTGCCAGGTCCATACCGAGCACCGCCGGCAGAGGTTGCCTGGCATGGGCCGCCTGGCCGGCGCGAATTTTCCCATCCAGCGGGTTCAGGCCGCTGGCCCGAACCCTCACCCGCACTTGCCCGACACCGGGCACCGGCTTGGGCATCAGCGTCAGTCGAAACGGCGCGTCTATGGCATCCACAATCAGAGCCTGCATATCGGTCATGTTGGCGATCTCGCGTCAGTGAAGAGTGAGGCCATCATCCACGTGTAGATTCATGCCGATAAGACGCCAAAACGCTATAGTGATCATGCCTATCCGGCATAAATCGGACAGCCTCATGGACAAACTCAATGCAATGGCGATTTTCGTTCGCGTGATCGAACGCGGCAGTTTTTCCGCCGTCGCCCGGGAAATGCACACCACCCAACCCACCATCAGCAAGGTACTACGCGCTCTGGAAACCGAGTTAGGTGGCAAGCTGATTTCCCGCAGCACGCGCCAGCTTTCACTGACCGATGAAGGCCAGCGGTACTACAGCCATTGCCGCGAAATCCTCGCCGCCGTGGATGCCGCCGAACACAGCTTCCAGACCGGCCGAGAAACCATCGCCGGCCCACTGCGCATCGGCTCATCCGTAAGTTTCGGACGCCAGCAGATCGCCGCGCGGCTGAGCGGTTTCCTGCAGCGCTACCCCGACGTCCAGGTAGACCTGCAACTCAACGACCAACTGCAGGATATGCTCAGCGAAGGCCTGGACGTGACCCTACGTATCGGCGAGCTGCGCGACAGCAGCTTGATTGCCCGCCGCATCGGCACCACCCACCGTGTCACCGTGGCCAGCCCCGATTATTTGGCCCGGCACCCTGCACCGAAAACCCCGCAGGACCTGGCCCAGCACAATTGCCTGCTGTTCAACCTGCTCAGCAGCCAGAACCAGTGGGCCTACGACAAGAACGGGGTGCGGCAGACGGTGCGCATCACCGGCAACGCCCAGAGCAACAACTCGGAAGCGGTGCGGGAGATGGTGTTGAGCGGGCTCGGCATTGCGCTGTCGCCCGTGTGGCTGTTCTACCACGACTTGCAAGCCGGCCGCGTGGTCGCGCTGTTGCAGGATTACACCCCACAGTCACTGCCGATCCATGCGGTGTCGGCCGCCAACCGTCGCCAGTCGGCGCGGGTCAAGGCATTCGTCGACTACATCGCCGACGCCCTGGCCCAGGCGCCTGAACTGCAACCGATCAAATAGCCGCGGTGCGCACCTGCAACCACTCAAGCCCTGCGCCACTGAGCAACGGGCTCAGGCGTTCACGCACCTGCGCGTGGTACGCGTTGAACCACTCGCGCTCATCCGCCGTCAGCAGCGACGGCTCCAGGCAACGGGTGTCGATCGGGCACAAGGTGAGCGTTTCGAACTTGAGGAACTCACCAAACTCGGTCTCTCCTGCCTCACGGTTCAACACCAGGTTCTCGATGCGCACACCCCAACGCCCCGGGCGATAGGTGCCCGGTTCAATCGAGGTGATCATGCCCGGCTGCATGGCGGTTTGCGGCGCAGCGACAGCCTGGTAGGCGATCACTTGCGGGCCTTCGTGCACATTCAGGAAATAACCTACACCGTGCCCGGTACCGTGGCCGTAATCCACGCCTTCGGCCCAGATCGGCGCGCGCGCAATCGAATCCAGCAACGGCGACAGAATGCCCTTGGGGAACTGCGCGCGCGACAAGGCAATCACGCCCTTGAGCACTCGCGTGCAATCACGTTTCTGTTCCTCACTCGGGGTGCCGATAGGCACCATCCGCGTGATATCCGTGGTGCCGCCCAGGTACTGGCCACCCGAATCGATCAGCAGCAAGCCATCGCCTTCGATCACCGCGTGTTCTTCTTCGGTGGCGTGGTAATGCGGCATCGCCCCATTGGCGTTGTAGGCCGCAATGGTGTTGAAACTCAGCGACACATAACCCGGGCGGCGGGTACGCGCAGCGGTCAGGTGTTCATCAATCGTCAGCTCGGTGATGCGCTCACGCCCCAGCGCCGTGTCCAGCCAGGCGAAGAATTCGCACAACGCCGCGCCGTCCTGCTCCATGGCCTGGCGGATATGTTCCGCGTCGGCCAGGCTTTTGCGCGACTTGGCCAAGGTCGTCGGGTTGAGCCCTTCGATCAGCTTGACCCCGGCGTCGAGGTTTTCCAGCAAGCCCGCCGTTACGCGAGCCGGGTCGACCTGCAGGCTGGCACCGGCCGGCACCGCGCGCAATGCATCGGCCACTTCACTGTAGTCGCGCAGGGTCACGCCGTCCTGCGCCAGCACGGCGCGCAACTCGGCATCGACTTTGCTCAGCGCCACAAACAGGGTGGCCTGCTGTTGATTGATCAGCGCAAAGGACACAAACACCGGGTTGAACGACACGTCGCCGCCGCGCAGGTTGAACAGCCAGGCGATGTCATCCAGGGTGGCGATAAAGTGCCAGTCGGCGCCCTTGTCTTTCAGGCTGGCGCGCAGCGCGGCGAGCTTCTCGCCCCGGCTGACCGTGGCTTGCGGCGGCAGGTGTTGATAGATCGGTTGGTTCGGCAGCGCCGGGCGGTCTTGCCAGACCTCATTGAGCAGGTCGATATCGGTACGCAGGCGCGCGCCGCGTTCGGCAAGCTTGCCGCCCAGGGTACGCGCCGAGGCCACGGCCATCACCGCGCCATCGACGGCCACCACGCCACCTTCGGGTGTCTGTTCGGCCAACCACTCCAGTGGGCCGGGTTGGCCGGGCTGCAGCTTGACCAACTCGATGCCGCTGCCCTTGAGTTCCTTGGTCGCCTGTTCCCAGTAGCGGCTGTCCGCCCATACACCGGCGAAATCCGCCGTGACAATCAACGTCCCCACCGAGCCGTGGAACCCCGACAACCACTGGCGCCCCTGCCAGTAACCGGGCAAATACTCGGACAAGTGCGGGTCGGCCGACGGCACCAGCAGGGCGTGAATGCCCTCGCGGCTCATCAGTTCACGGGTGTGCGCCAGGCGCTGGGGAACCGTTCCATGGGTCAAAGGCTGCGTACTCATTGTGTCTCCTGCTAACCACGAATAATTATTATGGGTTCGACCAGAACGCTGGTGCGCTGGCGAGTGCGGCCTTGATCAACTGCACGGCCTGGTCGATGTCCTGCTCGGTGGTAAACCGGCCCAGGCTCAAGCGAATCGTACGGCCGGCGCTGCGCGCGTCATGGCCCAACGCAAGCAGCACATGGGAAGGCGCGTTACTGGCCGAATTGCACGCCGACGTCGCGGAAAACGCGATACCCGCACTCAGCGCGGCAGCGTTGAACTCGCCCTCGCTAAAGGTGAGGCTGAGGGTATGCGCAATGCGTTGGCTCGGGCTGCCATTGAGGCGCACGCCGGCAACCGTTTGCAACTGGTCGAGCAAACGCTGGCGCAACGCGACAATCTTGGCCTGCTCTGCGCTGAACGACTCGGCTGCCAACGCGAACGCCGTGCCCATGCCCGCGATCTGGTGGGTGGCCAGGGTGCCGGAGCGCAAGCCGCCTTCGTGGCCACCGCCATGGATCTGCGCCAGCACCTTCTGCTGCGCCCGTGGCCCGACATACAGCGCGCCAATGCCCTTGGGGCCATACAGCTTGTGCGCGGAAAACGACATCAAATCCACCGGCCATTGTGCCAGGTCGATTACCACCTTGCCCGCGCCCTGCGCCGCATCCACATGCAACAACGCGCCGTGTTCACGTACACGGGCGCCGATGGCGGGGATGTCATTCAGGGTGCCCAACTCGTTGTTTACCAGCATCAGCGACACCAGGAAGGTGTCCTCGCGCAAGGCTTCGCTCACCGCGTCCGCACTGATCAGGCCATCCGCATCCGGCACCAGGTAGGTCACCGCCACGCCGGCTTCCTGCAATTGCCGTGCGGTATCCAGCGTGGCCTTGTGTTCGATCTGGCTGGTGATGATATGCCCACCCGCCACGCCACGCGCCTGCGCGACGCCCTTGATGGCCAGGTTGTTGGATTCGGTGGCGCCGGACGTCCAGACAATTTGCTCAGGGTTGGCACCGACCAGGTCGGCTACCTGGCGACGCGCCTGCTCGACCGTGTGCCGGGCCGCTTGGCCGAACGCATGGGAGCTGGACGCCGGGTTGCCGAAGTTAGCATTGAAACCCAGGCACTCGACCATCGCCTGGATAACTCGCTCGTCCACCGGGGTGGTGGCGGCGTAGTCGAAATACAGCGGACGTTTATTCATGACAATTAAGACTCGCAGAGCAGGTTCCCGAGAGCAGCGTCTCAGGGGCATTAGCCGGAACAGAGGTCGTCAGGTTTACCGGGTCGAATGCCATTAAAGAAGAACTACTTTATGTAAATGTGCGTAGGAACGCTCCTGAAATTCAGCTTAACAGGCTGAAGTCGCCCCATGGAAAACAAAAAGCCCGAGGTTCCTTAAGGAAATCCTCGGGCTGTTTGCCGCTGGGCGCAGGCTCAACTGGGACGGCCATGCAGGGTCACGCTGCGTTCAGCATTCATTTCGCCCTGGCGATCAAAGCCAAAGGGCTTCTGTGGCTGGCCAGTCAGTGCGGCGCGCTGCTGTTGGTATTCATCGAACGACAAGCCACGACGGCTCAGGGCTTCCAGCGCCAACTGCTTGGTTTCTTCGGCGGTATAGGGGCGTAATTCTGGCGAAGGATGGTTCGCACAACCAGCTAAGACAGCGGTGACAAGCAATACGGAAACAGCGAGGAATCGGTTCATGGTGAAAGCCCTGGGAAGGTGGTGTCGAGTCAATGAACACAGGCTACTCCCGCCGGATCGCAGCGAAAAATCACCCTCCCTGATAGTTGCTATCAACCGCCAAGGCACCTTCGATAGCCGCACCCGCATATTTCCTAATGATCTATAAATATGGAAATACGTTCATTTACGGAATAAATGTAACTGTCTATAAATGACTTCTCGGCTGACCGGCACTGTTCGCCCTGCAACTGTTGCCCCGGCAACAGCCATTCAACAAAACACCAGTCAGACAACATCGGGTTTTTTCAGCAGTGCGCCGCAGCCCTTGCCAATCAAGGCTTGTAGCCGTTGGTACAGCTCTTGCTCAACACGCTGCACCACACCTGCTATGCACCACTGTTGAAAAAGGAACTGTTCATGACCCGTCCCCTGAATGTCGTTGCCCTCTCCGGCGGAACCTGGCGCCCGTCCCGTACCCTCGTATTGACCCAAGCCGTGCTGGCCGAACTGGCCACCCTGCTGCCGATCCAGACCACCCTGATCGAACTCGGCGACATTGCCCGGCCATTGGGCGGTGCGCTGTCGCGCGACGAATTACCGGCCGAAGTCGAAACGCAACTGTTGGCCATCGAACAGGCTGACCTGCTGATTGTCGCCGCGCCGGTTTATCGCGGCTCCTACCCGGGCCTGCTCAAGCACCTGTTCGACCTGGTAGGCCTGAATGCCCTGATCAACACCCCGGTGCTACTCGCAGCCACTGGCGGCAGTGAGCGCCACGCGCTGGTACTCGATCACCAACTGCGCCCGCTGTTCAGCTTCTTCCAGGCACTGACCCTGCCGATCGGTGTGTACGCCACCGAGGCCGACTTCACCGACTACCAAATAACCAGTGAGCCCTTGAAGGGCCGTATACGCCTTGCGGCAGAACGCGCGGCCCCTTTGTTTGCCGCGCACTCCCCCTCTCTGCTGAAAATCGCTTAAGGATTGGTCATGGATGTTTTCTGGTTTCTGCCAACACATGGCGACGGTCATTACCTGGGCACCACCCAAGGTGCACGGCCGGTCACCCTCAATTATCTGAAACAAGTCGCGCAGGCGGCTGACAGCCTGGGTTACTACGGCGTGTTGATTCCTACCGGGCGCTCGTGCGAAGACTCCTGGGTAATCGCCTCAGCACTGGTGCCGCTGACCGAACGCCTGCGCTACCTGGTGGCGATCCGCCCGGGGATTATTTCGCCGACGGTTTCCGCGCGGATGGCCGCCACCCTGGATCGCCTGTCCAACGGCCGCTTGCTGATCAACGTGGTGACCGGCGGCGACCCCGACGAAAACCGCGGCGACGGCAGCTTCCTCGACCACAGCGAACGCTACGAAGTCTCCGACGAGTTCCTACAGATCTGGCGCCGCGTATTGCAAGGTGAATCGGTAGATTTTGAAGGCAAGCACCTACGCGTGCAGAACGCCAAGGCGCTTTACCCTCCGGTACAGAAACCTTATCCACCGCTGTACTTCGGCGGTTCCTCCGACGCCGCCCACGACCTCGCCGCCGAGCAGGTGGACGTGTACCTGACCTGGGGCGAGCCACCGGCCGCGGTCGCGGAAAAACTCGCGGATGTACGCGAACGCGCCGCGCGCCACGGGCGTAGCGTGAAATTCGGCATCCGCCTGCATGTGATCGTGCGCGAAACCGAAGAAGACGCCTGGAAAGCCGCCGACAAACTGATCGAACACATCAGCGACGAGACCATCGCCGCCGCACAAAAATCCTTCTCGCGGTTTGACTCCGAAGGCCAGCGCCGCATGGCGGCCTTGCACGATGGCCGCCGCGACAACCTGGAAATCGCCCCCAACCTGTGGGCCGGCGTCGGCCTGGTACGTGGCGGCGCCGGCACCGCGCTGGTGGGCAACCCGCAGCAAGTGGCCGAACGCATCAAGGAATACGCGGACCTCGGCATCGAGAGCTTCATCTTCTCCGGCTACCCGCACCTGGAAGAGGCCTACCGCTTTGCCGAGCTGGTGTTCCCGCTGCTGCCGGAACCCTACGCCAGCCTTGCCGGGCGCGGCATCACCAACCTCACCGGCCCGTTCGGCGAAATGATTGCCAACGATGTACTGCCGACGACAAAGGCCTGAGAGCAGTGAGACCGGCTTTATGTGGGAGCGGGCTTGCTCGCGAAAGCGGTGTGTCAGGCGACAAGCCAATTGACTGAACTGACGCCTTCGCGAGCAAGCCCGCTCCCACCTTCAGCCTTCATTGCCAAATAGACATTGAGGAACACCGCGTGACAGCCAAACCCCACAGCGTCCTGCCCTCCCCCTTGCAGACCGCCAAACTGCTGGCCGCCGAATTCGCCCTCAGCGCCGTCGAACGCGACGAGCGTGGCGGCACCCCAAAAGCCGAACGTGACGCCCTGCGCCAGAGCGGCCTGCTGGCCCTGAGCATTCCCACCCAGTACGGCGGCCTCGGCGCGCGCTGGAGCGACACCCTGGGTATCGTGCGTGAATTCGCCAAGGTCGACAGCTCCATCGCCCATGTCTTCGGCTTTCATCACCTGATGCTCGCCACCGTGCGCCTGTTTTCTCGCCCAGACCAATGGCAGCCCTGGTTCGAACAGACCGCGCGCAAAAACTGGTTCTGGGGCAACGCCCTCAACCCGCTGGACACGCGCACCGTGGTCAAGGACTTCGGCGGCTGGCGCGAATTCTCCGGTAAAAAGAGCTTCTGCTCCGGCGCCAGCGACTCGGAAATGCTGATCGCCTCGGCCGTGGACGAAAGCGCCGGCGGCAAGCTGCTGATCGCCGCGATTCCCAGCGGGCGCAGCGGCATCACCTTGCACAACGATTGGAACAATATCGGCCAGCGCCAGACCGACAGCGGCAGCGCCAGCTTCGAGCGGGTGCGGGTCGAGGAGTCGGAATTGCTGCTCGACCCGGGCCCGCTGAGCACGCCGTTCGCCTGCCTGCGCCCGCTGATCGCGCAGTTGACCTTCACCCACATGTTTCTCGGCATTGCCGAAGGCGCCTTCGAAGAAGCGCGCAACTACACCCTCACCGAAACCCGTGCGTGGCATAAGTCCTCGGCCGAAGATGTACGCCAGGACCCTTACGTGCTGCATCACTACGGCGAGTTCTGGGTTGCCCTGGAAGGCATGCGCCTGCTGGTGGAACGCGCCGCCGAGCTGCTCGACCAGGCCTGGGCCAAAGGCCCCAGCCTCAGCGAACACGAACGCGGCCAACTGGCCATTGCCATCGCCACCGCCAAGGTCGCCGCCACCCGCCAAGGCCTGGACTTGTGCAGCCGCCTGTTTGAAGTCACCGGCGCGCGCTCCACCCATGCTTCGCTGCGCCTGGACCGCCACTGGCGCAATCTGCGCACGCAAACCCTGCACGACCCGGTGGACTACAAACTCCACGAACTGGGGGACTGGGCATTGAACCAGTCCCTGCCGATTCCGACGTTCTATTCATAAAAAGAGGTGCCCATGCAGCTGCTAACCCTACCGCCCTCGCCCGCCCTTGCGACCTCGATCCGCGCCACCGCCCAGGTCTTCGAAGACCCGAAATCCCAGGCGCTGCTCGACCATATCCAGCAAGTGGCGCCCAGCGAAGCCAGCGTGCTGATCATCGGCGAGACCGGTACCGGTAAAGAGCTGGTGGCGCGCCACATCCATAACCTCAGCGCGCGACGTAACCGGCCCTTTGTGGCAGTGAACTGCGGCGCGTTCTCCGAATCCCTGGTGGAAGCCGAGTTGTTCGGCCATGAAAAAGGCGCGTTCACCGGCGCCCTCAGCGCCAAGGCCGGCTGGTTCGAAGAGGCCGACGGCGGCACCTTGTTCCTCGATGAAATCGGCGACTTGCCGATGGCCATTCAAGTGAAGCTGTTGCGCGTCCTACAGGAGCGTGAAGTAGTACGCCTGGGTTCGCGTAAGAGCATTCCGATTGACGTGCGCGTACTCGCCGCGACCAACGTGCAACTGGAAAAAGCCATCAACGCCGGGCATTTCCGCGAAGACCTTTACTACCGCCTCGACGTGGTCAGCCTGGAGCTCAGCCCGTTGCGCGAGCGCCCCGGCGATATCCTGCCGCTGACCCGGCACTTCATCGAAGCCTATAGCCAGCGCCTGGGCTACGGCCCGATTACCATCAGCCGCGAAGCCGAGCAGAAACTCAAAAGCTACAGCTGGCCGGGCAACATCCGTGAGCTGGAAAACGTGATCCACCACACCCTGCTGATCTGCCGCAACGGCGTGATCGAACGCGACGATCTGCGCCTGTCGAACATGCGCATCGAGCGCCAGGACGACAGCCAACACAGCACCGACAACAGCGCCGAAGCCTTGCTTGCCCGCGCGTTCCAAAAGCTCTTCGAAGAACAGGCCGGCGCCCTGCATGAAAAGGTTGAAGACGCGCTGCTACGCGCCGCCTACCGTTTCAGCCATTACAACCAGGTGCACACCGCCAACCTGCTGGGCTTGAGCCGCAACGTCACGCGCACCCGCCTGATCAAGATCGGCGAGCTGGCGGTGAACAAGCGTCGCCCCGGGGAAAACGTGCAGGGTGAGCGGATGCTGCACTTATCCATTTAGGCGGCAGTGCAGCGCGTTGTCATGGCTGCGCTCGAAACTGCGCAGCACTTGGAATGAACCGAAGGTCACGGCCGTGGCCTGGTGGGCGCGGATCAGCGTCCAGAAATCTTCTTCGCCGTGCTCGAAACACTTGAACGCCGCCTCACCGTCCTCGCGGGATTGCCACTGCAGGTAGTTGAGCACTCGGCGCCCATCTTCACTGACCTGCACACTCGCGTTGATAAAGCCGCCATGGCCTTGGGCCAGGCGCTCGCTTTGGGTGGACAAGGCCGCCACCAGGGCAAATTGTTGCTGTGGCTCGATCTGAAACTCGATCAGTTGAGTGAAACTGCGACTCTTCTCTAATACCTGCATGAACACTCCCCTTTCTCTGTAGGCAGAATCTTGCGATCCGAGGCTACGCAGGGTAAAACCTCTAGTTAAGTCAAGGTCAAGCGCTGCTTTGGGGTTTATGCATGCTCACCAAGGAACTCACCGTCGGCCAACTGGCCGCCCGCAGTGGCGTGGCCGTCACGGCCCTGCACTTTTACGAAAGCAAGGGGCTGATCAAAAGCAATCGCAATGCCGGCAACCAGCGGCGCTATCCACGGGATGTGTTGCGCCGGGTGGTGGTGATCAAGATCGCCCAACGCCTGGGGATTCCGCTGGCGACGATTGGCGAGGCGCTGCAGACGCTGCCCGATGGGCGCACGCCCAACGCGCAGGATTGGGAACGGTTGTCGGCGCTGTGGCGTGAGGACCTGGATGAGCGCATCAATAAGCTCTTGCTGCTGCGCGACAAGCTCAATGGGTGCATTGGTTGCGGGTGTCTGTCGCTGGAGGCGTGCCCGTTGCGCAATCAGGATGATCAGCTCGGCGAGCAAGGGCCGGGCGCGCAGTTGTTGGAGCCCACCCCACAATCCTGACCTGCGAATGCGATCAATGTGGGAGGGGGCTTGCCCCCGATGAGGGTTTGCCAGTTAATAAACCTGCAACTGGCCCGCTGCAATCGGGGGCAAGCCCCCTCCCACATTGGATCTTCATTGGCTGGAAGATGGGGCTCCTACACACTTCATGAACAACCCCTCCACGCTTTCCCCCTTGCCCCGAACGCCGTGTGATTCCAGGATGCAGGCAATCATCACAAGGAGTCATTCCATGTTCGCCGGATTCGAAAAAGACCAGCGTCACGTCAACGGCGTGACCATCAGCTACCGCAAAGGCGGTACGGGTCCCGGTCTGCTCCTGTTGCACGGGCACCCGCAAACCCATGTCATCTGGCACAAAGTCGCCGAGCAGTTGGCCGAGCATTTCACCGTGGTGGCGGCCGACCTGCGCGGGTATGGCGACAGCAGCAAGCCGCCGGCCAATGAGCACCACACTAACTACTCAAAACGCGAAATGGCCCGCGACGGCGCCGAACTGATGAAGGCCCTGGGCTTCGAACAGTTCTCGGTACTCGCCCACGACCGCGGCGCCCGCGTGGCTCACCGCCTGGCTCTGGACCACCCGCAGGCCGTGCAGCGCATGGTGTTGCTGGATATCGCGCCGACCCTGTCGATGTATGCGCAAACCGACGAGGCCTTCGCCCGCGCCTATTGGCACTGGTTTTTCCTGATCCGCCCGGCGCCGCTGCCGGAAGCCTTGATCGAGGGCAACCCCGAGCTGTACCTGCGCAGCGTGATGGGCAGCCGCAGTGCCGGGCTCAAGCCGTTTACCGATGAGGCCTTCGCCGAATACCTGCGCTGCCTGAAACTGCCGGGCGCGGCCACCGGGATTTGCGAGGACTACCGTGCTGCCGCCGGGATCGACCTTGAACACGACCAAGCCGACATCGACGCCGGTAATCACCTGAACCTGCCGCTGCTAGTGATGTGGGGCGCCGAAGGCACCGTCGGTCGCTGTTTCGAACCGCTCAAGGAGTGGCAGAAAGTCGCCACCGAGGTACGCGGCAAGGCCCTGCCGGCCGGCCATTACATAGCCGAAGAGGCTCCCGAGCTGCTGCTGGGCGAAGTCCTGACCTTCCTTCGCTGAGCGCGCGCTTAACCTAACCACCCCGTAACCCGAAAGACCCGCCTCGCAGGCTGCAAATGCCTGCGACGGCTTCGCCTTGCCCAAGCTTTTTATCCAAACGCATGCATCGAGATAATAAAAATGACAATCAGAAAACTGCTGGGAACCCTGTATATCCAGGTGCTCATCGCTATCGCGATGGGCGTGTTGATCGGCCACGTCTGGCCGCAGATCGGCGTCGACCTCAAGCCCTTGGGCGACGGGTTTATCAAGCTGATCAAGATGATCATCGGCCCGATCATCTTCTGCACGGTGGTGTCCGGCATCACCAGCATGCACGACGTGAAACAGGTGGGCCGGGTTGGCGGCAAGGCGCTGCTGTATTTTGAAATCGTCTCCACCATCGCCCTGCTGATCGGCATTCTGGCCGCGCACCTGCTGCACCCGGGCGTCGGCTTCAATATCGATGTGAAAACCCTCGACAGCTCGGCCATCGCCGGTTTTGTCGGCCAGGCCGAACATGGCGAAGGCATCACCGGCTTCCTGCTGCACGTGATCCCTACGACATTTTTTGATGCGTTCTCCAAGGGCGAGATCCTGCCCGTGCTGTTTGTCTCCGTGCTGTTTGGTGTCGGCCTGGTGATGGCCGGCGAAAAGGCCCGGCCGCTGGTGGGCGTGATCAACCAGGCCAGCGAGGTGTTTTTCCGCATCGTCGGCATCATCAGCCGCGTGGCCCCCATCGGTGCCTTCGGCGCCATCGCCTTCACCATCGGCAAGTACGGCGTGGGCTCGTTGCTGCCGCTGCTGAAACTGGTGGGCACCTTCTATATCACCGCGTTCTTCTTCATTGCCGTGGTGCTGGGCAGCATCGCGCGTTACGCCGGTTTCAGCATTTTCAAGTTGATGGGCTATATCAAATCGGAGCTACTGATCGTGCTTGGCACCAGTTCGTCGGAGTCGGCGCTGCCGCAACTGATCCAGAAACTCGAAAGCCTCGGCGCCTCCAAGGGCGTGGTGGGCATCGTGGTGCCGACCGGCTATACCTTCAACCTGGACGGCACCAATATCTATATGACCCTGGCGGTGCTGTTCCTGGCCCAGGCGACCAATATCCACCTGCCCCTGGAGCAACCACTGACCCTGCTGGCCGTGGCCATGCTCACCTCCAAAGGCGCCGGTGCCGTGGTGGGCGCGGGTTTTGTGGCGCTGGCCGCCAGCCTGGCGGTGGTGCCGACGGTGCCGGTGGCGGCGATGGTGCTGATCCTCGGCGTCGACCGCTTCATGGCCGAATGCCGCTCGCTGACCAATATCATCGGCAACGCCGTGGCGGCACTGGTGGTGGCCGCGTGGGAAGGTGAGCTGGACCGCGAAAAAATGGCCCCCATCGCCCTCAAGCGTGGCCGCCATGCGCGGGCTGCGGCGCAGGCCAAGATCGCTGCGCAATAAGCGCCCACACCTGGGTGTGCCGGATGCACACCCAACCGGTGCTATTCTGACAGCACCTGCCGCCACGCCTGTTTCTGATGACTAATAAGAAAGATACCGTGCCCCTACCCGAAGACCTGCGCGTATTCCTGACCGTGATCCGCAAGGCCGGCTTCGCGGCCGCCGCCGATGAGCTGGGGTTGTCCCCGGCCTACGTGAGCAAGCGCATCCAGATCCTCGAAACCACCCTGGCCACCCGCCTGCTGCATCGCACCAGCCGGCGTATCGCCCTCACCGAAGACGGTGAGCGGGTGCAGCGCTGGGCCGTGCGCATCCTGGAAGACTTCCAGCAACTGTCCGATGAACTCTCCGACGCCCACGACAGCCCCCGTGGCCGCCTGCACTTGTGCAGCAGTTTCGGCTTTGGCCGCAACCATGTGGCGCCGGCCTTGTCCTTGCTGGCCGAGCAGTACCCGGACCTGGAAATCCGCCTGGACCTGTTCGACCGTGTGGTGGATATCGTCAGCGAAGGGTTCGACCTGGAGATCCGCGTCGGCGACGACATCCCCGGCCAACATATCGGCCGGCGCCTGGTGAGCAATCGCCGAGTGTTATGCGCCGCGCCGGCGTACCTGCAACGCCGGGGTACACCGCAACAACTGAGCGAACTGGAGCAACACGACTGCCTGGTGCTCAAGGAACGTGATAACGCCTTTGGCATCTGGAACCTGGAGCGCAATGGCGCCCAGGAAAACGTGCGCGTGCGCGGGCCCCTCTCGTCGAACAATGGCGAGATTGTGTTGCAGTGGGCACTGGACGGCCGCGGCGTGCTGTTGCGCTCGATGTGGGATGTGAAGCCGCTGCTGGAACAGGGCAAGCTGGTGCAGGTGCTGCACGACTATACCCAGAGCGCCAACGTGTGGGCGGTGTACCCAACGCGGTTGGCGTACTCCGGGAAGCTCAGGGCGTGTGTGGAGTTCTTGCAGGAGCATTTCAAAGGGTTGTCTATCTAACTGTGCAAACCCAATCAAACCTGTGGGAGGTGTCAGTCACCGAGTGCATGGCTGATACACCGCTATCGGGGGCAAGCCCCCTCCCACCTTTTGTTTTGCAGTGGGTCAGTTGAGCCAAGGGTTGGCTTGTAAGTGTTGCAGCTCGAATGCCTGTCGATCTGGCCCTGCAAACCCAATCAAACCTGTGGGAGGGGGCTTGCCCCCGATGAGGGTGTGTCAGTCGCCGAGTGCATGGCTGATACACCGCTATCGGGGGCAAGCCCCCTCCCACATTTTGTTTTGCAGTGGGTCAGTTGAGCCAAGGGTTGGCTCGTAGGTGTTGCAGCTCGAATGCCTGTCGATCTTGCCCTGCAAACCCAATCAAAAATGTGGGAGGGGGCTTGCTCCCGATGAGGGTGTGTCAGTCACCGAGTGCATGGCTGATACACCGCTATCGGGGGCAAGCCCCCTCCCACATTTTGTTTTGCAGTGGGTGAGTTGAGCCAAGGGTTGGCTTGTAGGTGTTGCAGCTCGAATGCCTGTCGATCTGGCCCTGCAAACCCAATCAAACCTGTGGGAGGGGGCTTGCTCCCGATGAGGGTGTGTCAGTCACCGAGTGCATGGCTGATACACCGCTATCGGGGGCAAGCCCCCTCCCACATTTTGTTTTGCAGTGGGTCAGTTGAGCCAAGGGTTGGCTTGTAGGTGTTGCAGCTCAGATGCCTGTCGATCTGGCCCTGCAAACCCAATCAAACCTGTGGGAGGGGGCTTGCCCCCGATGAGGGTGTGTCAGTCGCCGAGTGCATGGCTGATACACCGCTATCAGGGGCAAGCCCCCTCCCACATGTTGTTTTGCAGTGGGTCAGTTGAGCCAGGGGTTGGCTTTGAGGTGCCGGAGCTCGAAGTCTTTGATTTCATCACTGCGCTGCAACGTGCTGCCAATCGCATCCAGGCCCAGCAGCAGCGCGGTCTTGCGTAAGGTGTCGATCTGGAAGGGGATCACTTGGCCATCCGCCAGGCGAATCTGTTGGGCTTCGAGGTCGACACTGATCTGCGCCTGGTCCGCCTGGCTGACGGTCTGGCCAAGGCCTTGCAATACCGCCTCGTCCAAGGTGATCAACAGCACCCCGTTACGCTGGCAATTGTCATAAAAAATCCCCGCAAAGCTGCTGCCGATCAGCGCGCGAATGCCCATTTGCTTCAGGCCCCACACCGCGTGTTCACGGCTGGAGCCACAGCCGAAGTTGGGGCCCACCACCATAAAGCTCGCACCCTGCCAGGCGGGCTGGTTCAACACGAATTCGGGGTTGGGCTGGCCGTTCGGCAAGAAGCGCAGGTCGAAAAACAACCCACGGTCCAGGCCACTGCGGTCAATGCCCTTGAGAAACTGCTTGGGCATGATCACGTCGGTGTCGATATTCGCCGCCAGCATCGGCGCGGCCTTGCCGGTCACCAGGGTGAAGGGTTGCAGGCTCATGGGCGGTCTCCAAAGTGGCGGATATCGGTGAGGCGGCCGGTGATGGCGGCCGCGGCGACCATCGCCGGGCTCATCAGGTGGGTGCGGGCACCGGCGCCCTGGCGGCCTTCGAAATTGCGGTTGGTGCTGGAGGCGCAGCGGTCACCGGGGGCCAGCACGTCGTCGTTCATCGCCAGGCACATCGAGCAGCCCGACTGGCGCCATTCGAAACCGGCATCGATAAAAATCGCCGCCAGCCCTTCGGCTTCGGCCTGGTCACGCACTTCGGTGGAACCCGGCACGATCATCGCCCGTACGTGCTCAGCCACGTGTTTACCGCGTACTACACTGGCGGCGTCGCGCAGGTCTTCGATGCGTGCGTTGGTGCAAGAACCGATAAACGCGTGGCTGATGACGATATCGCTCAGCGGCATACCGGCTTGCAGGCCCATGTAATTGAGGGCGCGACGCATGTCCTGGCGCAGGATCAGGTCGCTGACGTCCTGCGGGTCGGGCACACGCGCGCCGATGGGCGCGGCCTGGTCGGGGCTGGTGCCCCAGGTGACCATGGGTTCCAGGGTGGTAGCGTCGAGCTGAACTTCCTGGTCGAACACCGCGCCTGCATCCGTGTGCAATTGGCGCCAGCTCACCAGGGCCTGCTCCCACAGCTCACCCTCGGGCGCGCGGGGCTTGCCCTTGAGGTAGGCGAAGACTTTTTCGTCGGGCGCCATGAACGCACCACGCGCGCCGGCTTCCACCGCCATATTGCAGATGGTCATGCGCGCTTCGACGCTCAATGCGTCGATGGTGGAACCGCGAAACTCGATGGCAAAGCCCGTGGCGCCGGACGCGCCCATCTTGCCGATCAGCGCCATGATCACGTCCTTGGACGTAAGGCCGGGGGCCAACGTGCCCGCCACCGTCACCCGCATCGTCTTCAGGCGCTTGTAGACCAGGGTCTGGGACGCCAGCAGGTGTTCGATTTCCGAGGTGCCGATACCAAAGCCGAATGCGCCCAGGGCACCGTAAGTGGTGGTGTGGCTGTCACCGGCGGCGATCACCATGCCCGGCAGGATAAAGCCCTGTTCCGGGGCGATCACATGTTCGATGCCTTGGCGTTTGTCGAGGATATCCAGCAACTCGATGCCGAAGTCCCGGCAGTTTTCCGCCAGGTACGACACCTGCCGCGCGCCGCCCGCATCGGGCATCGCCGCAATGCGTTTGGGGGTGGTGGGGTTTACATGGTCGACCACGGCCAGTGCCGTGCCCGGGCGCCATACGCCCCGACCGGCCTCGCGCAGGCCACTGAACGCCTGGGGGCTGGTGTATTCGTTGATCACCTGGCGGTCTATATAAAGCAGGACATGGCCCTGGTCATCCAGGGGGCACACCGTGTGGGAATCGATGTGTTTGTCGTAGAGGGTTCTGGCAGTCATTTTCTTTGGGGCTCACTCAACGGTATGGGCCCATCCTACGCAGCCGCCCTGCCCTATCAATGGCACCTGGGTGATGGCTTGGAACATGTTTCGTGTTCGATCCAGGCGCCACGCACGCGTGACTGTGAACCTGAAACATTTGCTTTCAAGTTCGCCTTAGGGTTTTGCGATTCTCATCCGTCTTAACTTAGATACAGCCTGTCGCGTCAGCAAAAGCTACGACTGGCCTTTTCCGGGCCTCCAACGCCCCCTCCGATCAAGACCCTCATTCACATGTCGAAGAAGTCACGCTCCAAACTCTGGTTTCTCGTACACAGCTGGTTGGCATTGCCCATCTGGTTCTTTGTACTGATCGTTTGCATTACCGGCACGCTGGCGGTGGTCAGCCAGGAAATCGTCTGGCTGGCCAACCCGGATATCCGCGCGAGCAAGCCGTCGGACGAGGCCGAACCGCTGAGCTACGACCAGGTGATCGGCGCCATCAAGCGCGCCGAACCGCAGGTGATCGTACGTACCCTCAGCCGCCCGGATGAGTCGCACTTTGCTCTGAGTGTCGACCTCAGCTACCCAGACGGTCGCACCGTAGAGGTCTACGTCAACCCGTACACCGGGGTGATCCAGGGCATCAGCCCGTCCTTCGACTTCCAGCAATTCACCCGGGCCCTGCATGGCTGGTGGCTGGTGCCGTTCACCAATGGCTTCAGTTGGGGCTGGTACCTGGTGTCGCTGCTCGGCCTGCCGTTGCTGGCCTCACTCGTCACCGGGCTGGTGGTGTACAAGCGTTTCTGGAAGGGCTTTCTCAAGCCGACCCTGCGTATCCGCCACGGCGCGCGGATCTTCTGGGGTGACTTCCACCGCCTGAGCGGTATCTGGTCGATCTGGTTTATCGCGGTGATCTCCATCACCGGCACCTGGTTCCTGATCCAGGCGATCCTGGCGGACAACCAGATTTCGATCTCCAGCGAGCCCGTCGTCCCGGTCATCGCTCGAGAGCACGTACCGACGTCTGCGCCAGGCGTGCCGGCGCCCATGATCCCGGTGGATAAAGCGATTGAAATCGCCACCCAGCGCATCCCGGGCCTGGAAGCCAGTTTCGTCAGCATGCCCCTCAATGCCTACAGTCACCTGCGGATCGGTGGGCGCGGTTGGTACCCGTTGATGTTCCAGACCGCGCAAATCAACCCGTATGACGGTGAAGTGGCCTCGGCTCACCTGCTGTCCGACCGCACCGCATTGGAATTCGTTACTGAATCCATGCGCCCCCTGCATACCGGCGACTTCGGTGGCCTCTGGATCAAGCTGATCTGGGCGTTCTTCGGCCTGGTGCTGAGCATGATGGTATTGAGCGGCCTGCTGATCTGGACCAAGCGCACCGCCCTGGCCACCCTCAACGCCCTCAAGCGCAGCAACAAGGCGCCACGTCAATCCGCGCCCGTTCAAGCGTTGCAGGCTGAAACCTCGGAGGCCAACCCATGAGCAAGGTCACTGCCGCTCCACCACCGTCGCCGCTGCGAGCCTTCTGGCTGAAATGGCGCTTCCATATCAATGTGCTGCTGTTGTTGGTGCCCCTGGGCTTCATGCCCAAGTACTTTGCCGACGCAGCGCTGTTTCGCGGTGACACCGGCATCGGCGAGCGCGTGGCCGGTGAGGTGCAGGTCGGGCCCTGGAGCCTGACGCTCGCCGAGTTCCGCAACGAAGGCCCGCGCCCCGACCCCGCCGGCCCGATGAAATTCTTCAACGCCGCGCTGTGCAACACCTGCGCCGAACAGGTCAAGGCCACCTACCTGCGCATCGGCAAACCGCGCAGCCTGCGCGCTGCCGGGGTGATCTTCTTCGGCACGCCGTACCGCATGGGCGCTGCCCTGCCCGTGCCGGAGCGCACGCCGGCCGACGCTGAACTGTGGGTGACCATGGAAGGCTGGGACGGCACGATGCACCAGGGTTCCATCCCGCTGAGCCAGGCCTCGCCTGCCACCATTGCCTGGCTGAACAAGCAAGGAGTTAAACCATGACTTTCAAGCGACTGACCCGTGCCGCGCTGCTGCTTTGCGCCGGTTTCAGCAGCATCGCCTTTGCCCACAACCCGATGTGCGAGTGCAAGGAAATCCCCGGCGAGCAGATCCAGTGCAAAGGCGGCTTCTCCGATGGCAGCGGCGCGCCCGGCGTGACCCTGGATGTGATCGGCTACGACGAAACCATCCTGATGCCCGGCAAGCTGGGTGAGGACTCGACCTTGACCTTCAAGAAGCCCGCGGCCGAGTTTTATGTACTGTTTGATGCCGGCCCCGGCCACGTGGTGGAAATCGACCAAGCGGATATCCAGCCGCAATGAGTACCACACAGGTTGTACGCCCCGCCGGTGCCGGCCATGAAACCCTCTACGTCCTGCTGTTGTGCCTGATCATCCTCGCGGTGGCCGGTACGGTGGTGGCGCTGCATGGTGAATCCCAGGAGGTGGCCGCCGTACCCAGCCACCAACTGGACGCCCGCCGCGACCTCAGCGCTGCCGAGCAAGGCATCTACGCCGACCTGCGGGTGACCCTGGATGAAATCCACCTGCTGCAGCAAGAGCAGAACGCCCTGCCAACCCCTGCGCAACTGGCCGAAGAAGGCTTTGCGCCCTTCGCCCAGGACGCCAGTTCGGTCAGCCGTGGCGACCATCGCTGGCAGTTGCTCGCGCCCTCGGCCTACCTGGGCTTGAGCCAGGCACCGGCCACCAGCGGTTCACTGCTGATGCGGGTGCAGGGTACCGAGCCGGATATCTGGCTCAACCGCCAAGCCAACCTGGCCGCCCCCTCCGACCTCACTGACCAGGCGCTGATCGCAGCCGGCTGGCAGCAGGTGGTCGCGCAATTCGATGCCGGCGTTACCCGCCAGCACCGTCACTGAACGAGAAGACCGATTGCCCATGTCTATTTCATCTCCCCTGTTGCGCCTGTTGCTGGTCAGTTTACTCAGCCTGATGCTCGCTCCACTGGCGAACGCCGACGCGGCCAAACGCCTGCGCATCGGCATCACCTTGCACCCGTACTACAGCTACGTGGCGAATATCGTCGGCGACAAGGCCGAAGTAGTGCCGTTGATCCCGGCCGGTTTCAACCCCCACGCCTACGAGCCGCGCGCCGAAGATATCAAGCGCATCGGCAGCCTCGACGTGATCGTGCTCAATGGCGTCGGCCATGACGATTTCGCCGACCGCATGATCGCCACCAGCGAGCGCCCGGATATCCCGGTGATCGAAGCCAACGCCAACGTGCCGTTGCTGGCTGCCACCGGCAATGCCGCGCGCGGTGCCGGCAAGGTGGTCAACCCGCACACCTTCCTGTCGATCAGCGCGTCGATTGCCCAGGTCAATAACATCGCCCGCGAGCTGGGCAAGCTTGACCCGGACAATGCCAAGACCTACACCCAGAACGCCCGCGCCTACGGCAAACGCCTGCGCCAGATGCGCGCCGACGCCCTGGCCAAGCTCACCAGCGCACCCAACCCGGACCTGCGCGTGGCCACCGTGCACGCGGCCTACGACTACCTGTTGCGCGAGTTCGGCCTGGAAGTCACGGCCGTGGTCGAACCCGCGCACGGTATCGAGCCGAGCCCCAGCCAACTGAAGAAAACCATCGATGAACTGCGTGCACTGGATGTGAAGGTGATCTTCTCGGAGATGGACTTCCCGTCCACCTACGTCGACACCATCCAGCGTGAGTCCGGGGTCAAGCTGTACCCGCTTTCGCATATTTCCTACGGCGAATACAGCGCTGAAAAGTACGAAGTGGAAATGACCGGCAACCTCAACACCGTGGTCCGGGCCATTCAGGAGTCGGGCGCATGACCGCAGCCGAGCAACTGAAGGTCGCCAGCGTCGGCCCCACCCTCGACTTCGACAAGGTGTCGCTGACCCTCGGCCGCACGATGATCCTTGATAGCGTGAGCTTCCAGGTTCAGCCGGGCAGCATCCATGCCCTGGTCGGCCCCAACGGCGGTGGCAAAAGCTCGCTGATCAAGACCCTGCTGGGGCAAACGCCGCACCAGGGCCAATTGAGCCTGCAATGGCCGAACACCCCCGGCACCATCGGCTATCTGCCCCAGGCGCTGGAGTTCGACCGTGGTTTGCCGATGACCGTCGATGACTTCATGGCCGCCATGTGCCAGCGGCGCCCGGCGTTTCTCGGGCTGTCCAAACACTACGCCGGCGCCATTGGCGAGGCCCTGGAACGGGTCGGCATGCAGGACAAGCGCAAGCGGCGCATGGGCGCGCTGTCTGGCGGCGAACGCCAGCGCGTGCTGCTGGCCCAGGGCCTGATCCCGGCGCCACAGCTGCTGGTGCTGGATGAACCGATGTCGGCCCTCGATGAAGCCGGCATCCAGGTGTTCGAACGCTTGCTCAATGCCTGGCGCCTGGCGGGAATTACCGTGCTGTGGATCGAGCATGACCTGGAAGCCGTGGGCCGCCTGGCCGACCGCGTTACCGGGCTGAACCGCCGCATACTGTTCGACGCCACGCCGAAAGAGGCGCTGACCCCGGACCGCCTGCTGACACTGTTTTCCACCCACCCTAGGAGCGCGGCGCAATGAGTTACGAAGCGTTTCGCTTGATGGTCCAGGGCTGGGCCTCTTCCGGTTACCTGCCGGAAGCCCTGGCCTACGGTTTTGTGGTCAATGCCCTGCTCGCCGGCTTGCTGATCGGCCCGGTGCTGGGTGGCCTGGGTACGCTGGTGGTGGTCAAGCGCTTTGCGTTTTTCTCCGAAGCGGTCGGCCATGCCGCGCTGACCGGCGTGGCCGTGGGCATCCTGCTCGGGGAGCCCTACACGGGGCCTTACGGCAGCCTGTTCGGCTACTGCCTGTTGTTCGGCATCCTGCTCAACTACCTACGCAACCGCACAGGGTTGGCGCCGGACACCTTGATCGGCGTGTTCCTGTCGGTATCCCTGGCGTTGGGCGCAAGCCTGCTGCTGATCCTGGCGGGCAAGATCAACGTGCATATCCTCGAAAACGTGCTGTTCGGCTCGGTGCTGACGGTCAACGGCAACGACCTGCTGGTGCTGGCGATTGTCGGATCGCTGGTGATGGCCCTGGCGCTGCCGCTGTACAACCGCATCATGCTCGCCAGCTTCAACCCGCAACTGGCGGCGGTGCGCGGGGTGGCGGTGAAGACCCTGGATTATCTGTTCGTGATCCTGGTGACGCTGATCACCGTGGCGGCAGTCAAGGTGATCGGCGCGATCCTGGTCGGCGCGTTGCTGGTGATTCCGGCGGCCGCGGCACGCCTGCTGAGCCAGTCACTGAAGGGTTTCTTCTGGATTTCAGTGGTGATCGCCACCGTCAGCACCCTGTGCGGCATCCTGCTGCCGATCATCTTCGACCTGCCTATCCCGTCCGGCGCCGCCATTATTCTGGTCGCCGGTATCGCCTTCGCCTTTGCCGCCATCGCGCGCGGCACGGTGCCCAGCCTCAAAGGGAATCTTGGATAATGCGCCCTGTTTTTCGCCCACTGGCCTTGGCCATCGCTTGTTTGATCAGTACTTCGGCGCTGGCTGCCGTGGATGGCTTCCAACCCCGGGATTTCGTCGCCAGCAATGGTCTCGGTCATGCTGCGTTGAGCCAGGCCAAAACCGTGAAACCGGTCAAAGTGCTGGCCTCGCTGCCGATCACCTACGGCCTGGCAGCCGTGCTGCTCAAAGGCACCGACGTACACCTCGAACGCGCCGCACCGGCCAACCTGCCGGGCTCGCGCCAAGTGTCATATTTCACCGGCCGTGGCGCCCCGGCGCTGAGTACACTGGCCCAGGACGCCGACGCCGCCATCGGCCTACGCTCGTTGTGGGCGGACGACCCGCTGTACCCGGTGGCTCGACGCAGCAATATCCGTATCGTCGAAATCGACGCCGCACGCCCGGTGGACGGCGGCCTGCCGGGTATTGCCGTGCAACCCGGCGTCACCGATGGGTTGAACAGCCAGCCCTGGCAATCGAGCAACAACATGGGGCGCATGGCCGATGTACTCGCCGCCGACCTGAGCCGCCTGGCCCCGGGCGCCAAGCCAAAGATCGACGCCAACCTGGCCGCCCTCAAACAACGCCTGCTCAAGCTCAGCGCCGACAGCGAAGCACAGCTGGCCAAGGCGGATAACCTCAGTGTGGTCAGCTTGAGCGATCACTTCGCTTATCTGGTCAGCAGCTTGAACCTGGAAGTGGTCAGCACCGATGCACGACCAGACGCGGATTGGACGCCTGAAGCGTTACACAAACTCAGTGCCGAGCTGAAGGACAACGACGTGGCGGTGGTGCTGCACCATCGTCAGCCGAGCGAGGCGGTGAAAGCGGCTGTCACTGCAGGCGGCTCGAAACTGCTGGTGCTGAACGTCGACGGTGCAGAGCCGGTGACCGAGCTGGAAAGCAATGTGGATCAGGTGCTCAAAACCCTCGCGCGCTGAAACAGCGCTTGTGTGGAGAGCAGGCTTATGTGATGAGCGAGCTTTTGTGGCGAGCGGGCTTGCCCGCGTTGGGCTGCGCAGCGGCCCCAATCCAACTCACCGCATTTCTTCAAAAAGACCTCGCTGACAGGTTTTGGGGCTGCTTCGCAGCCCAACGCGGGCAAGCCCGCTCGCCACCAAAGCCCTCTTATCACACAAGCCCGCTTGCCACAAAAAGCCGCTCGCCACATTGAGCTCACTAACCCAGGGCTACACCACATCCACGCCCACATGAATCGCATCATGCCGCCAGAACTCCAGGTCGCAGTCGATCAAGCGCTGGTGCTGGTCATAGTTGACCCGGGCGATGCGCAAGCCTGGGCTGCCCACCGACACGCGCAACGCGGCGGCGGCTTCAACCGGCAGTGAGGTCGGGACAATTTCGAACCGTACACGCCCGTAATGCACATCGTATTTGCGCGCATACAACTCCGTCATCGACTGATTTAGATCACACTCAAGAATCCCCGGGAAATACTGCGGGTTCAGGTAGTGCTCCACATACAGCACCAGCCGCCCATCGATCCGCCGGCCCCGGCAAATCTGGATCACACTGGACAACGCCGGCAGTTGCAACCACGCACACACTGCCGCCGACGCCGGCTGCAGCCGCGCCGAGATCACTTCGGTAGACGCCACCCGCCCCTGGTCGGTGACCATCGCGTGAAAGTGGCTACGCTGCATCAGGTTGTAGGCCAGCCGTGGCGGCGAAACAAACCAGCCACGGCGCTCCTCGCGATAAATCTGACCTTGGGCCTCCAGTTGTAACAAGGCTTCCCGCACCGTAATTCGAGTGGTACCAAACAACTCGCTGAGCTTGCGCTCGGCCGGCAGTTTACTGGCAGGCGGCAGCAGGCCATGGTCGATCTGCTCTTGCAGCGCCAGGCCGATGGAGGTTACCGCCTTGATTGCCTCATCACGCATCAACGTTACCTATCTGGACTAGTCCAGCACCGTTCAGGTGCACAAAACGCGCTGTATTCGGGCTTCTACTATTGCGTGCCAGCCTAGGCATTACAGATGACCGACAGATGACAGTCCGTGTCGAGCCCCCGCAGCACACCCTGCAATACATCGGCCAAGTCCAGACACTGCGGGCACTTGAGCATGGTCTACGCTAACTCTGCGACGAGCGACATAAGCGCTTTAAAAACGACATCGACATGAAACTGTCATCCATCCAGCCTAGATTGGCTCAGGTATTGCTGACCTAGACCAACACCACCGCAATCGTTCACAAAAACGCAGCGTTGAACACGCCCAAAGGAGCTTCGGATGAAACAGCTTTTCCTGGCATCACTGTTAGGCTCGACCATTGCCATGTGCACCGCCGCCATGGCTGCTGATACCGATCTAAAAACCCTTGAAGCTGCCGCCAAGTCTGAAGGCGCCGTGAACAGTGTCGGCATGCCCGACGACTGGGCCAACTGGAAAGGCACCTGGGAAGACCTGGCCAAGACCTACGGCCTCAAGCACATCGACACCGACATGAGCTCGGCCCAGGAAATCGCCAAGTTCAAGGCTGAAAAAGACAACGCCAGCGCCGATATCGGCGACGTGGGCGCGGCCTTCGGCCCGATTGCGGTGAAACAGGAAGTCACCCAGCCGTACAAACCGTCCACCTGGGCTTCGGTACCGGATTGGGCAAAAGACAAAGACGGTCACTGGGCCCTGGCCTACACCGGCACCATCGCCTTTATCGTCAACAAGAAGCTGCTGCACGGTTCCGAAATCCCCCACAGCTGGGCGGACCTGCAAACCGGCAAATACAAGGTCTCGGTCGGTGACGTGAGCACGGCGGCACAAGCCTCCAACGCGGTACTGGCAGCGGCCATTGCCAATAAAGGCGACGAGAAAAACATCGCCCCAGGCCTGCAGTTCTTCACCAAGATCGCCCAGCAAGGTCGTCTGTCGCTGTCCAACCCGACCATCGCCACCATGGAAAAAGGCGAAGTCGAAGTGGGCATCGTCTGGGATTTCAACGGCCTGAGCTACAAAGCCAAGATGGCCAACCCGGATGACTACGTGGTGCTGATCCCGTCGGACGGCTCGGTGAAATCCGGCTACACCACCATCATCAACAAATACGCCAAGCACCCGAACGCCGCCAAGCTGACCCGCGAATACATCTTCAGCGATGCTGGCCAGCTCAACCTGGCCAAGGGCAATGCGCGTCCGATCCGTGCTGAAACCGACTTGAAACTGCCGGCTGATATCGCCAAGAACCTGATTCCGGGCGAGCAGTACACCAAGGCCAACCCGCAGCCGATCAAGGACGCCGATGCGTGGGAAGCCACGTCCAAGAAGCTGCCGCAGCTGTGGAACGAGCAGGTCATCGTAGAAATGAAGTAAGCCTGTTTCCCACATTGGAAATCCACTGTGGGAAGAGGCTTTTGTGGGAGGGGGCTTGCGCCCGGTAGCGGTGAGTCAGTCACAGATGCGCTCACTGACACACCGTAATCGGGGGCAAGCCCCCTCCCACACTTGATCCCATTCCAAGTTGATACCGAGTCAAACCTTCTGTTGCGGAGCGCCAGCCCCCATGAAGCACACTGTCATCCTTGTCGTGCTCGACGGCCTGAATTTCGAGGTTGCGAGGCACGCCATGGGGCACTTGCAGGCCTATGTCGGCGCAGGACGCGCAGCCCTCTACACACTGGAATGTGAACTGCCCGCCCTGTCCCGCCCGCTGTATGAGTGCATCCTCACCGGCGTGCCACCGATCCAGAGCGGCATCGTGCACAACAACGTCTCGCGCCTGTCCAACCAGCGCAGCATTTTCCATTACGCCACCGACGCCGGCCTCAGCACCGCAGCGGCGGCTTATCACTGGGTGAGCGAGTTGTATAACCGCACGCCCTTTCTCGCCGCCCGGGATCGTCATACCGACGACAAGGCGCTGGCGATCCAGCACGGGCATTTCTATTGGAATGACCATTACCCGGATTCACACCTGTTTGCCGACGCCGAAAGCCTGCGGCTCAAGCACGCGCCGGACTTCCTGGTGGTGCACCCGATGAATATCGACGACGCCGGCCACAAGCACGGCCTCGATACCCCGCAATACCGCAACAGCGCACGCTCGGCCGACATCATCCTGGCCGACTACCTGCAAGGCTGGCTCGACGCCGGCTACCAGCTATTGGTGACCGCCGACCACGGCATGAACAACGACCGCTCCCACAACGGCCTGCTGCCGGAGGAGCGCGAAGTGCCGCTGTTTGTGCTCGGCGATGCGTTCAGCCTGGATGCCAACGCCGCGCCGAAACAGACCGAGCTGTGCGGCACCATCTGCGAACTGTTGGGTGTACCCCACGACAAACCTGTATGCCGGGAGCTGCTCAAGTGAATGCCATGACGCGCGGCAAATGGCTGGCGCTGCTATGCCTGGTGCCCTTCGCACTGTTCTTTATCGTGTTCGAAATCGCCCCGCTGGTATGGGTGCTGATCAACAGCCTGCAAACCGAAGAATCCGGCTGGGGCCTGGATAATTTCACCCGCATCTTCAGCTCGAAGTTCTACCTGCAGGCGATCCAGTTCAGCCTGGAGATCAGTTTCTACTCCAGCATCTTCGGCATCATCATCGCCACGCTGGGCAGTTACTCGCTGCGCCGGGTGGATTCGCCGCTGCGCAACTTCGTCACCGCCTTCGCCAACATGACCAGTAACTTTGCCGGCGTGCCCCTGGCCTTCGCGTTCATCATTTTGCTGGGGTTCAACGGCAGCATCACCATCATGCTCAAGCAGGCGGGGATCATCCAGGATTTCAACCTGTACTCCAAAACCGGCTTGATCATCCTCTACACCTACTTCCAGATTCCCCTCGGCGTGCTGCTGCTGTACCCGGCCTTTGATGCGCTGCGCGAAGATTGGCGCGAATCCGCGGCGTTGCTCGGCGCAAATGGCTGGCAGTTCTGGCGGCATATCGGCCTGCCGGTGCTCACGCCGGCACTGCTGGGTACTTTTGTAATCCTGCTGGCCAATGCCCTCGGCGCCTACGCCACGGTGTATGCCTTGACCACCGGCAACTTCAACGTGCTGCCGATCCGTATCGCGGGCCTGGTCTCCGGTGACGTGTCACTCGACCCGAACATGGCCAGCGCCCTGGCCGTGGTGCTGGTGGCGCTGATGACCGTAGTCACCGTGGTCCATCAACTGCTGCTCAAGAGGAGCTACCATGTCTCGCGCTGAAGCCGGCCCGGCCTCCCTCTACCACCGCGTGGTGGTGTACCTGCTGTTTGCGATCCTGGTGTTGCCGCTGATCGGTACCTTCGTCTACTCCATTGCCAGCAGTTGGTCAGCAACCATCCTGCCCGCCGGCTTTACCGTGAAATGGTACGTGCAGCTGTGGAGCGACCCACGCTTTCTGATGGCGTTCGGGCAGTCGCTGCTGGTGTGCGTCGGCGCGCTGGTGCTGTCGGTGGTGCTGATTCTGCCGCTGCTGTTTGTGGTGCATTACCACTTCCCCAAGCTGGATGCGCTGATGAACATCCTGATCCTGCTGCCCTTTGCGGTGCCGCCGGTGGTGTCGTCGGTGGGCCTGCTGCAACTCTACGGCTCCGGGCCACTGGCGATGGTAGGCACGCCGTGGATCCTGATCGGTTGCTACTTCACCGTCGCGCTGCCGTTCATGTACCGCGCGATCACCAACAACCTGCAAGCGATCAACCTGCGTGACCTGATGGACGCCTCGCAACTGCTCGGCGCCAGCACCTGGCAGGCGGCCATTTTCGTGGTGCTGCCGAACCTGCGCAAAGGCCTGATGGTGGCGCTGCTGCTGTCGTTCTCGTTCCTGTTCGGCGAGTTCGTGTTCGCCAACATCCTCGTGGGCACCCGCTACGAGACCCTGCAGGTGTACCTCAACAACATGCGCAACAGCAGCGGCCACTTCACCAGTGCCGTGGTCATCTCCTATTTCTTCTTTGTGCTGGTGCTGACCTGGGCCGCCAATATCTTGAACAAGGACAAAAGCCAATGAGCTTCGTCAGCGTCCAACACCTGCAAAAAGGCTACGCCGGCACACCGGTGTTCAGTGATATCAACTGTGAGATCGCCAAGGGCGAGTTCGTCACCCTGCTCGGTCCGTCCGGTTGCGGCAAGTCAACCTTGCTGCGCTGCATCGCCGGGCTGACCTCGGTGGACAGTGGGAAAATTCTTCTGGATGGGCAGGACATCGTCCCGCTGAGCCCACAGAAACGAAATATCGGCATGGTGTTCCAGAGCTATGCACTGTTCCCCAACATGACCGTGGAACAGAACGTCGCCTTCGGCCTGCGCATGCAAAAGGTCAACGCCGATGACAGCCACAAGCGCGTACAGGAAGTGCTGCAACTGGTGGAACTCAAGGACCTGGCCGGGCGCTACCCGCACCAGATGTCCGGCGGCCAGTGCCAGCGCGTGGCCCTCGCCCGCTCCCTGGTGACCCGCCCGCGCCTGTTGCTGCTGGATGAGCCGTTGTCGGCGCTGGATGCGCGGATTCGCAAGCACCTGCGCGAACAGATCCGCCAGATCCAGCGCGAGTTGGGGCTGACCACGATTTTCGTGACCCACGACCAGGAGGAAGCGCTGACCATGTCGGACCGCATCTTCCTGATGAACCAGGGCAAGATCGTACAGAGCGGTGACGCCGAAACCCTCTACACCGCGCCGGTGGATGTGTTCGCCGCCGGGTTTATCGGCAACTACAACCTGCTGGATGCCGACAAGGCCAGCCAACTGCTGCAACGGCCGATCAGCGGGCGCATCGCGATTCGCCCGGAGGCCATCGAGCTGAGCCGCAGCGGCGAACTCGACGCCCTGGTGCGCAGCCACAGCCTGTTGGGCAACGTGATCCGCTACCGCATCGAAGCCCGTGGCGTGGAACTGGTGGTGGACGTACTCAACCGCTCGGCGGACGACCTGCACCCCGACGGCCAGCGCCTGGCACTTTCCATCGACCCGAGTGCGCTGTGTGAAGTAGCCTGACGCAACGATTCAATCAGAGAGCGTAACGGATGGCATTGGTAATTTTTGATCTGGACGACACCTTGATCCACGGCGACTGCGCCACCCTGTGGAGCGAGCAGATGGGCCGCCTGGGCTGGGTCGACCCCGAGTCGTTCATGCGCCGCAACGACGAGCTGATGGCCGCCTACAGCCGAGGCGAGCTGGCCATGGAAGACTTCATGGACTTCAGCCTGGAGCCGATGATCGGCCGCACCCCGGAAGAAATCGACCACCTGGTGGAGCCTTGGGTCGAGGACATCATCGAGCCATTGATCTACAGCGACGCCACCAAGACCATCGCCCGCCACCGCGCGAATGGCGACCGGGTCCTGGTGATTTCCGCTTCGGGCACGCACCTGGTGACGCCGATCGCGGCGCGTATCGGTATTGATGAAGTGCTGGGGATCGATCTGGAGGTCAGCCATGGCGTGTACAGCGGCCGTACCGTGGGTGTACTGACTTATCGCGAGGGCAAGATCACGCGGTTGCTGGAATGGTTGGAGCAGGAAGGTGAAAGCCTGGAAGGGGCGTATTTTTATTCGGATTCGCGCAATGATTTGCCGTTGCTGCTCAAGGTAGATCACCCGCAAGTGGTGAACCCGGACCCGGTGTTGCGCGAGCATGCAGAAAAGGCTGGCTGGCCAATCCACCACTGGATCTGACTCTCCTGGGTTGAAATGCAATCAAATGTGGGAGGGGGCTTGCCCCCGATGGCGGTGTTTCAGTGAAGAATATTTCATCTGACACACCGCCATCGGGGGCAAGCCCCCTCCCACATTGACCGTATTGCAACTCGAAATCAGGCCAGGCTTTCGTCAATCACCAACACCAACTTCCCGGAAATCTGATTAGTCGCCAGCGCTTCAAACGCCGCCTCGGCGTCCTTGATCGGGAAGGTCTTGGCCAACTGCGGGCGCAAGCGGCCCTCAACAAACAACGGCCATACGTGTTGGCTCAAATCACTCAACAGGTCGGCCTTGAACTGATCACTGCGGCTGCGCAGGGTCGAGCCCAGCAACTGAATACGCTTGCCCAGCACCTGGGCCAGGTCCAGTTGTGCCTCGCGGCCACCCATCAGGCCGATCAACACCCAGCGACCGTCCAGGGCCAGCAGCTTGAGGTCCAGCGCCGCATAGTTGCCGCCCACCGGGTCGAGGATCACATCGAACGGCCCGAAATCCCGCAGCCCTTCGATGCCGTCGGTACGTACCACCCCGCCCTGGGCGCCCAAGGCTTCGCAGTAGGCCAGGCGCTCCGCCGAGCCGACGCTGACCCAGCACGGGCTGCCAAACGCCTTGCACAGCTGGACTGCGGCCGAGCCGACGCCACTGGCGCCGGCATGCAGCAAGACTTTCTCACCGGGCTTGAGGCCCGCCAGCTGGAACAGGTTGAGCCATGCGGTGCTGTACACCTCAGGCAATGCCGCCGCTTCGACCAGCGACAACCCGTCCGGCACCGCCAGCACGTGACGGGCATCCACCACCACTTCTTCGGCCATGCCGCCGCCGGCCAGCAGTGCGCAAACGCGGTCACCTACCTGCCAGGACGAGCCCGCACCGACTTCGCTTATCACCCCGGAACACTCCAGGCCCAGCACAGGGCTGGCACCCGGCGGCGGCGGATAGAGCCCCGCCCGCTGCAATAAATCGGCGCGGTTGAGGCCCGCCGCCGCCACTCGAATGCGAACTTGGCCTACATCGCAGGTAGGACTTGGCTCTTCCAGCCACTCCACATGACCTTCAACGCCTTGCAATGCTTTCACAGTGCCTCCATAGTGAGTCTGGACTGAGCCCGAAGCTGTAGCGCCGGGCTTTTTGCATTATGCGACCGGACCATATGGAACCGGCTCCCTCAAAGACGGCCTAATATGCGTTATCAATTGCCCCCGCGTCGAATCAGCATGAAGCATTTATTCCCCAGCACCGCCCTCGCTTTTTTCATTGGTCTCGGCTTCGCGTCGATGTCGACCAATACGTTCGCAGCCAACAGCTGGGATAACCTTCAGCCGGATCGCGATGAGGTGATTGCCAGCCTTAACGTTGTCGAGTTGCTCAAGCGCCATCACTACAGCAAGCCGCCGCTGGACGACGCGCGCTCGGTGATCATCTATGACAGCTACCTCAAGCTGCTGGATCCGTCGCGCAGCTACTTCCTGGCCAGCGATATCGCTGAGTTCGATAAGTGGAAGACTCAGTTCGACGACTTCCTCAAGAGCGGTGACCTGCAGCCCGGCTTCACCATCTACAAGCGCTACCTGGACCGCGTCAAAGCGCGTCTGGACTTCGCCTTGGGTGAGCTGGACAAAGGCGTCGACAAGCTCGACTTCACCCAGAAGGAAACCCTTCTGGTGGACCGCAAGGACGCGCCTTGGCTGACCAGCACCGCCGCGCTCGACGACCTGTGGCGCAAACGCGTCAAGGACGAAGTGCTGCGCCTGAAGATCGCCGGCAAAGAGCCTAAAGCGATCCAGGAACTGTTGACCAAGCGCTACAAGAATCAGCTGGCACGTCTGGACCAGACCCGTGCCGAAGATATCTTCCAGGCTTACATCAACACCTTCGCGATGTCCTACGATCCGCACACCAATTATCTGTCGCCAGATAACGCGGAAAACTTCGATATCAATATGAGTCTGTCGCTGGAAGGCATCGGTGCCGTCCTGCAAAGCGACAATGACCAGGTCAAGATCGTGCGCCTGGTGCCGGCAGGTCCGGCGGACAAGACCAAGCAGGTCGCTCCGGCCGACAAGATCATCGGTGTGGCCCAGGCCGACAAAGAGATGGTCGATGTGGTCGGCTGGCGCCTGGACGAAGTGGTCAAGCTGATCCGTGGGCCGAAAGGCAGCGTGGTGCGCCTGGAAGTGATTCCGCACACCAATGCACCGAACGACCAGACCAGCAAGATCGTGTCCATCACCCGTGAAGCGGTGAAGCTCGAAGACCAGGCCGTGCAGAAGAAAGTCCTCAACCTCAAGCAGGATGGCAAGGACTACAAACTGGGCGTGATTGAGATCCCGGCCTTCTACCTGGACTTCAAGGCGTTCCGTGCCGGCGACCCGGACTACAAGTCCACGACCCGTGACGTGAAGAAAATTCTTACAGAGCTGCAGAAGGAAAAAGTCGACGGCGTGGTCATCGACCTGCGCAACAACGGCGGCGGTTCCCTGCAGGAAGCCACCGAGCTGACCAGCCTGTTTATCGACAAGGGCCCGACCGTGTTGGTACGCAACGCTGACGGCCGTGTCGACGTGCTGGAAGACGAGAACCCAGGCGCGTTCTACAAAGGCCCGATGGCGTTGCTGGTCAACCGTCTCTCGGCGTCCGCTTCGGAGATTTTCGCCGGCGCGATGCAGGACTATCACCGCGCGCTGATCATCGGCGGCCAGACCTTCGGCAAAGGCACCGTGCAGACCATCCAGCCGCTGAACCATGGCGAGCTTAAACTGACGCTGGCCAAGTTCTACCGGGTTTCCGGGCAGAGCACCCAGCACCAGGGCGTGCTGCCGGATATCGATTTCCCGTCGATCATCGACACCAAGGAAATCGGCGAAAGCGCCCTGCCGGAAGCCATGCCGTGGGACACCATCCGCCCTGCGATCAAGCCCGCGTCGGACCCGTTCAAGCCATTCCTGGCGCAGTTGAAGGCTGACCACGACACCCGCTCCGCCAAGGATGCCGAGTTCGTGTTTATCCGCGACAAGCTGGCCCTGGCCAAGAAGCTGATGGAAGAAAAAACCGTCAGCCTCAATGAAGTGGACCGCCGTGCGCAGCACTCCGACATCGAGAACAAGCAACTGGTATTGGAGAACATCCGCCGCAAGGCCAAGGGTGAAGATCCACTCAAGGAGCTGAAGAAAGAAGATGAAGATGCGTTGCCGGCCGAAGCAGAAAAAACCAAGCCGGAAGACGACGCCTACCTGGCCGAGACCGGCCGGATCCTGCTGGACTACCTGAAAATCAGCAAGCAGGTGGCCAAGCAGTAAATGATGGCGATTTAATGTGAGCGCTCCCCGGAGTGTCATCATATAGACATCATTCTGTCGTGAAATGAAGGACCGCAGGCTTACCGCCTGCGGTCCTTTTTTTTCGACTGAGATCGCCATGACCATGACCGAACAGCTGAGTGCATTGGGCTCTATCCTGGCTCAAGGTAGTTTGCACAGTCTGTTCCAACCGATCATCTGCCTGTCCGAACGGCGCATCCTCGGCTACGAAGCCCTCAGCCGTGGGCCGTCCAACAGCCCGCTGCACTCCCCCGTCGCGCTGTTCTCGGTCGCCAGCCACGCCGGGCGCCTGAGTGAACTGGAGATCGCCTGCCGCGAGAGCGCATGCCGACGCTTCAGCGAACAGAAGCTGCCGGGCAAGCTGTTTCTCAATATCTCGCCGGAATCCCTGATGGAGACGGCGCATCAGCCGGGGCGCACCCTGCAACTGCTGCGCGACTTCGGTATCCCGCCGAGCCAGGTGGTGATCGAACTCACCGAGCAGACGCCCACCGACGATTTCGACCTGCTGCAAACCGCTCTGCACCATTACCGCGACATGGGCTTCGCCATCGCCCTCGATGACCTGGGCGCCGGCTATTCCAGCCTGCGGCTATGGTCGGAGCTGCGCCCCGACTACGTGAAGATCGACCGGCACTTTATCGACGGTATTCATCAGGACGCGCTCAAGCGCGAGTTTGTCGGCTCTATCCTGCAAATCGCGCGGGCCTCGCGTGCCCAGGTGATTGCCGAGGGCATCGAGCTGCCGGAGGAGCTGGCGGTACTGACCGAGATGGGCGTCGACCTGGTCCAGGGCTACTTGCTTTGCCGCCCGCAGGAGAACCCACCGCAGGAAGCGCGCCTGATGCTGCCCAAGCCGGACACCGCCAATATCACCCTGAGCGAAGAAGGCAGCGATCTCAGCGCCCTGCTCAATGAGCAACCGGCGGTGGATCAGGACACGGCCACCGCCCAGGTGCTGGAGTCGTTCCGGCGCCAGGCCAACCTCAACTCCCTGGCGGTACTGGATGGGCGCGGCCACCCGGTCGGTATTGTGCACCGGCACTCGCTGTCCGACGCCCTGCTCAAGCCATTCGCCACCGACCTGTTTGCGCGCAAACCCATCAGCCGGCTGATGAGCGATGATTTTCTCGCGGTAGAGCTAAGCCAGTCCCTGCAGCAAGTCAGCCGGTTGCTGACCAGCCGCGCGCGGCAACGCATCGAAGAAGATTTCATCATTACGCTCAATGGCGACTACCTGGGCCTGGGCCGGGTCATCGACGTGCTCAAGCTGATCACCGAGCTGAAAATCCAGCAGGCCCGCTACGCCAACCCACTGACCCTGTTGCCCGGCAACGTGCCGATCCAGCAGTGCCTCACGCGGCTGTTGCAGCAGCAGCGCGAATCGGTGATCTGCTACGTGGATATCGACAGCTTCAAGCCGTTCAATGATATCTACGGCTACGGGCGTGGGGATGAGGTGCTGCTGTGCCTGGCGCAATGCCTGAACGACCGGGTCGACCCCAGCCGCGACTTTGTCGGGCACATTGGTGGCGATGACTTTTTACTGGTGCTGGGCCCGCAGGACTGGCGCAAGCGCCTCAACCAATTGCTGGATGACTTCCACACTCAATGCCGGCGCTTCTACCGTGCCGAGCACCTGGATGCCGGCTGCTTCGTGGCCTTGAACCGCCAGGGCGTGCGCCAGGAGTTTGCCTTGCTGTCGCTGTCTATCGGCGTAGTGCATTTGTATCCACAGGCTTGTGGACAACTCGACGCCAGCCAACTGGCAGAGTTGGCGTCGCAGGCCAAGCACCACGCCAAGGATATGGCCGGTTACAGCATCCATGTGATCGACAGCATGGACGTGCTGTCTCAGGCGCTCTAGGCCTCGGCGGATTCCGGGTACTCGTATTCGAACACCCGCACCACTTCCGAGGCGTGCCAGGACGCGGCGGCCACACCATCGGAGGGCCCGCTGAAACGCCCCAGGCGCTCCACGCATTCAAAAAAACCGGTACGCGGCAAGCGGCTGGCACCCTGGCTGATCACCAGGGAACTGCGCAACGGTTGCTCGGCCTTGGCATCCAGCGCAGCCAGGTGTTCCAGGGCGGCGGCCAGGGTTTGCATGGCCGGCGTGGGGAACTGCAGGCGCTCCAGCAGCGCGCGATAGGTCAGCAGATGGCGCTGGCGGCGCGCCTGGTCCAGCTCGTTGAGTAACCCATCCCAGTGTTGACGGCTGATACGTACGCTCAAGATTCATCCCTCCAACCTGCAACTCCCAATTCCCAGGCCAGGCTGCGGCGGATCGCAGCATCCGGCTGGCGTTCTCCACTTTCGATCAATCCCAGGTATGAGGGGCTGATACCCACGGTGCGTGCCAGGGCCTCGATGGCCAGGCCCTTGGCTTCGCGCAAGCCGCGCAGGTCTGCGAGCGGGCGCAGGTCCTGGGCAGGTGCGGCTTGGGCAGTAGCGGAAGGAGGCGGTGCAGGTTGTTGCTGACCGGCAGCTTTTAGCAGCGCCTGGTACTGATCCCATGGCAAGACCGCGTATTCGGGTTCGCCATTGCGTGAAATTATCTGAATATCCATGACAGCCCCGTAGGATAACAACACTTACTGAGTAAGTTCTTTCCTTAGGAGTGTAATCCTAACAGCCACAAAGGTCGCAGGGGGATAGCCACATCAGGCGTTTTTTTGCGGGTTTTCCTTGGCCAGCAAGGCGGGCGTCGCAGGCAGCCGCTCGACCACGGCGAGTTTTTCCGGGCGCTGTGCGTCACGCCAGGCGCGAAAGGCGCTCAGCTCGCCATCCAGGGTCTTCATGACCCATGCCAATACGGCGATGTCATCGAGCATACCAAACATGGGGATAAAGTCCGGGATCGCATCAATCGGGCTGAGGAAGTACATCAGCCCGGCCACCACCGAGATCAGCGCCTTGGGGCTGATCGCCCGGTACTCACCACGCCAGTAGGCCAGGCACAGGGCTTGTAGCAACTTGAAATCATCCTTGAGCTTGCCCAGGCGGTTGCCCTGGCTCGAGCCTTTGGCCGCGACGGCGAACAGCAGGGTCGGCAAACGCCCACGGCCCAGCAAGCGCGCGGCCATGGGCAGGAAACGGGTGAAATTAAAGGGTGGTTTCATTCGTCACTCCAGTTCCAGGCGACATAAAAAGTTATCCACACAAATTGTGGATAACCTTGTGAACAGAGCTGGTTTTCCCAGCTGAAAGCCACGGATTACAAGGCTTACAGTCAGATCGGGCATTTTTTGCGCACATAAAAAAACCCAAGATTTCATTGACTTGGCGTTGATCAGAGGCTACCCGTACTCGAGTCTTATATCAGACTGTTTAAGGCTACAGATGTTCGGTCGGATCTGCACAAGCTCCAATACGCCGGCAGATTCCCCTTGAACCATGCAACCTGCAGAAACAACAACGCCCCGTCGAGACGGGGCGTTGTGTGTTCAGGCGCCGATTACTTCTTGGCGGCTGGTGCTGCAGGTGCGTCAGGGGCTTCAGCCTTGGCTGGGTCCTTGATGGCCAGCAGTTCCAGGTCGAACACCAGCACCGAGTTGGCCGGGATCGCCGGGCTCGGGCTCTGCGCGCCGTAGGCCAGGTCGGACGGGATGTACAACTCGACCTTCTCGCCTACGTGCATCAGTTGCAGGCCTTCGACCCAACCTGGGATCACGCCGCTGACCGGCAGGTCAATCGGGCTACCGCGATCCACGGAGCTGTCAAAGGTGGTGCCGTTGGTGAGCTTGCCGGTGTAGTGCACTGTCACCACGTCAGTCGGCTTAGGCTGGGCGCCATCGGCTTTCTTGGTGATTTTGTACTGCAGGCCGGAAGCAGTGGTGACGACGCCGTCTTTCTTGGCGTTGTCTTCGAGGAATTTCTTGCCGGCGGCTGCCGACTCTTCGCTCATCTTGGTCATACGTTCTTCAGCACGCTTTTGCAGTGCGGCAAACGCTTCAACCAGTTCGTCGTCTTTGAGCTTCTGCTCTTTTTTGCCGACGGCATCTTCGATGCCTTGGGCTACTGCTTTGGAATCCAGGTCATCCATGCCTTCTTGGGCAAGGCTCTTGCCCATGTTCAGGCCGATGCCGTAGGAAGCTTTCTGCGCCGGGGTTTTCAGCTCTACGCTGGTCTGCGAATCACAACCCGCAAGTACCAGGCTAACCAGGGCCACCGCCGCCGCCAACCGATGCTGTTTCATGCTATTTCCTTGTTCATGCGCCAAAAGGGCATTCGAATAAAGTCGCGAGCTTATCAGGCGGCCACGACCAATGGCTACCGGCATGTGAGCAGGAAACTTCCGATAAGTTCACGTGTTTAAAAGCATTTTCATTCATTATGGCGGCCCGCGATGGATCGCGGACCGCATACCTGCAGACTGCTGGCCACTTGCCGTACCTGCAGCTCAATGGCATAAGAAAGCCACAACTGGACAAGGATAGTTATCTTGCGCATTTTTTCCCGTGTTTTATTGACGATGTTGGTCATTTTCGGTCTGATCCTGGCCGTGGTGCTCTACTACATCGTCAACCCCAAACTCCCCGACTACGTGCCCGTGGAGCAGGTGCACTACCAGGATCAGTGGAGCGCCGTCGACCGCCAGACCTACTACTTCACGCCCCAGGGCACCCAGGTAAAAGGCTTGCATTACGACTGGTTCACCGCCCTGGAACTGCCGTTTTCCAACCAGCGTTTTGCCACGCCAGACTACCTGGCACGCTTTGGTTTCCTGGTGGACCCCAAGCAAGTGCCCAGCGCGCAAAACCCCGGCAACCTGCCCGTGGGTTTCGCCCGGCATAAAAACGCCGGCGACAATGCCGAATACCTGGATATCACCTGCGCCGCCTGCCACACCGGCGAACTGCACTATAAAGGCCAGGCGCTGCGTATCGACGGCGGCTCGGCCCAACACGTGCTGCCTTCCAGCGTGCCCACCCTACGCGGTGGCAGTTTCGGCCAGGCCCTGGTCGCCAGCCTTGCCGCAACCTATTACAACCCGTGGAAATTCGAGCGCTTCGCCCGCCAGGTATTGGGGGATCGCTACGACGCCGAGCACAGCCAGCTGCGCCAGGACTTCAAGCAGTCGCTGAACAAGTTCCTCAAAGTCGCCTGGAACGACACCCATCGCGGCCTCTACCCCACCGAGGAAGGCCCAGGCCGTACCGACGCGTTCGGCCGCATCGCCAATGCCAGTTTCGGCGACGCCATCTCCCCGGAAAACTATCGCATCGCCAATGCACCGGTGGACTACCCGCAGCTATGGGATATCTGGACCTTCGACTGGGTGCAATGGAACGGCTCGGCCCAGCAACCCATGGCGCGCAATATTGGCGAAGCCTTGGGCGTGGGCGCGACCCTGACCTTCTTCGACAGCGCCGGCCAACCGTTGCAGGGTGATGCGCGCTACCCGTCGAGCGTGCGGGTGCGCGACCTCAACCTGATCGAAGAAACCCTGCAACGCCTCAAGCCTCCGACCTGGCCCGAGGCATTGTTCGGCGCCATCGACAAGCCCCTCGCCGCCCAAGGCCGCGCGCTGTTCGCCGAGAACTGCGCCGGCTGCCATGTGCCCAGCGTCACCCAGGAAGGTGGCCGCCCGGTGCAGCACCTGAAGATGCTGCCGGTGGACTACATCGGCACCGACCCCGGCACCGCCAACAACATAGCCGACCAGCGCTATGACCTCAGCGCCCTGCAATGGGACCCGGCAGAGTTGGCCAAGCTCCCTGTCGAGCTGCACCCCACGCCGACCGAGCCCCTGGACCTGAAAAACCTCTCGGTGGCCAAGGGCCTGGCCTACGTCACGGCCTATGTCGAAGACCACGCCTACCGCGCCGCCGGTGTCACCCCGGCGGAACGCCCACGCCTGGATGGCTACGGCCTGCCCATCGGCGTGCGCGAGCTGCGCGCCTACAAGGCCCGCCCGCTGGCCGGCGTGTGGGCCACGCCACCGTTCCTGCATAACGGGTCGGTGCCGACGATCTACCAACTGCTCTCGCCCCAGGACGAACGCAGCACCACCTTCTATAAAGGCACCTTCGCCTACGACCCGCGCCACCTCGGGTTTGAAACCGGCGCGTTCAAGAATGCCTTCCTGTTCGATACCAAAATTACCGGCAACCACAACAGCGGGCATGAATTCCGTGCTGGCCAGCGGGGTAACGGCGTCATCGGTCGTGGCCTGCTGCCTCAGGAACGCTGGGCGTTGCTGGAATACCTGAAAGTGCTGGGCGGCCCACTGGAGCAACAATTGCCATGATTATCCGATCCGAATACAACCAACGCTCCCTGCTCGCCCGGCTCTGGCTGCGCCTCGGCGCGTTTCTCGGCAAGACCCTGCTGTGGCTGGTCGGCCTGGGCCTGCTCGGCTGGCTGGGCGCCACCGGCTGGTATGCTTGGCAGCACAGCGGCCCGGTGTCGCCGAACGAGCAGGTACCGGAGGGCGAAGCGGCGATGACCCAAGGCATCATCCAGACGGCGGTGCGCATCGTCGACCAGCACCGCGAGGGCACGCGCTACCTGCGTGATGCCCACGCCAAGGCCCATGGCTGCGTGAAGGCCGAAGTCAGTGTGCTGGCCGACCTTGACCCCGCCTTGCGCCAAGGCGTGTTCGCCGAACCCGGCAAGACCTGGCAAGCGACAATGCGCCTGTCCAACGGCAACGCCTACCCGCAGTTCGACAGCATCCGCGACGCCCGTGGCATGGCCCTCAAGCTGCTGGATGTACCCGGCAAACAGCTGCTGGCCGACCAGCAAACCCGCACGGAGCAAGACTTCGTGATGTTCAGCCATCCGAATTTCTTTGTCAGCGATGTGGCCGAATACGCGCAGAACATCGGCGCGCAAGCGGATGGCAAGAAAGTCCTGGCGTTCTTCCCCAAGGCCGACCCGCGCAGCTGGCAGGTGCGCCACTTGTTTATCGCCCTGGCAACCCTGGCGCCCGCGCCGGCCAGCCCGACGCAGACCACCTACTTTTCAGTCTCGCCCTACAAGTTCGGTACGGCCAACGCCAAGTTTCGCGTAGCCCCCGACCCGCAAAGCTGCCCGGAATACGTACTGCCCAAGCAGAACCAGGACCTGCCGAATTTCCTGCGCAGCGCCTTGAGCCAACAGCTGTCCACCGACCGTGTGCCCGCGTGTTTCGTGTTGCAGATCCAACGGCAGAACCCGCAGAAATTCATGCCCATCGAAGACACCAGCATCGAATGGAAGGAGAGCGATGCGCCCTACGAGAGCGTGGCCAAAGTGCGCATCCCCGCGCAGGATTTCGACACCCCCGAGCAAAACCTGGCGTGTGACAACCAGTCGTTCAACCCTTGGTTCGGCGTCGCCGAGCATCGCCCTATCGGCGGCATCAACCGCCTGCGCAAAGCGGTGTACGAAGCGGTCAGCGATTACCGCCACAGCCGCAACGCGCCTTAGGGTTACGCGACGGGCGTAGGAAACAGGTGCAGCGCAACGAAGTCCACAAACACGCGGATTTTCGGTGACAGATGGCGGCTGGACGGCCACAGCGCCCAGAATTGCCCCTGGTCGCTGCAGTGCTCGTCCAGCACACTGTGCAGCCGTCCTTCGGCCAGGGCCTGGCGTGCCAGAAAGTCCGGGACAAAGGCAATGCCATGCCCATCGGTCGCAGCCGCGAGCATGGCTTCCATGTTGTTCAAGGTCATTGCGGTGGGCAGGCGCAGCTGGGTAAATGCGGGGTTGGACGACAAGGTCCAGTCCATGATTTTGCCGGTGGTCGCAAAGCGATAACGCAGGCACTCATGCTGCGCCAACTCAGGCACCGCCAAGGGCCTGCCCTTGCGTTCAAAGTACGCTGGCGAGGCGCACAGCAAAAACCGAAAAGGCCCCAACCTGCGTGACATCAGTTTCGAGTCGGCCAGGCCGCCGCTGCGAATCACCACATCAAAACCTTCCTCGATCACGTCCACCAGCAGGTCGCTGAAATCCAGCTCCAACTCAATCTCCGGGTAGGCCTTTCTGAAGGCCAGCATATGCGGCATGAGGAAACGATAACCGATGGTGGGCAGGCTCACCCGCAGCTTGCCACGGGGCGCTTGCACGGCATCGGAGAGCATCGCGCGTGCATCCTGCAGGTCATCGAGAATTTTCCGACAGCGCTCGTAGAACAATTGCCCTTCGGCGGTCAGGCTGACTTTGCGCGTGCTGCGTTGCAACAACCGCACCTTCAGCGAGGCTTCCAGCTTGGCCACATTCTTGCCCACTGCCGAGGCGGAAATCCCCAGCGCGCGCGCCGCTGCGACGAAGCTGAGCGACTCTGCGGTTTTTACGAACGAAATCTCACCACTGAGGCTGTCCACAATGAATTAGATCCTTTGGGTTCATTATTAGTGGAATGTAAGCCCGTTTATCTACGATTGCATCCTCAATAGAGTGACTGGACCACTCTCAAGGACTGATCCCATGCACACGCCCACCCACTCGGCGAACATTATCCTTGCCGCGATTTGCCTGGCTGCCCTGGTGCTGCCAATGAGCTTCACCGGCGGTGCCGTGGCCACCCCCTTTATTGGCCAGGGCTTCGATGCCAGCCCTACGCAACTGGCCTGGATCACCAATGCGTTCATGCTCAGCTTTGGCAGCCTGTTAATGGCCGCGGGCACCCTCGCCGACCGCTACGGGCGCAAGCGATTATTCATCGGCGGCATGGGCTTGTTTGCCGTGGTATCGCTTCTACTTTCAGTGGCACCCGATATCGTTTGGCTGGACCTGCTGCGCGGCCTGCAGGGCATCGCCGCGGCATGCGCATTGGCCGGCGGCACGGCGGCGCTGGCACAAGAGTTCGAAGGCCATGCGCGCACGCGCGCTTTCAGCCTGTTGGGCACCACGTTCGGGGCTGGCCTGGCATTTGGCCCACTGTTGTCGGGGCTGCTGATCGAATGGCTGGGCTGGCGCGGGATCTTTCTGTTCACGGCGCTGCTGGCGATCACCTCGCTGGTGTTCGCCCTGCCGACCCTGCGCGAAAGCCACAACGCTCAAGCCCAGCGCCTGGACACGCTGGGGGTGCTGACGTTTTCCGGCCTGCTGATCGCCTTCACCAGCGCCGTGATCCTGGCCCCGGAGCACGGCTGGAATGCGCCGCTGACGCTTACTTTGCTGGGCGCATCGATGGTGCTCGGCGGGCTGTTTGTCTGGGTGGAAACGCGGGCGAAACAGCCCATGCTGGAGCTGCGGCTGTTTCGCTTCCCGCGCTTTATTGGCGTGCAGATATTGCCCGTCGGCACCTGCTACTGCTACATCGTGTTGATCGTGCTGTTGCCGATCCGACTGATCGGCGTCGACGGCGCCAGCGCGTTCGAGGCGGGGCTGACCATGCTCGCGCTGTCCGCACCAATGCTGGTGGTGCCGTTGATTGCCGCGTCCCTGACCCGCTGGTGGTCGGCGGGCCTGCTCTGCTCGCTTGGCTTTGTGATGGCGGCGAGCGGCCTGTACCTGTTGAGTGCACTGAATGCCGATGCGCACTGGCAAACCCTCGCCGCAATGCTGCTGATCGGTGCGGGTACGGCGATCCCCTGGGGCTTGATGGATGGCCTGGCGATCAGTGTGGTGCCCAAGGAACGCGCCGGAATGGCCGCCGGGATTTTCAACACCACCCGCGTGGCCAGCGAAGGCGTTGCACTGGCCATCACGGTGGCCGTGTTGAGTGCGCTGGTGGCTCACCACCTGCAACTCGCTACGGTAGGCGGTGAGGTTTCAGACATCGCGCGGCACCTGGTCATGGGCGACCTGCAGCATAGCGGCCAGATTCCGCTGGAGGTGCTGCGCTCGGCCTACAACGCCGGGTTCAATACCTTGCTGCAGGTGCTGGCGGTGTTCACGTTGCTGACGGGAGTTATCGTCTATCTATGCCTGGGACAACCGAGCACTGCAGCCGCAGCGCTTGATCCCCGATAGGTTCACTTTACGCTGGGTGCATCGCGCATACCGAATCGCTTCTTCTCGGATTCCAGTCTGCGTACAACTGCTACTCCCATTCCTGGCATCGTGACTGGCAGCTCTAGTACCAGCGCCGCACCTACAGTACCAGCTATTAGTGCGACATAACTCTTGCTTTTCATTTGTTGGCACTACTGCCTCATCAGACTTTTACACCAACTTTATCGGAAACGTCCGACTTTACTTTCAATATCCATATGTTCAGGGTAGCGAGGTGGCAGCTGTCTTAGCAATGGCGACCAAATCATCAATACACCGCAAGACGCAGCGGTAATCGTTGAGCGTAAAGGTGTACCGATGGCAGAAGATTTCCTCCCCACCATCAGACCTTGAACGAATAAAAGCAGCACAGCACGGTGAGTGCAGTGCTGTTTTGAACGCGCGTTAGCATCCGATCATTTGAAGGTTAGGTGCTATCTATCTCGACCAATATATAAGAGAGAATAAACAATGAGGGAAGGACATTTCATTGGCTGGGGTGATAAAACCACATGCGGTGGGGAAGTACTCGAGGGTGATAACAGAGTCATTATGTTTGGCGTCCTTCATGCTCGCGAAGGTGATCGAGTAAGTTGTGGAAAAGACGGCAAAATCTACAACATTATTGGCGGCATTTCGTATATCAACAGCCATGGCAGACTCGTTGCTGGAACACTGGACAGTATCAGCGGTTGCCCCTGTCGGGCTCAGTTGATTCCTTCGATCCATCAGGCCACCTACGAAAGCCAAAGAGCTGCATCAATGACCGCAAGGCAAACAGCTGAACCTGCCCCCTCTGCAGTTAGCAGCCAGTCGATAGCCCCGCAGCAATCCGGCTTCGCGCCCTCAAGCAATTCTGCCCCTGTAGTTTTCAACCGCATTGAGCCTCAAGAACCTGGTTTCTATGTGGTCCCTAAAAGCATGAGTCGAGATGCGCTGGAATCAGCGCTGTTTCCTGTGCGAAACCCTGTCGTGATGAGCAAGTTCAAGGAGCTCAATCCTGATCGAGGCGAAGTAAAGGCCGGCTCAATAGTCGTGCTCAGCGATCCGAGCAACTTCCATTGCACTCGCGAAGAAAGACTGTTGATGCAAGCGGCAGCTCAGACCAATGACGCTCTGGAGCCTCTCACTGCCGATGAAGCAGACTTCATGCAACGCCATCGCGAGGAAATCCAAAGCTTCTTGGCCTTGGGTTCAACTGCCATTGGTGCTGGCGAGACCATGTTTGCCAGGAATCTAGACGACCTCAAAAATATCCTTCTGGAAATTGAGGCGCTGCATCAGAAAGCGTTCCTCAAGGATGGCCATTTACGGTCGCCCGAGTTTTTCAGTGAGCGCAAACGCCTACTCGCCCAACTCGATACCCGCCTAACATCTTTCGTGCGCAAAGGCATCGGCCTGCCTGATCATCCGAACCTGAAGTCTGCACTTGGAATTTCCAGTCGTAGTCTGGTGCATCGGTGGACTCAGGCCGGAGCACCTGGGCAAATACCTGGGTATGTCACCCACATTCAAGGGATATCAAGAGCGGCTAAGGTCATCAAGTATGGCGGTTGGATTGGTACAGCCGTGGGTGGAGGGGCGTCGTACTTGAAGGTACAAAATGTTTGTTCGGCAGGAGACGACAAACCCTGTGAAAAGGTTAAATTCACAGAAACAGCTAGTTTTATCGGTGGGGTAGCGGGTGGTGCAGCGGCGGGCGCGGCCCTTTCAAGCGCTGCGGTCGGCGGTTTATGTGTTGCACTTGGCGTACCCACCATAGGTGCAGGCACTCTGGCATGCAGCGTCGTAGTGGCTGGATCAGCCTCTCTGGCTGCAGGAGCCCTTGGCGGAAAGGTATCCGAAGTCGCTGCCGATAAATTGTATGAGGCAATCAAGTGAGTGTGAGCATTATCGACACCACACTGCTTGCAATCGCGATGACTGATATCGCCGGGCTTATTATCTGGATAGGCGCCTGTCTGTACCTCGCCTATACAAAAATGGATTTAATGCTCAGCCACCTTAAAAACTCAGTAGCAGTCAATAACCTGGCGCCTCTCAGACATGGAGGCCCCTGGGGCAAACTGCTGCTGGTAGGCGGGATTGCAGGGTTCGTCACGTTCCCAGGTTTTTATCTGAAAAGGGGCCAATTGAACCCTGATGACTTAGCGAACTTTCCAGCCGCGCTCAAACGCAAGTTGGTCTGCTTGTATTGGTGCGTGATCGGGCTTCTATTGGTCATGGTGGCCTTTTTCATAGCCATTAAGCTGGGCTGGTACTAGACTCCAAAGCGCCCAAACTCAGCGCGTTTTCCAACATGCACTCTGCCCGCGTCGAGCTTATGCGCCAAGCCGCGATCACGTCGCTGCGGGCGATGTTCTTACGTAACGATAGCCCCCACACCGTAAGCTTTGCGTCGCGTCTATTATATCGCCATTGGTATCGGCGGCGTGTCCTCGTTGCTGGCTATTCAGCAGGTGTGTAACGACGATTCTGCGGCGGCTTGCGAGAAGATTAAATTTACTGAAGGGGGAAAATTCGGATTGTCGACGTTAGGTGGCGCTCTAGGTGGCGTGATGGCTAGCTCTGTCAGTAGTACGGTTTGCCTGGGAATTGGCGTAGCGACAGGAGGCATCGGCGGAGTTGTCTGCGTCGCGGCCGTAGTGGGTGTTGGCGCATGGGTAGGTACAACTGTCGGTGGTGAGGCCGGCGAACGCATGGGTGAGAAAATCTACGAGGCCACTCGTCTGTGACCATTATCGACAGCTGGCCTGCCTGGGTGGCGATCGCTGTGACTGGAGGCTGGGGTTTGCTTGCAGTCGCTGGTATCGCACACAGCCTGTACTTGAGCCGTCGTCACCTCGACGCCATCAAGGAGGCCTTGAAAAACAGCCGGTATATTTATCTCTGGGGAGATAGCCTGGGGAGGCGGGGCTTGATTTGGTCGCTTTTGGAGATAGCAAAAATCGCCGGGATGATAGCGTGGCCCAGGGCTTCCATCCTCCTTGGAAAACTAGACCCGGTCGATCTCAAAAATTTCCCACCTCACCTGAAACGATATTTGGTCGCCAACTTGACGATAATGACCACTGCCTCGACTTGGATGGTAGTTGCAACTATTTTAGCGAACCTCAGGTAACTCCAGCGGGCCTCACCCGAGGCCCGCTGTCAGGATGGCCCGAGCGAAGCCGTCTTCCACCCGATACGCCGATCAATCTTTTCCACATCCCCAAACCCCGCCGCGATCACGTCGCTGCGGTCGACGCTCTTGTAAAAAGTACGTAACGATAGCCCCCACACCGTAAGCTTTGCGTCGCGTCTATTGAGCCGTTTTCGCCGCACCTCTACGGTGAACCCCTACCCCATCATGTAGGAAGTTCACCGTGGAAAGCTCAACCCTCGGCATGCTCGTACTGACCATCATCGCCGTGTTCGGCACCGCCTCGTTTTTCTTTGAACATTTGGCCACGCGCCAGGGGCGCAAGAAAAAAGCCAAATAGGCGATCAGCTCTTGCTGTCGGGCGTCGGCTCGTTGATCACCAGCTCCTCGGGAATTTCATCCACGCGTGGGTCGAGTACGGCAGCCATGGCGCCCATTGGATGTTCGGGCATGGCCACGTGGTGCAGCGGCGCGCCTTCCACAAGGTATTCGCCGGTGACTTGCTTGGGCTGCACACGCCAGATCAGCAACAGCGCGCAGGCCGAAAACAACATGTAGAAGGCGCCATGCCCATAGCTGTTCATCAGCGCGCCGCTGAGCATCGGCCCCAGGCTGGCACCAATGCCGTGGGTCGCAAGCATCATAGCGCTCAAGGGCACGCGCCGGGGCTGTTCGACGTTGTCATTGGCGAGTGCCACCGCCAGCGGGTACAACGTGAACAGCAGCAAACCACTGAGGAAGCCGAACACCAGTAACAATGCGTAGGGCAACTGCACCAGGCCCCACAACGGGATTACCAGCAGCCCAAGGGCCAGGGCGCAGGCGCGAATCAGCCGCGAGCGGTCGATGCGGTCCGACAGCCAGCCGATCGGCCACTGGCCGCACAAGCCGGCAAAAATCGACACCGCGACAAACGTACTCGCCTCGGCCGTGGTCAGGCCGTTGCGCGTGGCGAACACCGGTGCCAGCGCGTAAAACGCGCCGATCATCAGGCCAGTCACAAACACCGTGGTCAGCGCCTGGGGCACGCGCTGCCAGAAGAACCCCACTTCCAGCGGCGCGGCCACCAGCTTGGCCGGGTGCAGGCGCTTGGTCATGGTCACCGGCAGCAGGCAGGCGGCGAAACAGATCGCGACGATGATCAGCGGTTTGAAATCCAGTTCCGGGCGCCAGATCAACACGCCCTGCCCCAGCATCAGGCCCAGGGACACTGCCACCATGTAGCCAGCGAATACCGCGCCGCGCTGGTTGTTTTCGGCCTGCTCGTTCAGCCAGCTTTCGATGACCATGTACTGGTTCATCATCACCAAGCCCATCACAAAGCGCAGCGCCAGCCAGAATTCCAACTGCTCGAACAGCACATGCAGCAACACAATAATGGTGGCGACCCCGGCGCAGGCCACATAGGAACGCACATGCCCAACGCCAGCAATCATGCGATGCCCGAACTTGGCGCCGCAGACCATGCCGCCGTAGTACGCGGCCGTCAGCGCACCGATCCACACCTCGTTGATGCCTTGGCTGCTCAGGCGCAGGCCGATAAAACTGAAGAACAGCCCGTTGCCGGTGAGCATCAGGATGGTGGCGCTGTACAGCGCCGGGAAGGTCAGGAAAGTCAGGTTCATGGTGGCTCAGGCGGGGTTGTTCAAGCGGCTGGCATGGGCCAGCAACCATTGGCGAAAACTGCGCGCCGCCGACGGCGGGTTGCGGTGATGGGGTTGCATCAGGTGCAGGCGGCCACGGCTGTGCATGGTGTGGGGCAAGGCCATTTGCAGGCGGCCGGCGGCCAGCTCGCCTTCCAGCAGGCTCTGCCAACCGAGCGCGACACCGTGGCCCATCAGCGCCGACTGCATCAACAGTTGATAGCTGTTGGTGCGCAACGCATGGCGCGGGGTGTGGTAATGCTCGTCGGCGTCGGCGAACCAATCGGTCCAGGTCAGCCAGTCGTGGTAGTGGTCCTCGACGATCAGCAATGTGTGGCCGTAGAGCAGGTGTTGCAGGTCGCGAATCGGACCGTGGCGTTTGAGGTAATCAGGGCTGCACACCGTGATGACCTGCTCGCTGTCGAACACCGGCGACAACTCCAGGCCGTGGGGCGCCGCCAGTTCATCGAGGTGGTAGAACAGGCCCAGGTCGTATTCGTTGACGTCCAGGTGGCTGGGGCTTTCGCTGCACAGGATGCGGATATCCAGGTCCGGGTGCTCGCGCTGGAATTGCGGCAGCAGGCCGGCGAGCCAGATCGAACTGATGGTCGGCGTGCTGGCCAGGGTCAGTTGGCGATCGGCGCCACGTCGGCGCAGCTCGGCGGACTCACGGTCGAGTTCACGCAACAGGCGTTGGATGGTACGAAAGTAACGCATGCCCGCCGGCGTCAGGCTCAGCCCCTGCGCCAGCCGGTAAAACAGCGGGCGGGCGAGGTCTTCTTCCAGGCGCTTGACCTGCCGACTGACCGCGCTCTGGGTCAGGTTGAGTTCCTGGGCAGCCTGGGTAAAGCTCAAATGGCGGGCAGCCGCTTCGAAGGTCTGCAAGCAGTTGAGGGGCGGAAGATCGACGTTTCGGCGCGACATGAGCAATTCCAATGGCAAAAACGGGCCGGGGGTTAACCGGGCCCGCAGAGATCACGTTGGCAAGCATCCTGCCAGTTGCTCACTCACAGCGCGACCCGGGCCACGCGTTTGCTCCACTGCCGACGGTGTTCCAACTGGCCGTTTTCCCACGCGGTCTGTTCCGCTTCCAGGTAAAACCACTCGGCATCGGCGTGTACGCTCAGGCGGCTTTCCACCTCTACGGCCCAGGCGTCGCGGCCTACGCGGTAGTGCCATTGGATATCAGCATGGATCGACAACGGGTCCCACGGCAACGTGCGGTATTGCTCGATGCAACGCTGGTCCACTGACAGGCCGTGATCGGTAAACCGCATCGCGCCCAGATCGTCTTCGATCTTCACGCACACTTCGCCACTGCCGACGTCTTCGATCAAGGTACGTTTCGGCGCGGCGGCGCGCAGGATCTCCAGGTTGGCCGGGGTCGCCGCTTGCGGCGGCTCGAACGGGCACTCCACCGCTTCGCCGGTAAACACCGGCAGTTGCAGGCTGTGCAGGCTCGGCAGCAAGGTCAGGGTGGTCAGCTCACGGCTCGGCCACAGCAACGGGAAGCTTGCGGTGCTCAGGGCCAGGCGCAACCGGTAGCCGGCCGGCACCCGCGTGCCGATATGGTCGAGGTTCAGTTGCACATCCATCGGTTCGCCGGGGATCACCGGCGTCACGCGGGAAAAGTCCTCGCGCAGCGTGAGATTAAGCACGCCATAACTGATTTGCGTGACCTGACCATCCGGCGCTACCGCGTTCAGGCGCGCCACCAGTTGCCCGCAATCGGTATCGCTGGCCAAGCGCAGTTTGAGGCGCGCATCGCCAAGCAGTGCCAAGGGTTGGCTCAGCGGTTGCGAGTCGAAGCACAGCGAATGGGCGTCATCGCGGCGCTGGTCGGTCGGCCCGTCGGGGCCGAACCAGATAGCGCAGTACTCGCCCTGGTGCAGGCCGGTGGTCAATGGCGAGCAGACACTGCGCGCCGCCCCCAGCGGCTGCGAACCGGGATTGAGACCGCGCTCATCCAGGCTGAAATCCGTCCATTGCACCTGTGGGTCCGGCCACCCTGCGGTCTGCACCCAGACGCCTGGACGCTCGGCGTAACTGCCCTTGGGCGGCAGAATATCCTGTAGGAAAAAAGTGCAAGCCGCGTCATCCATCACCCGGTTATCGATGCCCTTCAACCAGTAATCCCACCAACGCTTGGCTTCCTGCAGGAAGCCGATGGCCGGGTTCGGCACGGCGAAATGCGGGTACTTGTGAATCCACGGGCCGATCATGGCTTTCTTTGGCCCCGGCAAATTTTCCATCAGGCGCGAGACGGTGTTGCGGTAGGCATCGCCCCAACCGCCCACCGCGTAGACCGCCGCCTTGATTTTCGAGTAATCCTCACACACCGAACCGTGGCGCCAGTAGTCATCACGGGTCTGGTGCTGCAGCCAGGTTTCGGCGAGCAGCGGCATGGCCTCCAGCCGTTGCTGCCAAAGGGTTTTCCACTCCTCGCCGACCAGCAGCGGGTCGGGCACCGCGGCGCTGAAATTAAGCATGGTCGCGGCCCAGCCGAAGTTTTCCATCAGCAGGTTGCCGCCCTTGTAATGGATATCGTCGGCAAAGCGGTCATCGGTGGAGCACAGGGTGATGATCGCCTTCAACGCTTCGGGCTGGCGCGCCGCGACTTGCAGGCCGTTGAAGCCCCCCCAGGAGATACCCATCATGCCGACACTGCCGTCGCACCAGGGCTGCTGGCACAGCCAGTCGATCACTTCGAGGGCGTCGTCCTGTTCCTGCAGCAGGTATTCATCGGCCATCAACCCTTGGGATTCGCCATTGCCGCGCATGTCCACGCGCACGCACACATAGCCCTGCCCCGCCATCCACGGGTGGGTCAATGCATCGCGCACGGCGGTGCCGTCGCGCTTGCGGTACGGCAGGTATTCCAGGATCGCCGGGAAGGTCTGCAAACCTGCGACGTCGGGCAGCCAGATGCGCGCGGCCAGTTGGGTGCCGTCCTTGAGAGGGATCAGGCAATGCTCGATTTCACGGACCGTGTAGGCAAACTCGGTAACGATTTCCATCGGTAACTCCAAACGCATTAAGTGCAAGCAAACGATTCCCCCGCGCTCGGCGGGGAGCGCGTGGGGAGACACACAGAGGTTATGGCTTAGCGGGCGAATTCCGGCACAGGGCTGGCGCCCTGCAGGTCGGGTTCGGCGGCCGGCTGCTGGCGCTTTACGTCAAGCAGCGTGGGGTCTTTGAGCCAGAAGATCAGCGAGGTACTGGCCAGCAGCACCAGGATCATCCCGGGCAAACCGCCGAGGTTGGAGAGCATCTTCACCCCGTCGATGCCGACAAAGGCGACCATCACCCACGACACCGTGCCGATGATCACACCCCACACAATCTTCAGTGCCGGGTTGCCATCCAGGTCGGAATCGGCGGTCACGCCTTTGCTGCACAGGTTGGCGATCACATCGGTGCTGGAGTCCGCCGCGGTGACAAAGGAGATGAATGCCACGAACAGCAGGAACGCGATCATCACGCCGCTGGCCGGCAACTGCTGGAACATCTGGTACAGCACATGCTCCACGCCTTGCTCGTTGAGCACGCGGTTGAGGCTGCCATCGCCCAGCGCGTCGAAGTACAGGCTGGTGCCGGAGAAGATGCAGATCCAGATCGCGGTGAACAGCGCCGGGTACAGCATGTTGATATGGATGAACTCGCGCACGGTGTAGCCACGGCCGATCTTGCCGAGGAACAGCGCACTCACCGGCGCCCAGGCAAACCACACCGACCAGTAGAACACTGTCCAGCTCTGCGGCCAGGTGTCGCCACTGGCGGCGCCGGTGAACAGGCTGCGGCTGAAGAAGGTGTCGAGGTAGATGCCCAGGGATTCGACGCCCAGGCTGAACATGTACAGGGTCGGCCCGCACAGCAGCACGAACAGCCCCAGGGCCAGCATGATCCAGGTGTTGAACGACGACAGCATCACAATGCCGCGCTGCAAGCCGCTGGCGGCCGACGCGACGAAGGTGATGACAATCACCGCAATGATAATCGCCAGGCGAAACGGCGTGGTTTCGCCACCGATGTATTGGCTCAGGCCGCCCGCCAGGGTCAGCGCGCCGGTACCCAGGGACGAGGCCATGCCGGCCACCAGGGCGAACATCGCCAGGGTATCGATCAGCCCGGCATAGCGCCGCACCCGCGCCTCGCCGAGCAGTGGCTCAAGCATCGCGCCAATGGAGAAGTTGCTGCGACGGTTATAGAACACCAGCGCAAACACCAACGAGGGCACCAGGTAGATGGCGTAGGGGGTGATGGTCCAGTGCAGGAACATTGTCGACATGGCAAAGCTTTTTGCCGCCGCGCTGCCCGCTTCGAGCGGCAGGCTGGTGGGCGGTGCATAGAGATGGTAGAGCGGTTCGGCGGTGGTCCAGAACAACACCCCCACCGCCAGCGTGGTGCACAGCGCCACCATGAACCAGCGCCATTTGCTCAGCAGTGGCTGGGCCTCTTCACCGCCAATACGCACCTTGCCCAGGGGCGAAAAGTAGACGATGGCGGTCAACACCACCATGGCGAACGAGCCGGCGCTGAACAGCCAGGAGAAGTTGTTGAGGATCACGCTGTTGAGTCTCTTGCTGACCGCAAGGAACGCATTCAGGTCGATGTAGCTGGCGATCACCGCCGCCAGCAGAATCAGGAACGTTGGCCAGAATACCAACGCACGCAATGGATATTTCATATGGTGCCATTCCCCTTGCAGACTATTTTTATCGCCTTGAAAGGCCATTATTTATAGAGAGCGGGCACCGCAGCGTCCTGCTGCCGGTAGCTCGCCTGGAAGTCTTCGCGTGGCTATAGATAACCGTTTAAGCGGCAAGCGGTGCAATCGACCAATGTGCATGGGGGTATTCCCCCACGTCATGACGCACCAGCACAGTTCAGGGCAACTTTGCAGTGCACAACAGCAACGCGCGAGGGAGGGGGCAAATCGCAGGCAAAAAAAAGCCCGCTCAATGAGCGGGCTTTCTTGTGGTGACCTGGCGTTCAGTGTTCCAGGTTACCGAATATGGCGCAGCGGACGGGACTCGAACCCGCGACCCCCGGCGTGACAGGCCGGTATTCTAACCGACTGAACTACCGCTGCGCGTAACACATAAAACGAATGGTGGGTGATGACGGGATCGAACCGCCGACATTCTGCTTGTAAGGCAGACGCTCTCCCAGCTGAGCTAATCACCCTTCGTTTCGGTGTGGGCACATCATACACCAAAAAATCGTAATGTCTTGATTTAAATGCACTTTATTTAAAAAAAGTTTACCGCACGATTTTTTGCCATATTTCGGACAGAAAAAAACCCGCTCAATGAGCGGGCTTTCTGTGGTGACCTGGCGTTCAGTGTTCCAGGTTACCGAATATGGCGCAGCGGACGGGACTCGAACCCGCGACCCCCGGCGTGACAGGCCGGTATTCTAACCGACTGAACTACCGCTGCGCGTAACACTTGAAACGAATGGTGGGTGATGACGGGATCGAACCGCCGACATTCTGCTTGTAAGGCAGACGCTCTCCCAGCTGAGCTAATCACCCTTCGCTTCGGTGTGGCGCGCATTCTACGGAGCGACCCTAGGTCTGGCAAGCACTTTCTTAAATCTTTTTTTTGAAGCCTTCCAATGGCTTAGGCAGGGTTGGCCTCAGGCGTTATCAAGACAATAATGCCCCCCTTTGTATAAAGGAGAGACTCACCCCATGTGGTTCAAGAACCTGCTTATCTATCGCCTGACCCAAGATCTGCCTGTTGATGCCGAGGCGTTGGAAGCGGCCATGGCCACCAAACTGGCGCGCCCTTGTGCAAGCCAGGAGTTGACCACTTACGGTTTCGTCGCGCCTTTCGGTAAAGGTGAAGACGCTCCCCTGGTTCACGTCAGCGGTGACTTCCTGCTGATCGCCGCGCGCAAGGAAGAACGCATCCTGCCGGGTAGCGTGGTGCGTGACGCGCTTAAAGAGAAAGTCGAAGAGATCGAAGCGGAGCAAATGCGCAAGGTCTATAAGAAGGAGCGCGACCAGATCAAGGATGAAATCATCCAGGCCTTCCTGCCCCGCGCCTTTATCCGCCGGTCGTCGACCTTCGCCGCTATCGCGCCTAAGCAGGGCCTGATCCTGGTCAACTCGGCAAGCCCCAAGCGCGCCGAAGACCTGCTGTCGACCCTGCGTGAAGTGATCGGCACCCTGCCGGTTCGCCCACTGACGGTGAAAACCGCGCCGACCGCGATCATGACCGACTGGGTCACCACCCAGAAACCGGCTGATGACTTCTTCGTCCTCGACGAATGCGAACTGCGCGACACCCACGAAGACGGTGGCATTGTGCGCTGCAAGCGCCAGGACCTGACCGGCGAAGAAATCCAGCTGCACCTGACCACCGGCAAAGTCGTGACCCAACTGTCCCTGGCCTGGCAGGACAAGCTGTCCTTCATGCTCGACGACAAGATGACCGTCAAGCGCCTGAAGTTCGAAGACCTGCTGCAAGACCAGGCGGAACAGGACGGTGGCGAAGAGGCCCTGGGCCAACTGGATGCCAGCTTTACCCTGATGATGCTGACCTTTGGTGATTTCCTGCCGGCGCTGATCGAGGCGTTGGGCGGTGAAGAAACCCCACAAGGCATCTAAGCCCTGTGAAGATCAAAATGTGGCAGGGGGCTTGCCCCCGATGGCGGTGGGTCAGTAACCGATGGAGTGACTGATACCCTGCTATCGGGGGCAAGCCCCCTCCCACATTTGATCGTATTGGCAATTCAAACAATCGAACAAAAAAAGGACATCCTCCATGCGCGCACTTGCCGCCCTGAGCCGCTTCGTCGGCAATACCTTCGCCTACTGGGTGTTGATTTTCGCCGTCGTCGCCTTCCTCGAACCCGGCTGGTTCATCGGCCTTAAAAGCGCCATCGTCCCGCTGCTGGGCCTGGTGATGTTCGGCATGGGGCTGACCCTCAAACTCGAAGACTTCGCCGAGGTCGCCCGTCATCCGTGGCGCGTGGCCCTGGGCGTAGTCGCGCATTTTGTGATCATGCCGGGCGTGGCCTGGCTGCTGTGCCAGGCCTTTCACCTGCCAGCGGAAATTGCCGTCGGCGTGATCCTGGTCGGCTGCTGCCCAAGCGGCACTTCGTCCAACGTAATGACCTGGCTGGCCCGCGGCGACCTGGCGCTGTCGGTGGCCATCGCCGCCGTGACCACCCTCCTCGCCCCGCTGCTCACGCCGGCACTGATCTGGCTGCTGGCATCCGCGTGGCTGCCGGTGTCGTTCATGGAGTTGTTCTGGTCGATCCTGCAAGTGGTGCTGCTGCCGATCGTGCTCGGCGTGGTCGCGCAACGCGTGCTCGGCGAGCGGGTGCGGCATGCGGTGGAGGTGTTGCCGCTGGTGTCGGTGGTGAGCATTGTGATCATCGTCGCGGCGGTGGTTGCCGCCAGCCAGGCGAAGATTGCCGAGTCGGGCCTGTTGATCATGGCCGTGGTGATGCTGCACAACAGCTTCGGTTACCTGCTGGGCTATTTCACCGGCCGCGTGTTCAAGCTGCCCTTGGCCCAACGCAAGTCGCTGGCGCTGGAAGTGGGCATGCAGAACTCCGGGCTGGGGGCTGCGCTGGCCAGCGCGCACTTCTCGCCATTGGCGGCGGTGCCGAGCGCGCTGTTCAGCGTCTGGCACAATATTTCCGGGGCGTTGCTGTCGACCTACTTCCGCCGCATGAGCGAAAAGGAAGACCGCCGCGTACTGGAGAATACCCCGCAAACTTGATCGTTTGATCCGTTTTAGGCACTCTAGCCAGCTTCGCGGGGACGACCTCGCGACGCTGTCGAGGCGCATAATCCGGGGACGACCCCGCCTATGGAAGCGAGGTCAATATGTCCTGGATCATTCTGTTTTTTGCCGGGTTGTTTGAAGTCGGCTGGGCCGTCGGCCTGAAGTACACCGACGGTTTCAGCAAGCCTCTACCTACTGCCCTGACCATTGCCGCCATGGCTATCAGCCTTGGCCTGTTGGGGCTGGCCATGAAGGAACTGCCGCTGGGCACCGCCTATGCCATCTGGACCGGCGTGGGTGCCGTGGGCACCGTGATCGCCGGGATTATCCTGTTTGGGGAATCCATGGCGCTGTTTCGGTTGGCCAGTGTGGCGTTGATTATTTGCGGGCTTATTGGGCTCAAGATCAGCGCTTAGGCAACTACCGCTATCGGGGGCAAGCCCCCTCCCACATGTTGATTTGTGAACACCGTCAAAATGTGGGAGGGGGCTTGCCCCTGATGAGGCCGGCACATTCAACACCTAACTACCTGACACCCCCGCGCAACCCGCCCACCACCTCCTGCAACCGCGCCGGCGTAGGCTCACCCACCGGTTCCCCCGCCACCAACACCACCCGCGACCAGATCCGGTGAAAGAAGCCCTTCTTCGGATCGCGACTGAAAAAGCTCCCCCACAACCCCTGCAACGCCATCGGGATCACCGGCACCGGCGTCTCCTCCAGAATCCGCGTCACACCGCCACGGAACTCGTTTATCTCACCGTCAGCCGTCAATTTGCCTTCCGGGAAGATGCACACCAACTCGCCTTCCTTGAGGTAATGGGCGATCCGCGTGAAGGCCTTTTCGTAGATCTGGATATCTTCGTTACGCCCGGCAATCGGAATCGCCCCCGCGGTGCGGAAAATAAAGTTCAGCACCGGCAAGCGGTAGATCTTGTAGTACATCACAAAGCGAATCGGCCGACGCACGGCACCTGCAATCAACAGCGCATCGACAAACGACACGTGGTTGCACACCAGCAAGGCCGCGCCCTCATCGGGGATGGCCTGCAGGTTGCGGTGCTCCACACGGTACATGGAATGGCCGAGCAGCCAGATCATGAAACGCATGGTGAACTCGGGGACGATCTTGAAGATGTAGGTGTTGACCGCGATGTTGAGCAGCGACACCACCAGGAACAATTCGGGGATCGACAGCTTGGCCACGCTCAGCAGCAGGATCGACACAATCGCCGACACCACCATGAACAGCGCGTTGAGGATGTTGTTGGCGGCGATCACCCGTGCGCGCTCGTTCTCGGCAGTGCGCGACTGGATCAGCGCGTACAGCGGCACAATATAGAAGCCGCCAAACACACCCAGGCCAAGAATATCGAACAATACCCACCAGGCCTGGCCGTAACCGAGCACGGCCAGCCAGTCGTTGGCCTGCACGTTCTGCGGGAAACCGCCGGAGTGCCACCACAGCAGCAAGCCGAACACCGTCAGGCCAAAGGAACCGAACGGTACCAGGCCGATTTCCACCTTACGCCCGGAGAGTTTTTCGCAAAGCATCGAGCCGAGGGCGATGCCCACCGAGAACACCGTGAGGATCAGCGTCACCACCGTCTCGTCGCCGTACAGCCATTCCTTGGCATACGCCGGGATTTGCGTGAGATAAATCGCCCCGACAAACCAGAACCATGAGTTGCCGACGATCGAGCGCGACACCGCCGGGGTCTGCCCCAGGCCCAGGCGCAAGGTCGCCCAGGACTCGCTGAAGATGTTCCAGTTCAAGCGCAACTGCGGCGTCGACGCCGCAGCGCGCGGAATGCTGCGGCTGGCCAGGTAGCCCAACACCGCCACACCGACAATCGCCACCGACACTACCGGCGCATAATGGGTGGACGACATCATGATCCCCGCGCCAATGGTGCCGGCCAGGATCGCCAGGAACGTGCCCATTTCCACCAGGCCGTTGCCACCCACCAGCTCATCGTCGCGCAAGGCCTGGGGCATGATCGAGTACTTCACCGGGCCGAACAGCGCCGAGTGCGTGCCCATGGCAAACAGCGCCAGCAGCATCAGTTCCAGGTGGTTGAACATGAAGCCCGTGGCGCCCACGGCCATGATCACGATCTCGCCGATCTTGATCGCGCGGATCAATGCGTCCTTGTTGAATTTCTCGCCGAACTGCCCGGCCAATGCCGAGAACAGGAAGAATGGCAGGATAAACAGCAACGCGCACAGGTTTACCCAGATGGCGCGGTCACCGTCGATGGCGAGCTTGTAGAGAATCGCCAGGATCAGCGATTGCTTGAAGATGTTGTCGTTGAAAGCGCCCAGCAACTGGGTGATGAAAAACGGCAGAAAGCGCCGTGTGCGCAGCAAAGTGAATTGCGAGGGGTGGCTCATCGTCCGTGTTCCTGCGTGGCCTGAAGGCTTATAGATTATCAGGCCACGACTTTACTAAATCCCGCTTATGCACGGTGAAACAAAAAGCTCACCTTTATAAGCACCCTGCACGGTACGCGTGGCCACGATCAGCCACATCAGCGCCAACGCCACCACCAGCACGCTGCCGAACACGCTGAAGAACCCCAAGTGCAGCAGGCTTGCCAGCTTCAGCGTGGCCAAGGCGTATACACCCAGCGGGAAGGTAAAGCCCCACCAGCCCAAGTTGAACGGGATACCGGCGCGCAGGTAACGCAGGGTGATCAGCACCGCGATCAGCATCCACCACAAGCCAAAGCCCCACAGGGTGATGCCTGCCACCAGGCCCAGGCCGTTGGCCATGTCGCCGACACCGGGCAGCCCGTTGGCGGCGAAAATCGCCGGCGCGTCACCGCCGAGCAGCAACATGCCAAGGGCACCGGTGCCGATGGGGCCAAGGGCCAGCCAACTCGATGCGGCCATATTGGCGTGGGGCAGCTTATGCAGGGCCATGCGCAGCATCAGGATGGTCAGGATGCTGAACGCCACCGGCAGGGAAAACGCCCACAACACATAGCTGGTTACCAGCATCACCAGTTGCCCGTGAGCATCGGCCAGGTGTGGCGCCAACAGGCCACCGCTGGCCGCCGCGACTTCGGCGGCGACCACCGGCAGCAGCCAGACGGCGGTCATCTGGTCGATGCTGTGTTCCTGGCGGGTGAACATCATGAACGGGATCAACACACCACAGGCCAGGGCCATCGCCACATCCAGCCACCACAGCGCTTCAGCCAATGGAATCACTGCACTGCCCCAGCGCGGTAGGCCAAACAGCAGCAAACCGTTGAGAATGGTGGCCAAGCCCATGGGAATGGTGCCAAAGAACATCGACACCGTGGAGTGCCCGAAGATGCGCCGCGCCTCATGGAAAAACATCACCCAGCGCGCGGCATACAAGACGCTGAACAGGATGAACAGGCCGATGGTGAACAGCCACAGCCCTTCGGCGATAGCCTGCAAACCCGGCAGGTTGACCGGCAATTGGGCCAGCGCCAGCGCCAGCACACCGGTGCCCATGGTTGCGGCAAACCAGTTGGGGGTGAACTGGCGAATCACTTCCCGGGGACGGGTCAGGTGACTGAAGGGTTTGTAACTGATGGTATTCGAGCAGGTCATGATGGCAATCCTCTTCCTCGCATGAGGTTGAATCCATCATAGAACCCGATCGAATATCTATATAACGGGTAATATCTCTAACTGTTATCTGTTTTACCAATATAGGCCGGGCGGCGTTCTTGCCACATCAGTGCCGCCAGGGCACTCAGCGCCAGCAAAATCAGGACTGCGCCATAGCCGTCCGTGGTCGCGATCAAACCGAAACTGCGGATCAGGTTGCCCGCCAACAACGACGGCAGGCAGAACGCTAGGTAACTCAGCACATAGAACGCCGACATCAAGCCCGCCCGCTCATGGGGCAAAGCCAGTGGCACCACACTGCGCAAGGCCCCGAGAAAACCTGCGCCAAAGCCGCTGCCGGCGATCAGGGTGGCGATGAAAAACAGCGGCAGGCTGGCGCTGTGCACCGCCGTGAGGATCAGCGCCACGCCGATGGCCAGCAACCCGGCGCCGAGGCGCAGCACTTTGTCCGCTGGGCGATTGCGCAGGCTGAAGATCATCAGCGCACCGCTCAAGGTCAGCACCGCCACCAGGCCGCCACCGATCAGGTTGGAGGTCGAGCCGGTGGCGGCGCGCACCAGCGACGGCGCCAGGGAGAGATAGAAACCACCCATCGCCCATACCGCCACATCCACCGGCAGCGACAACCACAGGGCACGCCGTGCCTGGGGCGGCACGTGCAAGGTGGGACGCAGCGAGGCCAGTGCTCCGGGGATACGGCTCACACTTTCCGGCAGGCGCCACACATACACGGCCTGCACGAGCATCAGCGCCAGCAATGCCCAGTAGATCAACTGGGTCGGCAGCGGGGCAAACTCCACCAACAAGCTGCTGCCCATCGCCCCGCACGCCATGCCCAACAGCGGCGCCACACTGTTGACCAGCGGGCCCTGCTGGCGGTCGGTATCGAGCAAGGCGGCGCCCAACACCGCCGTGGCCATGCCGGTGGCAAAGCCTTGTAGGGTGCGCGCCGCAATCAGCCAGGCCACGCTGCCTTCATTGATAAACAGCAACATCGCCAGCATATTCAGGACCAGCGCGGCAAAAATTACCGGCTTGCGCCCCAGGTGGTCCGACAACGAACCCACGGTCAGCAGCGCTGCCAGCAGGCTCAAGGCGTAGACGCCGAAGATCAGCGTGAGCATGCCCGCCGAAAAATGCAGGCCTTCCTGATACAGGTGATACAACGGCGTCGGCGCGCTGGAAGCGGCCAGGAACGTCAGCAAGGTGATCGCCAGGAACACCAGGCTGGAACGATGAGAAGTGGGACTGGACATGGGCACGCTCCGCTAAAGCTAATATTTTGCTTTTGCGGAGTGTGCTACCTGTCAGCGCTTAAAGCAAATTCTTTGTGTTAAGGTCACCACCATGGCGATAAAAGAAGGCCTCCGCCCGGGGGGCCGTAGTGCCCGGGTACAAGAATCGGTTCATTCGGCCGTGCGTGAATTGCTCGAAGCCCATGAGCGCTCCAGCGTCACCGTGCCGATGATTGCCGCGCGCGCAGGCGTCACGCCCTCGACCATCTACCGGCGCTGGGGTGACCTTGGTGTGTTGCTCGCGGATGTGGCCCTGGCACGCATGCGCCCCGACAGTGAGCCGGCCAACACCGGCAGCCTGCGCGGCGATTTGCAGGCCTGGGCCGAGCAATACCTGGATGAGATGAGTTCCGAGCCGGGCCGCAACATGATGCGCGACCTGCAATGCATGGTCACGCCGGGCTACTGCGTGAGCATCCTGAGTGGGCAGCTGCAAGCGATTGTTGATCGCTATCCCGACAGCACACCGCCGAGCGTGGACCACCTGATCAACCTGATCGCGGCGCCGACGGTGTTTCGGATTTTGTTTTCCAACGCACCGCTGACAGTGCAGGAACTGCACGCGCTGATCGAGCTGGCACTGCAAGGCTAAGCCCTGCACAAAAACAAATGTGGGAGGGGCGGTGCGACGATTCGACTTGCCCCCTCCCACATTTTGACTGTGTACTCCACTCAGTTAAGTACGCATCCCGCGCCCACTCACCAGCAACCGCGCGCAACCGATATACAAAACGATGGTGGCCACGATCATGAAGGTGATCGCCACGCTGATCTTGATATCCGACACGCCCAGGATGCCGTAGCGGAAGGCGTTGACCATGTGCAACACCGGGTTGGCCAGCGACACGGTCTGCCAGAACGGCGGCAGCAAGGTGATGGAATAGAACACCCCGCCCAGGTAGGTCAGCGGCGTCAGCACGAAGGTCGGGATGATCGAGATATCGTCGAAGTTGCGTGCAAACACCGCGTTGATAAAGCCCAGCAGCGAGAAGATCGTCGCCGTCAGCACCACCACCAGGATGGTGACCCCCAGGTGATGCACCTGCAGGTGGGTAAAGAACAGCGACAGCAACGTCACGATCACGCCCACCATCAAGCCGCGCAGCACGCCGCCCAAGGTGTAGCCGATCAGGATGGTGTGCGGCGATACCGGCGACACCATCAGTTCTTCGATGGAGCGCTGGAACTTGCTGCCAAAGAAGCTGGACACCACGTTGCCGTAGGAGTTGGTGATCACCGACATCATGATCAGCCCCGGCACGATGTACTCCATGTAGGTGAAACCACCCATGTCACCGATCTGCCGGCCGATCAGGTTACCGAAGATCACGAAGTACAGGACCATGGTGATCGCCGGCGGCAGCAGCGTCTGCGGCCAGATCCGGGTAAAGCGTTTCACTTCGCGATAAACAATAGTTTGCAGCGCGACGAGGTTGGGTTGCAGTTCGGAACTCATACCGCCACCTTCGTCAGATTTTTCTCCACCAGGGACACGAACAACTCCTCAAGGCGATTGGTTTTGTTACGCAGGCTCAGCACCTCAATGTTCTGGGTCGCCAACTGCGTGAACAGCGCGGTGATGCCCATGGCCTTGTCCACCTGGACTTCCAGGGTGTGGCTGTCCACCAGGCGGCAGGGGTAACCGAGCAATTGCGGCGGTGCCGACAGATTGTTCTTCAGGTCGAGCAGGAAGGTTTCCACATGCAACTGGCCCAGCAGGTTACGCATGCTGGTGTTCTCGACGATGGTGCCGTGGTCGATGATGCCGATGTTGCGGCACAGCTGCTCAGCCTCTTCCAGGTAATGGGTGGTGAGGATGATGGTGATGCCCTTCTCGTTCAGCTCGGTGAGGAAGGTCCACATCGAGCGGCGCAGTTCGATGTCCACGCCGGCGGTGGGCTCATCGAGGATCAGAAGGCGCGGTTCATGCACCAGCGCGCGGGCGATCATCAGGCGGCGCTTCATGCCGCCGGACAGCGAGCGCGACGGCACGTCACGCTTGTCCCACAGGCCGAGCTGGGTCAGGTACTGCTCGGCGCGTTCCTTGGCGATTTTCGCCGGGATGCCGTAGTAGCCGGCCTGGGTCACGACGATGTCGAAGGTCTTTTCAAACTGGTTGAAGTTGAACTCCTGGGGCACCACGCCGATGGAGCGCTTGAGCGCCGCCGGGGATTTGTCCAGGTCGTGACCGAAGATATTCACCGTGCCGCTGGTCTTGTTGACCAGGGTGGAAAGGATACCGATGGTGGTGGATTTGCCGGCACCGTTGGGGCCGAGCAAGGCGAAGAAATCACCTTCGGCAACGTCCAGATCGATACCACTCAGGGCCTGGAAACCGTTGCCGTAGGTTTTGGTTAGCTGCCGGATGGACAGAGCGGAACTCATATCGGAATACGCACCAAAGAAGGGAATAGAAACAGTAGATGAGGGCGCAGCCCAGGTAGTTCAACGGCTGCGCAAGGCAAGCATGGTGCTTGCCTGCGCCGCACAAGTACAGTCACCCGTATTAATAGTGGGTATTAAGTCAACGCGGTCATCACGGCTTTGCGGTACGCCGGGCGTTGCTGCAGGCGCTGGTACCAGGCCTCCAGATGGGGCATTGCAGGGCGTTCGATGGGCATTTCAAACCAGGCGTAGGCAAAGCAGCCCAAGGGAATATCCCCCATGCCAAACGCAGTGCCCGACAGGTAAGGCTGCGTCGCGAGGGCCTGGTCGACGGTTTTTAATGCATCGATACAGGCTTGGCGCCCGGCATTGATGCTGTCCCAGTTCTGTTTTTCCGCCGGGGTGCGCAGGATGCCCCAGAACACCGCCTTGAAGGGGTCGGCCAGGGTCGAGGTGGTCCAGTCCATCCACTTCTCCGCGTTGGCCCGGGCTTGCACATCAGTCGGGTAAAATTCCGACGCGTGCTTGGCACACAGGTAACGCACAATGGTGTTGGACTCCCACAACACAAAGTCGCCGTCTTCGATCATCGGTACCCGGCCGTTGGGGTTCAGCGCCCGGTATTGCGGCGTGTCGACCACACCAAAAGCCCCGCCCGCATCAATTGCCTCATAGTCCAGGCCGAGTTCCTCGGCGCACCAGAGTGCCTTCCTGACGTTTGATGAATTTTTACGACCCCAGATTTTCAGCATGACCGCGCCTTATTGTTGATGAACATGGCTTAGAGGAACGCAGCAGCATACGCCGGTTCACCCGCGGCTTAAATCGCTCTGCATATCGCCCAACAGGGTTGGCAGGCCTTCGGCAAACAGATGCGGGTAACACTGCTGAATATGGGCGAAGAAAAACGCCTCAGGCACGTCAGGAAATTGCCCGTGGTCCAGCACATACTCCATCGAGCGCCGGCCCTGGCGATTGAACGCGTGGAATACGCTGTCATTGATCCCATCGAACTCCAGCGGCGGCACATCGAACACTTCGCACAGCTGGCTGTTGAACGCCGGCGTGGCCTTGACCCAGCGCCCGTCCAGCCACAACTCGGTATAGCCATGCATGGCGAACACATCGCTCTTGAGCAAGGCGATGAGGCGTGGCGTCGACAGGTGGTTGCGCACGTCGGCCAGGCCGATGCGCGCGGGGATCCCGCAATGTCGCGCGCAGGCGGCGAGCAGCGTGGCTTTGGGTACGCAGTAACTCTCGCAGGTGGCCAGGGCGTAACTGGCGCTCAGGGTGTCTGGGTCGCGGCTGAAGGTGTAGGGGTTGTAGCGAATTGCCTCACGCACGGCGTAATAAAGACTGACTGCCTGGTCACTTAAATCCGCACGGGTTCCGCGGTGTTTTTCGGCGAACTCCACCACCGCAGGGTGGTCACTATCGATGAAGCGGCTGGGACTCAGGTACGTATCCATGAGCTTTATCTCCGAAGGAAGACTGGAGTCTAACGACAGGTCGGCCATAGAGATAACGACGATTCGGCCAAATCTCGTAACACCCTAATCACCCCGCTTGTTCGGATGCCGACTAAGCTCCTTGGTGGTTTCGCCCCTGGTTTCACGGAGGATTGAATATGCTGTTGTTGTGGATACTGGTTCTGGTAGTCGGCATCGCCTACCTGGCACACCGCCGTACTGCGCCCCTGCCCGCCTTGGGTGTGGTCGCCGTCTACTTGTTGGCGATGGGTGCCTGGAGCCATGCACCGGGTTGGCTGCTGCTGATCTTCTGGGTGTTGATCGCGGTCGTGGCCGCGCCCTTGCTGCTGCCCGACCTGCGCCGTCAATACTTCACCAAGCCGCTGTTCAGCTGGTTCCAGAAAGTCTTGCCGCCGATGTCCGAAACCGAACGCGATGCCATCGACGCCGGCACCGTGTGGTGGGATGGCGAGTTGTTCAGCGGCCGCCCCGACTGGGACAAGTTGCTGGCCTATCCCAAGGTGCAACTGACCGAAGAAGAACAGGCATTCATCGACGGCCCCACCGAAGAACTGTGTGCCATGGTCAGCGACTGGGAAATCGGCCAGGCCATGGACCTGCCGCCCGCCGCGTGGGAGCACATCAAGACCCACGGCTTCTTCGCCCTGATCATTCCCAAGGAATACGGCGGCAAGGGTTTCTCTGCCTATGCCCACTCACAGGTGGCGATGAAGCTCGCCACGCGCAGCGGCGACCTGGCGTCCACCGTGATGGTGCCCAACTCCCTCGGCCCGGCCGAACTGCTGCTGCACTACGGCACCGACGAACAACGCAACCACTACTTGCCACGCCTGGCGCGCGGTGATGACATCCCCTGCTTCGCCCTCACCGGCCCGCTGGCCGGCTCCGACGCCGGCGCCATGCCCGACACCGGGGTGATCTGCAAAGGTGAGTGGGAAGGCAAGGAAACCCTCGGCCTGCGCCTGAACTGGGAAAAACGCTACATCACCCTGGGGCCCGTCGCGACGCTGCTCGGCCTGGCCTTCAAGGCCCATGACCCGGACCATCTGCTGGGCGACGAGGAAGACCTGGGCATCAGCCTGGCACTCATCCCAACCGATACCCCCGGCGTGGACATCGGCCGGCGCCACCTGCCCCTGGGCGCCGCGTTCATGAACGGCCCCAACTCCGGCAAGGACGTATTCATCCCCCTGGAATTCCTCATCGGCGGCCAGGAGATGCTCGGCAAGGGCTGGATGATGTTAATGAACTGCCTGTCGGTGGGCCGCTCGATCTCCCTGCCTGCCGTCGGCACCGGCGCCGCCAAGTTCACCAGCCTGGTCACCGGCCAATACGCTCAGGTGCGCGAGCAGTTCAACGTGCCGCTGTCGGCCTTCGAAGGTATCCAGGAAGCCCTGGCGCGCATCGGCGGCAACGCCTGGCTGATGGACAGCGCACGCATGCTGACCGCCAACGCGGTCGACCTGGGGGAAAAACCCTCGGTGCTGTCAGCGATTCTCAAGTACCACCTGACCGAGCGCGGCCGCGAGTGCATCAGCCACGCCATGGACGTGCACGGCGGCAAGGGCATCATCATGGGCCCGAACAACTACCTGGGCCGCAGTTGGCAGGGTGCGCCGATCTTCATCACCGTGGAAGGCGCGAACATTCTGTCGCGCAACCTGATGATCTTTGGCCAGGGCGCGATCCGTTGCCATCCCTTCGTGCTCAAGGAGATGGCCCTGGCCGGCCGCGAAGACCATGACCAGGCGCTGAAGGAGTTCGACGGCCTGCTGATGCAACACATCGGTTTTGCCGTGAGCAACGCCGCCAGCACCCTGGTGCTGAACCTTGGCGTTGGCCACTTCGAGAAGGCTCCGGGCAACCGTTTGAGCCAGGGCTACTTCCGCGCGTTGAACCGCCAGGCTGCCGCCTTCGCCCTGCTCGCCGACCTGAGCATGATGCTGCTGGGCGGCGAATTGAAACGCCGCGAACGCCTGTCGGCGCGTCTGGGGGATGTGCTGAGCCATATGTACCTGGCGTCGGCGGCCCTCAAGCGTTATCACGACCTGGATTCGCCGGACCACCTGGAACCGCTGTTTACCTGGGCCATGGAAGAAAGCCTCGGCGAGTCGGAGCGTGCACTGGATGAGCTGCTGAGTAACTTCCCGAACAAGGTGCTGGGCTGCCTGCTGCGGGTGATCGTGTTCCCGTTCGGCCGACGCCATACCGGGCCATCCGACGCGCTGGACGCCGAAGTCGCGGCGGTGATCGGCCGTGCCAAGGGCGACCCGACCCTGGAAGAGTTGCTGGCCGGCTGCTACCGCCCGCAATCGGCCGAGGACCCGGTCGGCGCCCTGCAACAGGCCTACGACCTGCTCGGCGCCAGCCACCCATTGCAGAAAAAACTGCACACGGCGCTCAAAAGCGGCCAGGTCAAACCGGCTGCCGGCGAGCATGCCATCGACGCGGCGCTGCACGCCGGAGTGCTGCAACCGGCTGAAGCGCAAACCCTGCGTGACGCCGAAGCGGCGCGGCGCAAAGTGATCGACGTGGATGATTTCAGCAAGGAAGAGCTGACCCAGGCCGAGGGTAAAGTCCGCTAATTCGAGCGGTCATATAAATACGGGCGCGAGAGCTATATACTCTCGCGCCCGTTTTTGCTTTAGAGGACTTATCTCGTGTCCAACGTCGTTGCCGATCATCTCGTCTTGCTCGACCACCTGCGCAGCATCCTGGTAGCCGTCGGCGAAGCCGAACAGGTGCCCGAGGAAAGCCACTCCCTGTTCCTGGAGCGCTTCGACGAATTGCGCGCCCTGCTGCCGATCGACCCGATCGAAAGCCAGTACCTGGGCCAGGACCTGATGAGCCAGGTGATCCTGCGCTACCCGCAGATTGCCCACCTGGTGCCGCGCGATTTGCTCTGGTTCTTTGGCGGTGACTGCCTGCACTTTATGCCCGATGAAGAGCTGGACCTGTACCAGGCCCTGGAAGAACGTCGCTACGAAGCCGAACAGAACGACGAACCGTTCGACTGGAACCAGGAAAAGCAGCTGCTGGCCATGCCGCAGGATCAGAGCAAGCACTGATCTTCAGAACACTACAAAACACAATGTGGGAGGGGGCTTGCCCCCGATAGCGGTGCGACAGTCAGCTCATTTCTAGCTGATACACCGTAATCGGGGGCAAGCCCCCTCCCACAAGTGGTCTGCATTCCTAGCGCCGACGCAACGTCGGCTCCTTCGCCATGCACGCCACCAGATAATCAATAAACACCCGCAACTTCGGCGACAGATAGCGCGTAGGCGAATGCAGCAACCATGCCTCGCCATGGTAAGACGCAATAAAATCCCATTCCGGCAGCACCTGCACCAGGCGCCCCTCCTCCAAGGCGTGCCGCGCCGTGAAGTACGGCAAGCTGCCAATCCCCACGTGCTGCAACACCGCATCCAGGCGCACGCCAGTGTGGTTCGCCGCATACCGCCCGCGCACGCCCACCGTCACCGTCTTGCCTGCCTGACGAAATTTCCAGCGTGAATCCCCCGGGGTTTCGCCCAGGTAAATACAACTGTGCGCCAACAAATCATGGGGATGGCCCGGCGTACCGCGCTCGGCCAGGTACTGCGGCGTTGCACAGAGCAAATGTTCGATGGGCAGCAATTGGCGCCCCACCAAGCCCGGCGGCGGGCTGTCGGTGATACGGATGCTCAGGTCGACGTTGTCATCGATCAGGTCCACATGCCGATCCTCAAGAATCAGCTGCACATCGACCTTGGGGTAACGCCGCAGGAATTCGGGCATATGCGGGTGCACCACAAACCGCCCCACCGCCTTGGGCACGCTGACCCGCACCAGGCCCTCGGCTTCATGGTTGAACTGGCCGCTGACTTCCATCACCGAGCGCGCCGCGTTAACCATCTCCTGGCAACGCTTGAACACCTCTTCACCGCCCTCGCTGAGGCGCAATTTGCGCGTGGTGCGTTGCAGCAGACGCGTGGCCAGTGCATGTTCCAGCCGCGAAATACTGCGGCTGACCGCCGACGGCGAAACACTCAATTGCCGCGCCGCCGCGGAAAAGCTGCCGGCCTCCACCACCTTGACGAAAATCGCCATTTCACCCAGCAACGGCAAGGGAAGATTGATGCTCATAGCGCACAGGTCCATTGATAGTTGAGCGGATTATCACTCATCCACGCACTATTTATACTGCCCACAGAACCCTGATGCGGATGTAGAGAATGACCGAGCGCCTGTTTTTCACCCACGACCACCTGACCGCCGAGCTTGAAGTGCTGAGCTGCACGCCGCACGACGACCATTACGCGGTCATCCTGCAGTCGACGATCTTTCACCCCCAGGGCGGCGGGCAGCCATTCGACACCGGCTGGCTCGGCGACAGCCAGGTACTGCGAGTCACCCAAGAGGCCGATTGCGTGGTGCACTACGTCAACCAGCCGGTCGCGCCAGGGCCGATCACCGCGCGCGTCGATGCACCGCGCCGCGCCCTGCACACCCGCCTGCATTCCGCCGGCCACCTGATCGGCAATGTCGGCGAAACCCTGGGCTGGCTGCCGATCAAGGCGCATCACTGGCCAGGCGAAGGCAAGGTCACGTTTGTCCGTGGCGAAGGCGCGCAAGCCATGGAGGCCGAGGCGATTCAACAACAAATCAACCAATGGATCAGCGCTGACTACCCCCGCCATATGAGCCTGAAAGACGGCACCCGCGAAGTGGGCTTTGGCGAGCTACCAGCCTATGCCTGTGGCGGCACCCATGTGCAAGCGCTGAGCGAATTGGGCCAGGTGACGATCCTGACCCTTTCGGAGAAAAAAGGCGCACTGTCGGTACGCTACACCCTCGACTGAGGGTGCTATTGAGTTTTTAGATAAGCCTCGTCGTGGTCTCCCCTGGCACACCTTTGCAGTGGTAGTGTGTGGAAATATTTCTGACATCTTGATCAGAAATCCCCCTACGTTCTCTTTGCAAAGGAATGCCTTCAGCAATGCACTTTCCACTCAAGCAATTGGCGGCTGCCACCCTGCTCGCGGCCAGCCTTTCGGCCATCACCAGCCCTGCCCTGGCCAACATCAGCGCCGACCAAAGCACGGCGATCATCAAAAGTTTCAGCGAAACGTCCGTCACTGATTTCCGCGGTTTCCTCGGCACACTGGCCAAAGGTGACCTTGGTAAAACCACCGATGTGGGCCCGGCGATCAGCGCCTTCCTCGACAACAAAACCCTGAGCGCCGACCAGCAGAATGAAATCCATCGCCTGCTGGGCATTTACACCCGGGTGAAATACGGCAAGGCCGCCCTCGAAACCCTGCGCGAACTGGTGGAGATCCCGACCTTCAACGTGGATGGCTTGCCGCAGTACAAAAACCCGGAATTCATCAAGATCGCCGGCAAGATCCAGGCCCTGGCGAAAGACTTCAACCTGAACTTCCGCAATGTCGACAACCGCGTGTATGAAATTTCCCTGGAAGGCAGCGGCGATGAAGTCGTCGGCATTCACGCCCACGCCGACGTGGTGCCGGTGACGCCGGAAAACTGGGTGTTGAAGGACGGTACCAAGCTCGATCCGTTCAAGGTCACGCTGATCGGCGACCGCATGTACGGGCGTGGCACCGAGGATGACAAGAATGGCATCGTGGTGGCGATGTACGCCATGAAGGTCATCAAGGAAGAAAAACTGCCGCTGGCGCGCAACTTCAAGTTGCTGGTGGACACCACCGAAGAAACCTCCGGTGATGCGATCCCTTATTACTTCGAACATAACCCGACGCCGCAGTACAACCTGGCGCTGGATGGCGGCTACCCGGTGGTAATTGCCGAGAAAGGCTATGGCACGGTCATGGCCACCTTCCCGCGGCGCAAGGGTGAAGGCAAAGGCGCGGAAATCATCGCGATGACCGGCGGCATGGCCACCAACCAGATTCCGTCGGCCTCGGTTGCCACGTTTGTCAGCGACAAGCCTGCAGAGCTGGCCGCCAGCCTGCAAAAAGCCGGCGCGGAGTATGCCAAGGCGAATGGCGGCGATTTCGAGGTAGCTGCCAAGGTGGTCGGCAAAGAGGTCAAGTTGACAGTGACCGGGGTGTCGGCGCACTCCTCCGAACCGGAATCCGGGATCAACCCGGTGGCGCGCATGCTGGAGCTGATCCACGGCGTCGACGGCAAGATTGCCCTCAAGCACAACCACATCACCGATGCCGCGCGGTATGCCGCCGACAACTGGGGCCTGGATTATCTGGGCGGCAAGCTGGGCGTCGGTTTTGCCGATGACTTCATGGGCCCGCTGACCACCTCGCTGACTTTCGTTGGCCTGGATGACAAAGCCTTCAAGCTGGCAGTGAACCTGCGTGTGCCGAAGGGCAAGTCGCCGGAAAAACTCAAAGCGGAAATTGCCGACAAGCTGAGCGCCTGGGACAAGCAGACCAAGGTCAAGGTGGACTTCACCTACTCGGTCGCCGAGCCGATGTACCGCAACCCGGAAGGTGAATGGGTGAAGGCACTGCTGGCCGTGGCCACCGAAAACCTGGGCATGGAGCACAAGTTCGGCACCTCGGCCGGCGCGACGTCGGTGCATGAACTGCCCAACGGCGTGCAATTCGGCCTGGCGCGCCCGGAAGTGAAATACACCGGGCACACCGACAATGAGTTCAAGACGGTTGATCAGTTCTTGCTGGACCTGCAGATCGTCACGGAAATGATGGGCCGTATCGGGCAATTGCCGAAGCTCTGAGCCAACGCCCGGATAAAGGAGCCCGCCGCAACGGCGGGCTCAACCCGCAACCCCCAGGAATGGCAGCGCCAGGTACAACTTGATCACCACCGCATTGGTGATATCAATGAAAAACGCGCCCACCATCGGCACCACCAGGAAGGCTATCTGCGAGGGGCCGAAGCGTTGAGTCACCGCCTGCATATTGGCGATGGCCGTGGGTGTAGCCCCCAGCCCGAAACCACAGTGCCCCGCCGCCAGCACCGCCGCATCGTAGTGGCTGCCCATCACCCGAAAGGTCACGAAAATCGCAAACAAGGCCATCAATAACGCCTGCGCAACCAGCAGGATGACAATTGGTAAGGCCAGCGCCTTCAGATCCCAGAGCTTGAGCGACATCAGCGCAATCGCCAGGAACAACGACAGGCTGACATTGCCCAGCAGCGACACTTCGCGCTCCAGCACCTGCTGCAAGCCCAGTGCCGACAAGCTATTGCGCAGCACCACCCCCACGAACAGCACACATACAAACGTCGGCAGTTCGAACGCCGTACCTTGAATAAAACCACTCAGGAAAGTGCCGACCTGCAGGCTGATCGCAAGAAGCGCCAGCGTCTCGATAAACGAAAACGCGGTGATCATGCGCACCTGGTCAGGCCGTTCGAAGCCTTTGGGCAGGCACGGTTGCGCCTGCTCAACGCCTGGGGCCTGGACACGCCTGATCAGCAACCGCGCAACGGGGCCGCCAATCAAACCACCCAGCACCAAGCCGAACGTCGCCGATGCGATAGCCAGCTCGGAAGCGGAAGCCACGCCATATTTTTCACTGAACACCGCCCCCCAGGCAGCGCCGGTGCCATGCCCACCCGACAAGGTGACGGAGCCGGCCAACAAGCCCATCAACGGGTCGAGCCCCAATGCCGTGGCCAAGGCGATGCCCATGGCATTTTGCACCACCAACAGGGCTGTCACGACCAGCAGGAAGATCGCCAGTACCCGACCGCCTTTCTTCAGGCTGGCAAAATCCGCATTCAGCCCAATGGTGGCAAAAAATGCCAGCATCAATGGAGCTTGCAGTGAAGTGTCGAAACGAATTTCCACCTCAGCCAGCATGCGCAAGGCCAAAAGCAACGCGGCCACCAATAAACCACCGGCGACCGGCTCCGGAATACTGTACGCGCGTAAAAAGCCGATTCGGGCCACCAGCCAGCGGCCCAGCAGCAACACCAATGAGGCGGCAACCAGGGTTGAATAGAAATCGAGTTGAAGCATCTGGACAGTTCTCTGAAGTGAGCAAGGAGAATGGGCTGGCCAGAGTAGAGAGAGTCGGACGGGTAAGCACTAAGCTGACAATACTTACAGCCTTTTCCTGCAACCTTCACAAAAAGTCCTACAAGCGCGGTGGTTTCGCAGGATAAAAAAGCCGCACAAACAAAAACGCCGATCATTGCTGATCGGCGTTTTCGTTAAATATGGAGCGGGAAACGAGACTCGAACTCGCGACCCCGACCTTGGCAAGGTCGTGCTCTACCAACTGAGCTATTCCCGCAAATGGCGTCCCCTAGGGGACTCGAACCCCTGTTACCGCCGTGAAAGGGCGGTGTCCTAGGCCACTAGACGAAGGGGACACACAACTGAAACACATGGTGTGTGCTTCAGTGTCCAGAGGTTAGATCCGAAGATCATGCCCTGGTTTCACTCAGTGTCGCACGAGGGCAACACCGCTTAAATTTGGAGCGGGAAACGAGACTCGAACTCGCGACCCCGACCTTGGCAAGGTCGTGCTCTACCAACTGAGCTATTCCCGCAAATGGCGTCCCCTAGGGGACTCGAACCCCTGTTACCGCCGTGAAAGGGCGGTGTCCTAGGCCACTAGACGAAGGGGACACACAACTGAAACACATGGTGTGTATTTCAGTGTCCAGAGGTTAAATCCGAAGATCATGCCCTGGTTTCACTCAGTGCCGCCCGAGGGCCACACTGCTTAAACTTGGAGCGGGAAACGAGACTCGAACTCGCGACCCCGACCTTGGCAAGGTCGTGCTCTACCAACTGAGCTATTCCCGCATATTGGCGTCCCCTAGGGGACTCGAACCCCTGTTACCGCCGTGAAAGGGCGGTGTCCTAGGCCACTAGACGAAGGGGACACACGTACAACATTCACTACTCGCCGCGTTTCGCTGTGTGCTTTACGCGTTAAGTGGCGCGCATTCTATGGATGGATTGAAAGGTCGTCAACCCCCAAGGATAAATATATTAAAATCAATGACTTCGACCTGCTTTGCGGGCCTGCGGGCGGATTCTACCTGTCCGGGCTTTGGCGCCTATATTCTGGCGCGCGACAAGACGCTATAGTTCGCCCCAGCAAATGATGGCAATGTGCATCTATGCAGGGATCGCCTACTTATATAGAAGAAACTACCTGAGCAACTGGTCGATCAGTCCTATCCGCCAGATGGCCCAGTCACTACACTCCACTGTAAACCCTATAAAGAGGTCACACCGGTGACACCACTCATGATCACCCTGCTGGTAATAGCCGGGATCGTAATACTGATCGCCATTGGCTACATGAACCACGTGGTGGAAAACAACAAGCTGGAAAAGAAGCGCACCGAGATCGAGCTCAATGATCGCCTGCGCCGTTGCGGTGAAATCACCGAAACCTTCCCCGGCCAATTGATGACCCCGGCGCTCAAACTGTTGCTGACCCGCCTGGAACTCAACGTCAACCAGCGCCTGTTGAACCTCAACAAGACCAGTGCACCGCTTAAAGCCCGCATCACCGAGCTGAACGCGCTGGTGGCCCAGGGCGAGTCGATCCCGGTGAGCAACCCGCCTGCCCCGATCCAGACCGAAGCCAAGGCCAAGGACGTGCGCTTCCTGCTCGAAGCCCTGCACGGCCAGGTCACCCGTGCCGCCCAGGACGGTTTCCTGCCGGCCAACGAGGCCAAGCACTGGATCAAGGAAATCCGCCATATCCTGGTGCTGCTGCACATCGAGTTCTTCAACAACCTCGGCCAGCATGCCCTGCAACAAGGCCAACCGGGCCAGGCGCGCCTAGCCTTCGAACGGGGTGTGCAGTACCTGCGCAAACAGCCGGAGCCGGTGCTCTACAGCGCCCAACTGCAGTTGCTCGAGGGTCAACTGGCCCGCGCCAACTCCACCGTGCTGGCCAACAGCAAGCAGACCGAAACCGAGGCCAACGAACTGACCGAAGGCTTGAAAGCGGTCGATGCCGACGCCGAGTGGAAAAAGAAAGTCATCTACGACTGATCAGCCTCTCTCTTGCCTGGCGAACCCTGTTCGCCAGGTGCCATCACTTTGCACCTATCCCCCGCCCCACGACTAGCGTAAAAAAGTGTCCCTCACTCCGTGAAGTCAGAGGCCTGCTATGCCTGTCGCCGTCATTGATGGACAACCGCTGCACTACGTCGACCAGGGCAGTGGCCCCGTCGTCCTGCTGGGCTCGAGTTACTTGTGGGGCGAGGAAATGTGGGCGCCCCAGATCGAAGCCCTGTCGCAACAATACCGCGTGATCGTGCCTGAGCTGTGGGGCCATGGTGAATCGGGCCCGCTGCCCGCGCGCACCAGCGCCCTCGACGACCTCGCACGCCAGACCCTGGCCCTGCTGGACCACCTGGACATCGCGCAGATCAACCTGGTGGGCTTGTCGGTAGGCGGCATGTGGGGCGCGCGCCTGGCGTTGCTGGCACCCGAGCGAATCAACAGCCTGGTGCTGATGGACACCTACCTGGGCGCCGAGCCCGAGGCGACGCGCCAGTATTATTTCTCGTTGTTCAAGATGATCGAAGACGCTGGCGCCATCCCTGAGCCGTTGCTGGATGTAATCGCACCGATCTTCTTCCGCCCGGGCATCGACCGCGAGTCCGCGCTCTACCTGGGCTTTCGCCAATCGCTGCAGGACTTTTCCCGCGACCGCCTGTTGAGCAGTATCGTGCCCCTGGGCCGGTTGATTTTCAGTCGTGAGGATGTGCTGCAGCAATTGCCGCGCCTGGACGCCGACACCACCCTGGTGATGTGCGGCGAGCAGGACAAACCACGCCCGCCGGCCGAATCCGAGGAAATGGCCGACCTGATCGGTTGCAGCCTGATCCTGATCCCGGAGGCGGGCCATATCAGCGCCCGCGAGAATCCGGATTTCGTCAATGAAGCGCTGTTGACCTTTCTCGCGAACCACGCCTGACGCCTTCCCTGCCCTGTGATCGCCGCCCGGCGATTACAGGCGGAAGTGCCCCACCATGCCTTTAAGCTCGGCCCCTAACCGCGCCAGTTGGATACTCGACGCGGCATTGCCCTGCATGCTCAAGGCCGACTGATCCGCGCTGGCGCGAATACTGGTAACGCTGCGGTTGATCTCTTCGGCCACCGAGCTTTGCTCCTCGGCAGCGGCGGCAATCTGCTGGTTCATCTGCTGGATCAACGACACCGCCACCGCGATGCTGCCCAAGGCACTTTCGGTTTCCAGGGTATCGCTGACTGCCAGTTTCACCAGCTCGCCGCTTTGCTGGATCTGCTGCACCGACGCCTGCGCCGCGTTGCGCAAGGTGCTGACCAAGCGCTCGATTTCTTCGGTAGATTGCTGGGTACGCTTGGCCAGTGCCCGCACTTCATCGGCCACTACGGCGAACCCACGGCCCTGCTCGCCCGCACGCGCCGCCTCGATGGCGGCGTTGAGAGCCAGCAGGTTGGTCTGTTCGGCGACGCTTTTGATCACACTCAATACCGTGCCGATATGCTGGATTTCGGCGCTCAGGCTTTCGATGCTGGCGCTGGCCGTGGTGCTTGAGGTGGCGAGCAGCTCGATGCGCTGCAAACTCTGGCGCACCACCTGCTGGCCGCTTTCAACCTTGTCGTCCGCGGTCTGCGCAGCTTGCGCGGCCTCTTCGGCATTGCGCGCCACGTCATGGACAGTGGCGGTCATCTGGTTCATGGCCGTGGCCACTTGCTCGGTTTCTTCCTTCTGGCTGCTGACCTCGATATTGGTCTGCTCGGTGACGCTGGACAGCGTATACGCCGAACTGGCCAATTGCTCGATACCTGCCTGCAACCCGCTGACCATATGGCTCAAGCCATCGCCCATCTGTTGCATCGCCTGCATCAGCTGGCCGATCTCGTCGCGGCGGCTAATCTCCATGCGCCCACTCAAATCGCCGGCGGCAATCTGCTGGGCCACGGCGATCACACTGCGCAGCGGCGCGACGATCAAGCGGGTAATCACCCACGCCGCAATCAGCCCCACCAACAGGGCCAGGGCCGACGAGCCGATAATCAGTAGTGCGCTTTTCTTCAGTTGCGCCTGCATCGACTGGTCTTCGGCTGCATAGGCTTGGTTGACGCGGCTGACCACCTGCTCGGCGCGGTCATGCAACTGCTTGTAGACCACCTTTTCCTGCGCCAACAGTCCGGTGTACTCGCCGAGCTTCTCGCTGAACGCGGCGATATGCCCCGAGACTTCATTCAGTACGGTCTGGTAGCCGGAATCCTTGACTGAGGTTTTCAGTGTCTCGACTTGCGCCAAGGCCTGGTCCGCCTGCTCGATCTTGCCTTGCTCGGCGTCGTCGGCATCCACCTTGCGGCTCTGGTCCAGGCGCACATGGGCTTCGTTCATGGCTTGCAGCATCAGGCGCGAAACCTGGCTGACCTGCCCTGCCTGCTCGATAAACTCGGCGCCCTCCTTGCCCTGGCTTTCCTTGAGGCCATAAGCACCATCGTCGGCCAGGCCGGCCTGCAACACGTCGAGGTTATTGGCCACGCTGGACACCGACCAACTGGCCATCTCCAAGGCCAGGTCCTTGGTCTGGGTCAGCTCGACAAACTCGTCGAAGGCCTTGCGATAAGCCGCCAGCGCCTGCTCGACATCGGTCATCACCGGTACATTGGCGGCCGATTGGGCCTTGAGGGTCTGCGCCAGCGCGGCCAGGGCATCGACGCTTTCATGCAGGGCGTCGACCGCCTTGGGGTCGGCGTGCAGCGCGTAGTCCTGTTCGATAAGGCGCACCTTGAGCAAGCCGCTGTTGAGCGACGACATGACCTTGAGGCCTTCGACGCGCTGCCCAAAGGTTTGCAGGGACCACACGCCAATTGCCGCCACCAACGCAGTCAGCAGCAGCACCAGGGTGAAGCCCAAGCCCAGTTTTTTCGCCATACCCAGGTTGGCGAAACGTCGTTGCACGCCTGAAATCATTGCACTTGCATCCTCTTGCAATGGCAGATGCCATCAAGCCCGGTTGACCAGAAGCGAGATTGGCAACCCCAAGGCACTGAACACAAGACGTTGGCGCCGGGATAATGGCAAAAAGCTACGCCCCCGTCGTTTTCAGAATGGTAGAGGTCGATCTGGCAGGCCCCATCGCGCGGAACAACGCCAAGGCCCGTTGGTCTGCCGCATAAGCCACGTTGATGCGCAGCCACTCACTGGGCTCGCCGCTCGGCGTGAACAATGCCCCCGGCGACAACAAGACCCCCAGCCGCCGGGCACACACCTGCAGCCGGGAACGATCGCCCACCCCTGGCCGCGCCCACAGGAACATACCGCCCGCCGGTACAGTGAAGACCTCCCATTCTTCGTCCTCCAGCACCTGCAAGGTGTCGAGCATTTGCTTACTCAGCCGCTTGCGCAGGCGCTGCACCCACTTGCGGTAGGTGCCGTTGGCCAGCAGCGTGGCAACCACTGTTTCGGCAAACCGCGAGGTACCAAAGCCGGTCAGGGTCTTGAGGTTGGCCAGTTGCTCAATGACCGCCGCACTCGCGCTGAGGTAGCCGACCCTCAAGGCGCTGCTCAGGCTCTTGGAAAAGCTCGACACGTAGATCACCCGGTCACCATGGGGCAACGCCGCGAGCCGGGTGCAACTGGCGTGCTGCAGATCGCCGTAGACATCTTCCTCGATAATCAGGAAGTCCTTGCTATCCGCCAACTCCACCAAGCGCTCAGCCACTTCGCGGCACACGCTACTGCCTGTCGGGTTGTGGTACAGGCTGTGGATGAACAGGCACTTGGGGCGGTGGCACTGCAACAGGGTTTCCAGTGCCGGGATATCCGGGCCACCCCGGGTGCGTGGCACCTCCAGCAACTGCACGCCGTGAAACGCCAATTGCCGGTAGAGGTTGCCATAGCCCGGGGTTTCCACCACCACGCAGTCGCCGGCCCTGAGCAACGTGCGTATGAGCAGGTCCTGGGCATGGCTGGCGCCTGCGGTCGTGAGGATACGATCAAGGCTGGTGACGATATGCGCCTGGGTCAGGCGCTTGAGCAACAGCTCGCGCAACGCGGGCAACCCCAGTGGGGTGCTGTAGTTGAACAGGCCTGCCGTGTCGGTACGCGCGACTTCACGAATCGCGTAGCTGATGTCATCGCTTTCGCGCCAGGCATCCGGCAACCAGCCACACCCCAGCTTCAGCTCGCCCAAGGGGTTATCGGCAAACACCCCCCATTCCCGCTCAGCGCCCTCATACCAGTAGCCTTCGTGCAAGGCTGGCGGCTGGGCCACTACAAAACCGGCGCCCTGCCTGGGAGCCAGCAAGCCCTGGGCAACCATCCGCTCAAATGCCTCGATTACGCTGGACTGGCTAAGCAGGTTATCGAGCGCAAATTGCCGGATGGACGGCAAGCGCGTCCCCGGGCTCACCCCGTCCTTGCGAATCCACTCGGCCACGGCGCTGACGATTTGCTGCACAACCGGTACAAGGGCTTGTCGATCGATCCCTAAATCCATGAGCCACTCACTTCAACTGTCTGTTATTCAACCCGATGAGTTAAGCACAGAAGCCCGTGGCAGCCAGTTGCGAAAATTTATTAAATTATTGATTTAATTGAATTATTTACCTAGTGATACACATTCAGGCAAGGCACTTCGCCAGCTGTGGAAATGCCCCACACACCCCAAACCCTTTTCGAATGAGGTACCACGCGCAGTCCTAGATCGCCGTTGCTCCACCATCCACTGCCAATGCCTGACCGGTGGTGAACGCGGCGCCATCGCAGCACAGGTACAGCACTGCGCTGGCGATTTCCTCGACCTTGCCAATACGCCCGACCGGGTGCATCGCGGCGGCGAATTCGGCTTTGCGCGGGTCAGCCTCATAGGCACGCCGGAACATATCGGTATCAATCACCGCCGGGCACACCGCGTTGACACGGATTTTCTTCTTCGCGTACTCGATGGCTGCCGATTTGGTCAGGCCGATCACCGCGTGCTTGGAGGCAGCGTAAATGCTCATTTTCGGCGCCGCGCCCAGACCGGCCACCGAGGCGGTATTGACGATAGCCCCACCGCCCTGAGCCAGCAGCAGCGGCAACTGGTGCTTCATGCACAGCCACACGCCCTTGACGTTGACGCCCATGATGGCGTCGAACTCGTCCAGGCTGCCATCCGCCAGCTTGCCCTTCTCGATCTCGATCCCGGCATTGTTGAAGGCATAGTCCAAGCGCCCATAAGCAGCAAGGGTCTGCGCCATCAGTTGCTGCACATCCGCCTCCAGGGTGACGTTGCAGCGCACAAACAGTGCCTCACCGCCAGCCTGCTGGATAAGCGCGGCGGTGCCCTCGCCGCCCGCCACATCCAGGTCGGCAACCACGACTTTCAAGCCTTCGGCGGCGAACGCCAGCGCGGTGGCGCGGCCAATACCGGCGGCGGCGCCGGTTACCAGGGCGACCTGGCCGGAAAACGTCATGCTCATGGGGGGGTCCTATGGGGAAAATAACCGTGGCTCGAGTCTAGCCAACGCCGACGGGAGCGCGTCAGCACTATCAAAAGGCCGGTTAGCGCTGCATGGATCGCAGTGATAACGGCCACCGGCTGACTATCAGCAACACCTATCGAGGAGCATTCGCGCCCCCGGTGAGCCTTGCTCCCAAGTCATTCAGGGTCTATCACTTGAGGTTCATTTCTAAAAGAGTCGCTGCCATGACCGCCCAGACCAACCGCCAATTCCTGCTCGCCAAGCGCCCGGTCGGCGCGGCCACCCGGGACACCTTCACCTACCAGGAGGTGCCGGTGGGCACACCCCAGGACGGGCAAGTGCTGGTGCGCAACGAATACCTGTCCCTTGACCCGGCCATGCGTGGCTGGATGAATGAGGGCAAGTCCTACATCCCGCCGGTAGGTATCGGCGAAGTCATGCGTGCACTGGGTGTGGGAAAGGTTATTGCCTCGAACAACCCAAAATTCGCGGTGGGGGATTACGTGAATGGCGCGCTGGGCGTGCAGGATTATTTCCTCGGTGAGCCGCGCGGCTTCTATAAGGTCGACCCCACGTTGGCGCCGCTACCGCGCTACCTGTCGGCCCTGGGCATGACCGGCATGACCGCCTACTTCGCGCTGCTGGACACGGGTGCCCCCAAAGCCGGCGAAACCGTAGTGATCTCCGGCGCAGCGGGCGCCGTGGGCAGCATTGCCGGGCAGATCGCCAAGATCAAAGGCTGCCGCGTGGTGGGCATTGCCGGCGGCGCCGACAAGTGCAAATTCCTGGTGGATGAGCTGGGCTTCGACGCGGCCATCGACTACAAGAGCGAAGACGTGCCCGCCGCCCTCAAGCGCGAGTGCCCCAAGGGGGTGGACGTGTATTTCGATAACGTCGGCGGTGACATTCTCGACGCCGTGCTCAGCCGCCTGGCGCTGAAAGCCCGCGTGGTGATTTGCGGCGCCATCAGCCAGTACAACAACAAGGAAGCAGTGAAAGGCCCGGCCAACTATCTGTCATTGCTGGTCAACCGCGCGCGCATGGAAGGCTTTGTGGTGATGGACCACGCCGCGAACTTTGCCGCCGCCGGCCAGGAAATGGGCGGCTGGATGGCGCAGGGCAAGCTCAAGAGCAAGGAAGATATCGTCGAGGGGCTGGAGACATTCCCGGAAACGCTGATGAAGCTGTTCAACGGCGAGAATTTTGGGAAGTTGGTGCTTAAGGTCAGCTGATACACCCAGGATCTATCTGTGGGTGATGTCAATGTGGGAGGGGCGGTGCGACGATTCGACTTGCTCCCGATGGCGGTGGTTCAGTCAATAAAGATTTCGACTGTCACACCGCTATCGGGAGCAAGCCCCCTCCCACATTTTTTATTGCGTTCGCCTCAGGAATCAGGCGATCTCGGCTACCACCGCCGCCAGTGCCTTCGCCGGGTCGGCTGCCTGGCTGATCGGGCGACCGATTACCAGGTAGTCGGAACCCGCGTCCAGGGCCTGGCGCGGGGTCAGGATGCGGCGCTGGTCGTCCTGGGCGCTGCCGGCCGGACGAATCCCCGGGGTCACCAGCTGCAGCGACGGGTGGGCGGTCTTCAGGGCCTGGGCTTCCAGTGCCGAGCACACCAGGCCGTCGAGGCCGGCTTTCTGCGCCAGGGCCGCGAGGCGCAATACCTGCTCCTGTGGCTCGATGTCCAGGCCGATGCCGGCCAGGTCTTCGCGCTCCATGCTGGTGAGTACGGTCACGCCGATCAGCAACGGTTTGGGGCCGCTGCGCTGTTCCAGCACTTCGCGGCACGCGGTCATCATGCGCAGGCCGCCGGAGCAGTGCACGTTGACCATCCATACGCCCATTTCGGCGGCGGCCTTCACCGCCATCGCGGTGGTGTTGGGGATGTCGTGGAATTTCAGGTCGAGGAACACCTCGAAGCCTTTGTCACGCAGGGTGCCGACGATTTCTGCGGCACAGCTGGTGAACAATTCCTTGCCGACCTTGACCCGGCAAAGCTTCGGGTCCAACTGGTCAGCCAGCTTCAGTGCGGCGTCACGAGTGGGGTAATCCAGGGCGACGATGATAGGAGTCTGGCAGACGGACATTGGAATGGGCTCTCAGGCAAGTCGAAATCGGCGCGGATTGTAGCGCAAGCGGCGCCGTTGCGGGATCCGATGATCGGTAAATACTGACCAAGCGCCATTTGGCGAGGGTTTCGGGCAATTATTTCAAAACTGATACATTCACGACATGCCCACAACACGCCCCACCGCCAGACTCGCCCGCACGACCCACCGACCAGCACTTCCAGCCATGGGGCTGGGCGCCTATGCTGACCGCAACAACCAGGCAGATGATCGCACTATGCATACCCCTTCCGTCCCTGTGAACGACGAGCAAAAAGCCGCGGTGATCGCCGAAGACAAGCGTTGGAACACCCGCGCGCTGATTGTCGACGACGATGTACCGATCCGCGAACTGCTGATTGACTACCTGGCGCGCTTCAATATTCTCGCCACCGGCGTCACCGACGGCGCCGCGATGCGCCTGGCCATGCAAGCCGAAACCTTTGACGTGGTGGTGCTCGACCTGATGCTGCCGGGCGAAGACGGCCTGTCGCTGTGCCGCTGGTTGCGTGCGGAATCGGACATCCCGATCCTGATGCTCACCGCCCGCTGCGAGCCCACCGACCGCATCATCGGCCTGGAGCTTGGGGCCGACGACTATATGTCCAAGCCGTTCGAACCCCGCGAGCTGGTGGCGCGCATCCAGACCATCCTGCGTCGCGTGCGTGATGACCGCACCGAACAGCGCGCCAATATCCGCTTCGACAACTGGCGGCTCAACAGCGTCTTGCGCCAACTGGTGGCGGATGATGGGCTGGTGGTGCCGCTGTCCAACGCGGAATTTCGCCTGCTGTGGGTGTTTATCGAACGCCCGCGCCGGGTGCTGAGCCGCGAGCAATTGCTCGACGCCGCCCGCGGTCGCTCGATTGAAGCCTTTGATCGCAGCATCGACTTGCTGGTCTCGCGCCTGCGCCAGAAACTCGGGGATGACCCCAAGGCGCCGCAGCTGATCAAGACCGTGCGCGGCGAAGGCTACCTGTTCGACGCCCGGGATATCGGCTGATGCGCGCCCCCTTCAACACGCTGTTTGGTCGGCTGTTCGGCGTGTTGCTGGTGGCGATTGTGCTGGCCCATGGGCTGGCGTTCTTCTGGTTTCACCACTACGGCCCACCGCCACCGCCGCCTGAGGAAACGTTCATCGAGCAGCCGAATGGCACGATGAAACATCTGCCCAAACATAAGCGCCCGTGGTTTGGCGGCCCGGTGGTGCCCCTAACGTTCCAGTTTATCTCGCTGATCATTGCCGCCTGGTATGGCGCCAAGTTGCTGAGCCGGCCGATCCAGCGCCTGAGTGAAGCCGCCGAGCGCTTGAGCCTGGACCTCGACAGCCCGCCCCTCGACGAATCCGGGCCGCTGGAGGCGAAACAGGCGGCGTCGACCTTCAACCTGATGCAACGGCGCATCCGCGAGCAGGTCAGCCAACGCGCACGCATGCTCGGCGCGGTCTCCCATGACCTGCGCACCCCGCTGTCACGCCTCAAGCTGCGCCTGGAGCAGATCGAAGACAGCAAGCTGCAAGGCCAGATGCGCCAGGACCTGAACGACATGATCGGCATGCTCGACGCCACCCTGAGCTACCTGCACGAACAGCGCACCAGCGAAACCCGGCATTGGCTGGATGTGCAGGCGCTGGTGGAGTCCATGAGCGAAAACGCCCAGGACCAAGGCGCCGACGTGCAATATTCCGGCACCAGCGCACCGTTGCAGGTACAGCCGATGGCGTTGCGTTCGTGCCTCAACAACCTGATCGACAACGCCTTGCGCTACGCCGGCTCGGCGCGTATCGAGCTGACGGACAGCCGCGAGGCGCTGGTCATCCGTGTGATCGACCATGGCCCGGGGATTGCCGCCGATAAACGTGAGGCGGTGTTCGAGCCGTTTTTTCGCCTGGAGGGTTCACGCAACCGCAACTCCGGCGGGGTCGGCCTGGGCATGACGATTTCCAAGGAAGCAGCAGAGCGCCTTGGCGGCAGCCTGAGCCTGGAAGACACCCCTGGCGGCGGCCTGACCGCCGTGATGTGGCTGCCCCGCGCCTGAAATGTGGGAGGGGTGTAGCGCCCTCCCACGTTAGCTTCCACCTGGCAGTTATAGCGGTTTGTCTTCGCGACGCTGGGCCTGGGTCGCGCTCCAGTCCATCAACAGGCTGTACGCCACCGCCAGCAAGGTCGGGCCGATAAACAGGCCGATAAAGCCAAAGGCGATCAGCCCGCCGAACACCCCCAGCAGCACGATCACCAGCGGCAGGTTGCCGCCACGGCTGATCAGGTACGGCTTGAGCACGTTGTCCACGCCACTGATGATGAACGTGCCCCACACCCCGAGGAATACCGCATAGGTGTAGTCACCCTTCCAGGCCAGCCAGGCCGTGGCCGGGATCCACACCAGCGGCGGGCCCATGGGGATCAGGCTGAGCAGGAAGGTGACGATGCCCAGCACCAACGCGCCCGGCACGCCAGCGATCCAGAAGCCGATCAGCGCCAGCACGGCCTGGGCGGCGGCGGTGCCGATCACGCCGTTGACCACTCGCTGCACGGTGCCGGCCACCAGCTCGATGTAGTAACCGGCCCGGTCGCCGATCAAACGCTCCAACAGACGGTGCACGAACATCGCCAAACGCGGTCCGTCACGATAGAAAAAGAACACGAACACCAGGCTCAGGGTCAGCTCGAGGATACCGCCGCCGATCTGCGCACTGCGCGCCAGCAACCAATTGCCCACCTGCCCCAGGTACGGCTTGATGCTGACCATCAGCGCCGCGCCCTGTTGATCGATACTGTTCCACATCGCCACCAGCCGCTCGCCGGCAAACGGAATCGAGCCCAGCCAGGTGGGCGCCTCCGGCAAGCCGTCGACCTGGATATCCTTGATCAGCGCCGTGGCATCACGCACATGGTCAGCCAGGTTGAACCCCAGCCACACCAGCGGCACCGCCACCAGCAACATCCAGCCTAAGGTGAGGATGCCGGCGGCCAGGGATTCGCGGCCGCCCAGCGCGCGCGTGAGCAAACGCATCAACGGCCAACTGGCAAAGGCCAGCACCGCGCCCCAGAACAGCGCCGACCAGAACGGCGCCATCACCCAGAAGCTGGCACCGAACAGCACCAACAGCAGGATTTGCACCAGCAGGCGATCGTTATTGAGCATGGGGTATCTCGAGAAGAAGGCTGTAGGAAGAGAGCTTAGGCGAACGGCACGGGTCCGTTCGCCTGGTAACGGTCAGCGTATCAGATGCAGGTGCAGGCCTTTGGTTTCAGCGGTGCCGGTTTCCATGCGCGCGGCGCGTACGCCCTTGTCGATCAAGGCCAGGCGCCAGGCCTCGGCCGTCGGGCCGGTCAAGCTGACGCGCAACGTGGCGTCGAGGTTCAACCCACGGGAAATCAGGGTCAGCCAGGTGTCGTCAGGCTCGCCGCCGAGCGCCGGAAAGTCCAGCTCGCCGGTGCTTTTCAGCTCGCGCAACAGGGTGGCCGAGGTGGGCAGCAGGTTGCCCAGGGGCGCGTTGGCGTCCAGCTGTTCCACATGCAGGTAAGCGCGGCGGTTACCCCGGGTGATGCCGTACAGCGCCACCAGGGAGTTGTCCTGCGGCGCGGCCAGGCGCAACAGCAGGTATTCCTGCTGGCCGTCGGCGCCCACCAGCTTGGCGTTGCCGAACACTTCATTGGCCCACAGGCTGCTTTCGCCGCAGTCGCGGGCCTGGCACCAGAACAGCAGTTGTGCGCCCTGGGCCTGTAACGCTTCGCGCGTCGCGGTGAACGCGGCACTGGAGGTGTGTTCGGCGGGCAGCTCATAAGTGATCGCCGTGGTTTGCCCACGGGCGGTGGCCTGGCCTTCGTAACGCAGTTGGCCGCTGATCTTGCGGATCGCGCCCATGGGGTAGATGCGTTCCTTTTCTTCGGCGGGGCGGTAATCGACGATTTGCGCGTCGACCTGACGGGCCACGGCGGGCAGGTCCTGGCTACCCGGTACGTCGGCGGCAAACACCAATGGGCTGAGCAGGCTCAGCCCGAGGATACGGATACATCCTTTACGCACGCTCATAAGATCAACGCGCCCTGGCCATCGGAGGTCGCAGCGGTGTTGAGTTTGTTCATGGTTGACTCCCTTTCAATCCGCCCAGCCTCGGCAGTTGACCGCCCCAAGTCAAGGCGCGCAGAAGAACCGATTGAAACAGTCTGCAACAAGAGCCGCGCCGGGCTCGTCATTCAGGTGTAAATGATGGCCGCCTGGCAGCGTCGTCACGGTAAAAGGCAGCTGGGAAAGCAATTCGGGATGTTTCGCCAGCATGCTGTCGGCAGCCACCACCAATTGCGTAGGGCAACCCACACGCCGCACGAACGCCATCGCTTGCTCATCGGTCAGACGCATCGGCGAAGCCAGGGTCAGGCGGCTGTCGGTACGCCAGGTGTAACCGCCCGGCACCGGCATCAAACCGCGCTGGGCCAGCAATTCAGCGGCTTCGCGGCTGACCGCGACCACGCCTTTCATCCGCGCCTCAACCGCGCGATCCAGGCTGCTGTACACCGGTTTGCGCTTGCCCTGCAGGTTCAATTGCGCCTGCAGTGCCATGCCCAAGCGCTCGGCCGCGTTCTCGCCGCTGGCGGTGGGAGGGATCACGCCGTCGATTAAACCCAGGTGTGTGACCCGTTCCGGCAGCGCACCGGCCAGTACCAGGGAGATGATCGCGCCGAGGGAATGGCCAAGTAATGCAAAACGTTTCCAATCCAGTTGCTCGGCGACTTGCAGCACATCGTGGGCGTAATCCCACAAGGCATAACCGGCGCCTGTAGGACGATGCGCAGAATGCCCATGCCCGGCCAGATCCAGGGCCACGATGCGCAAGCCTTGTAGCTTCGGCGCCAGCCGCGCGAAGCTGTTGGCGTTGTCGAGCCAGCCATGCAGAGCGATGACCGGCAGACCGTCTTCGGGGCCAAACAGGTGGGCGGCCAACTCGATATGCGGCAGGCTCAGGCGCACTTCTTCGACCGGCGTACTCATGCGCAACTGCGCTCACGGGCTTGCCAGCGGGCGAACAGGGTCTTGATCAAGGTTGCGGTGTCCTGCGGGCGTTCAAGGGGGAACATATGGCCGCCGGGCATGGTGAGCATTTCACCCATGGGCAGCCGCCCGACGCCGCTGGCGTGGTGACGCATCACCACGCGGCTTTGCCGACCGCGCACCACCGCCAGCGGCACCTGTAATTGGCGCACCTGGCCAGGGCTGGTGTGCGGCACGCCACGGTAGATGCTGATTTCGGTGGCCGGGTCGAAACGCAGGCGCAGGCGATCGCCCACCTGCTCCAGGCCATGTTGCAGGTAGGCGTCGAAGCACTCCGGGTCGAACCCGCGAAACAGCGTCTTGCCGGCAAAGTAGCTGCGCGCGCTCGCCAGGTCGGCGAACTCTTCGCGACGCCCGAGGGTGCGGCCGGCCGGGGTCAGACGGTCGATAAAGCCGAAACGCTTGGCCGCACGGATCACCCAGCGGTCGGCGCGGGTCAATACCGGCGAGTCGAGCATCACCACCCCGCGATACAACTGCGGGCAACGCATGGCCGCGTGCAGGTGCAGCACGCCACCCAGAGAGTGACCAACGCCCCAAACCGGTTGTGGTTGCAGCTCCAGGTGGTGAATCAGTTCATCCACCAGGTTCTGCCAGTTATCGTCCACCGGAAACCTGGGGTCGTGGCCGTGCTGCGGCAGATGGGCCACGCTGTATTCCGGGGCCAGGGCGGCAAACAGCTTGCCGTAGGTGGCCGAAGGAAAACCATTGGCGTGAGCAAAAAACACGTGCTGCGACATACCGGACCCATCTACAAAAACAGAGATTGATTGTCACCACGCCGACGCCGCACAGCAATGACTGTAACTGCCAGGAATGATGACACTCACGCCACGCCTATCATGCCGGCGGGTTCTCACCCAGCGGCACCACGGCCATGGTCAAGCGCGAAATGCAGCTGGCCTTGCCGTCATCGCTGGTCAGGCGGATATCCCACACCTGGGTGGTACGCCCGATATGAATCGCCTTGGCCACCGCCGTTACGCGCCCGCTGCGCACACCGCGCAAGTGGTTGGCGTTGACCTCCAGGCCCACGCAATAGAACTTGCTCGGATCGACACAAAGGTAGGCCGCCATGGAGCCGACGCTCTCTGCCAGGACCACCGACGCGCCGCCATGCAGCAAACCGAAGGGCTGATGGGTACGGTGGTCGACCGGCATACTGGCGGTCAGGGAATCGTCGTCGAAGCTTTCGATGCGGATATCCAGCAACTCACCGATGCTGTTTTTCTGGCCAGCATTCAGTTGCTCGATATTCGGTTGGGTGTGCCACAGGCTCATGGAAATTATCCTTGTTGGTTTTATTACGACCCTAATCCTGCCACACAACCGTCTCGGAACGCTCGCTCCAAAGTTGAAACTGTGCACCGTAAGTCGACTCGATCACGTTGCGTTTGATCTTGAGGGTCGGCGTCAGAAAGCCGTTGTCCACCGCCCAGTTGTCTTTGACCACCACCAATTGGCGCAAGCGCTCATGTTTATCCAGTGTCTGGTTGACCTGCTCCAGCCAGCGCTCAAGGCTGCTGCGCAAGGCTTGCCGGTCCTGGCCCGGCGTCACCACGCAAAGGCCAAGCGGCGCCGTCAGGCCCTCCCCCACCACACACACCTGCTCGACGCGTGCATGTTCGGCCAGGCGGTTTTCAATCGGCGCCGGGGCCACGTATTTGCCTTTGCTGGTCTTGAAGATTTCCTTGAGCCGCCCGGTCAGGCGCAGACGGCCGTCGGCGTCCTGCTCGCCCTTGTCGCCGGTCCGCAGGAAGCCGTCGGCGGTGAGGGTCTCCAAGGTTTTGTCGGGGGCCTTGAAATAGCCCAGCATGGTTGCGCCGCTGCGCACCTGCACTTCGCCCGCGGGGTCGATGCGCACTTCGACACCCGGGCATGGCAGGCCGATCCAGCCGATGGTCTGCTGACCGGGCCGGCACACGTGGGAGTACCCGCAGCTTTCGGTCATGCCGTACACCTCAAGCACATCCAGGCCCAGGCGCTGATACCAACGCAGCAGAGCCTCCGGCACCGGCGCCGCGCCTGACAGCGCAATGCGCAACGCATCCAGGCCGAGGCCGGCCAGTACTTTATGGCCCACGCGCTTGCCGATAAAGGGCAGGCGCAGCAGGGTGTCCAGGCGTTTTTCCGGGATCCTGGCATAGACCCCCATCTGGAATTTGCTCCAGATGCGCGGTACGCCAAACAGTGCCGTCGGACGCGCCCTGCGCAGATCGGTTAGAAAGGTGTCGAGGCTTTCCGCAAAAAATACCGTTTGCCCGGTATAGATCGCGGCCATTTCCACAAACATCCGCTCGGCCACGTGGCACAGCGGCAGGTAGGAAAGCAGCCGGTCGCCCTCCCCCAGGCCGAACAATTCAGTGCCACGCGTGGCCGCAAAGCCCAAGGCGCCGAAGCTGTGCATCACGCCTTTAGGCAGGCCGGTGGTGCCGGAGGTGTAGATAATCGTGGCCAGGTCCGACGCGTCGGGCAGCGGGTTGTCTTCGATCGGTGCGCAGGCCTGCAGGTCGGCCCAGCAATAATCGAAGGTGCCGGCGGGGCACAGCGGCAGGCTGATGGTGGGCAAACCGGCTGGCACGCCGGGGGCCATGGCGGGCCAATCGTCGAGCTTGCCGATAAACACCAGCGCGGCCTCGGAGTGGGTCAGCACATGGGCAACGGAATCGGCCGTGAGGTTGGGGTACAGCGGCACCGAAACATGCCCGGCCATCCAGATCGCCAGGTCGGCGATGATCCAGTGGGCGCAGTTTTTCGAGATCAGCGCAATGTGCGAGCCGGGCGCTAACTGCCGGGCGCGCAGCCAGTGCGCGGCGCGACGGGCCTGCTGGCCGACATCGCCCCAGGTGAGTGTCTGCACCTCGCCCGCGCCAACCGGCTGCACCAGGAAGTCTTTGCGCGGGTGCCGCGCTTCACGTTCGTAGAAGACCTGCAACGGCAAACGAAAAGCGACGGGCATGGGACGCGCTCCTTTGTGGTCCGACGATAGCCAACCAAGCACTTGCTTGGTTGACTATATAGCACACACAAAGCGCCGATGTGGCCTACGGGTTTTTCACACTCACCAGGCTCATCAGCCCCGCCAGCGGGAAGTCGCCCTCCAGTTCCGCCAGGCTGGCGGTGTACATCGGTTGCGGCTGGCGCTGATGGCCGTGCTGCAAAAAGCTGATCAGGCTGCCCACCAACGGCTGATGGCTGACCAGCAGCACGGTGTCATCGGTGTCGAGTTTTTCCAGCACCAGCAGCGGGTTACCGTCCGGCGTCAGCCATGGCACCGTGCGGATTTGTGGCTCGAAGCCCAGCGCCTCGCGTACCAACTGCGCGGTCTGTTGCGCACGCACATAGGGGCTGGCGAGGATCGCCGTAATGGGCTGGCCGATCAGGTGCGCGGCGCTGCGCAATACTTCGCCACGGCCGTGCTCGGTGAGGTTGCGTTCGGCGTCGGTACGCGCATGCCCTTCGGCCTCACCGTGGCGCAGGATCCACAGCTTCACAGTTTCGGCTCTTCATCACGTGCCGGGTGCGGCGCCGGTGGCACGCTGTGGGGCGCTTCGCCCTCAGGTGCGCGCGGGGTTGGCCAATCGGCGAACGGCCATGGTTTCTGCTCGGTTTGGAAGCTGCCGAAGCGGCCAATTTGCGCAAGGAACTGGCTGAGGCTGTCGCCAAAGTTCATCAGGCCCAGGTTTGGCGCGCCGTAGACCAACCGGTAAATCAGCTGCACCACCACCAGCGCGCCGAGCAGGAACTGCGCCACCTGCCACACCAGGGCAAACACCAACATCCACAGGATGCGCAGGAGGATGGACTCATACTTGGGGGCTGCTTTGGGATCGTTCATGACGCGTTCCTCAGTTGAAACCACTGGTGGAAATAAAGTCGACATCGGTTTTCGGCTGGGCCCGCATCAGCAGCTCGATCACCTGGTTCAAAGTGCGCCCTTCGAACAGGATCGCGTGCAACCCGGCGACCAGCGGCATGTACACGCCCACTTCCTGGGCCTTGGCCTTGAGCACCTTGAGGGTATTGACGCCTTCGGCCACTTCGCCCAGGCGCGTCACCGCGTCTTCCAGGCTCAGGCCCTGGCCGAGGGCGAAACCCACCTGGTAGTTGCGGCTTTTCGGCGACGAGCACGTCACGATCAAGTCGCCCACGCCCGCCAGGCCAAGGAAGGTCATCGGGTTGGCGCCCTGGTTCACCGCAAAGCGGGTCATTTCCGCCAGCGCGCGGGTGATCAGCATGCTCTTGGTATTTTCGCCCATGCCCAGCGCGACGGCCATGCCGGCAATGATCGCGTAGACGTTTTTCAGCGCGCCGCCGAGCTCCACGCCAAACCGATCGCCACTGGCATAGACCCGGAAGGTGCGGCCATGCAGCACCGCCTGCACGCGCTCGCACAACGCTTCGTCTTCACTGGCGACCACGGTGGCGGTCAGCGCGTGTTCGGCGACTTCCCGCGCCAGGTTCGGCCCGGACAGCACGCCAATCCGCGCCTGCGGGGCGATCTCTGCAAGGATCTCGCTCATCAGCTTGAAGGTCTGCGCCTCGATGCCCTTGGTCAGGCTGACCAGCATTTTGCCCGCCAGGCGTTCGGCGTGGGGCGCCAGCACCGAGCGCAAGGCGCTGGACGGCAGCGCAACGAAGCACAGGTCGCAGTCGGTCAGGGTGGCCAACAGGTCGGTCACCGGCTCGACCGCCGGATGAATCTTGATACCTTTGAGGTAGCGCGGGTTTTCCCGGTGCACCCGAATGGCCTCGGCCTGCTCGGGGTCACGCATCCACTGGCGCACCGGGTGGCCGTTCTCGGCCAGCAGGTTAGCCACGGCGGTACCAAAACTTCCGCCTCCCAGGACCGCAATAGGGCGCTGTTCAGTCATATGCAATCCGTTAATCCATACCAGTGGCGATGGCGGCATTATACGGAGCGACCCGCTTGCGGCCAGCCCCCGTATCAATTCGTCGGTTTGTCGGAAAATGCGACGTTTGTGTAAAGTAATTGCAGGGCCAACGACTGGCAAAAGGCCCTGCCTCAGTTAACATGGGCGGCTATCCGTAATTATCAAGGCCGTGCCGTGTATTTGGGCCCTCCTCCCCGCTCATCTCTGTTGTTGATGCTGTTGTGCTGCGGCGCGGTTTACGCCGACGACCTGTTCCTCGACAGCCAGCCGCTGCCGCAAGTATTGACCGCCACGCGCCTCAAGCAATCGGCCGCCGCCGTGCCCGGCAGCATGACCGTGATCGACCGCGAGCTGATCAAAGCCAGCGGCGCGCGGGACATCAGTGAACTGCTGCGCCTGGTGCCGGGGATGATGGTCGGCTACACCACCGGCAACCAGGCCGCGGTGAACTACCACGGCACCAGCGCCAGCGATGCGCGGCGCATGCAAGTGTTAATCGACGGCCGCTCGGTGTACCGCGCGGGCTTGGCCACCGTGGACTGGAGTGACATCCCGGTGGCCATGGAAGATATCGAACGCATCGAAGTGTTCCGTGGCCCCAACACCGTCAGCTATGGCGCCAACGCGTTGATGGCGGTGGTCAATATCCTCACGCGCTCGCCGGCCAACAGCCAGGGCTCGCGGGTGAAGGTGGTGCGCGGCGAACGCGGCATCAATGACTTCTATGCCAGCCAGGGCGCGGGCTGGGAAACCGGCGACCTGCGCCTGTCCCTGTCCGGGCAGCAGGATGATGGCTTCGACAGCGACGCCGCCGGCGCCGACCGCCGTGACAGTCGCCGCCTCAGCCGCTTCAGCCTGGCGGTAAGCCAGACGCTGAACACGCAGCAGAGCATCGACCTGCAACTGGATGCCAAGGAAGGCACCAACCAACGCCCGTATACCTACACTCCAGTATTTGCCGGGATTACCGAAGGCGGCGATAACTCCGACGTCACGGCCAAGGACTATGCCGGCTCGCTGCGCTGGAACATCGAGTTCAACCCCGAGCACAGCCTGTATGTCCAGGGTTCGGCCCAACAGTGGGACCGCCGGCAAATCTGGAAGGCCTGCGATGCCAAGGTCTCGTTCAGCCCCGAGCTGACCCAGTTGTGGCAGATGAACCCCAATTACGCCGAATTGCTGGCCCGGCATATGGACACCTACAGCCAGGGCACCGCGCCACCGGGCAGCGCCGCTGAGCAAGCCTTGGCCAACACCGTGCTGGACCAATGGCGCAATGGCGCCAACCAGAGCGTGTGCGGTGACATCGACCAGAGCACCCGCGAAAGCCGCTACGACCTGGAGGTCCAGGACACCCTCAGCCTGTCCGACAGCCTGCGCCTGGTCAGTGGCATGAACTACCGCTACGACCGCGCCGACTCCGACACCTACTTCGACGGCACCCTGGACGACACCACCTGGCGCCTGTTCGGCCAGCTGGAATGGCGCGCCAGCGAGCACTGGCTGCTGCAAGGCGGCGCGATGTATGAAGACACGCACTTGAGCGGTAATTCGCTGACGCCACGGGTGGCGGTGAACTACTTGATCAACCCGCGCCACGGCCTGCGCGCGGTGTATTCCGAGGCGATCCGTTCGCCGGACATGTTCGAAAACAATGTCAACTGGAGCTACCGCGTCACCAACCTCAGCTCCCCGACCTTCGGGCAGAGTTCCGGGCAGTACTTCGTGAAGACGCGCGGCCCGGGCAACCTCGACAAAGAACTGATGCGCTCGCGGGAATTGGGCTACAACGGTTTTTTTGCCGATATCGGCCTGAACATGGACGTGAAACTGTTCTATGACGAAATCACCGACATGATCAGTTCACCCCTGCGCAATAACCAATACATTGCCAGCAACGCCAACAGCTCACGGTTTACCGGTGCCGAAACCCAGTTCGACTGGCGCATGAGCAACGCCGACCGCCTACGGCTGACTTACGCGTATGTAGACGCCACTTCCAGCAATCCACTGGACAAAGCGCAAACCGCGCGTAACAGTGGCTCCGCCGGCTGGTTGCGCGAGTGGGGCCAAGGGTGGTCCAGCGCGCTGTTTTACTATGGTGACGACGCACTCAATAGATATCGCTTCGAACGGGTCGACCTGCGGGTGGCCAAGCGCATTGCCCTGGGCAAAGCCAACGTGGAGCTGGCCGGCATGTTGCAACAACGTCTCGACAATCAGCCCACCACTTGGGCCGATAACAATTACGACCACCGCCACGTCCTCTACTTCAGCGCGGAGTTAGAGTTCTGACATGGGCAACTCGTCACGGATGACCTTCTTCTTTATCTACACGCTCTGGCGACGCGGCGTGCTGCTCGCCTGCCTGCTGCTGGCGCCCCCGGCATGGGCCGCCGAGATCCTGCTGACCGCCGCCGAAGACAGCGCCGGGGTGCGCGCATTTACCCAGGCCCTGGCCGAGCAACGCCCTGACGACCGCGTTACGTTTACCCCGCTCAAGGACCTGCCGGCCCCCAACCGCCTGCCCGCCAACACGCGCCTGATCCTGCTCGACCTGCCCGGCCTCGATTGGCGCCTGCAGGATACCCAGGGGCCACCGACCCTGGTATTGCGCATCAGCCGCTTGCAGGCCCATGAACGCCTGGGCAGCAATGCACAGCACGCGCGCATCAGCCTGCTGTGGAGCGACCCACCACTGGAGCGCCAGTTGCGCCTGATCGCCAGCATCCTCCCGCAAGCTCGGCGCATCGGCGTGCTCTACGGCGCCGAGAGTGAATTCCTGCTGCCCGAGCTGCGCCAACACGCACAAGCACTGGAGCTGGAAATCGTGCCGCAGCGCTGGGACAACACCAATGACAGCCGCGCGCTGCAAAGCCTGTTCAGGAACAGCGACGTCTTGCTCGGCCTCGACGACCCGCAGCTGTACAACCCGAAAACCGCCAAGAACCTGCTGCTGAGCAGCTACGCCCAGCAATTGCCGCTGGTGGGCCCGAATGCCGGGTTCGTGCGGGCCGGGAGCCTGGCCAGCACCTACAGCGACCAGGCCGACTGGCTGACCGTGCTCGATCATATGCTTGACCAGCCGCCCGCCAATTGGCCGCGCACGTTGTACCCAAAACACTTCAAAGTCGTGGGCAACCCGCAAGTCGCACGCTCACTGGGGATCGAACAGGTGGACGAAGCCAGCGTCGCCGCCCGATTGGCCGAAGGAGAACAACACCCATGACCTTGCGTCGTCGTTGGGACATCAACACCCGCACCCAGCTCATCACCCTGGGCCCGGCACTGTTGCTGACGTTGCTGTTGATCAGCTTCTTTACCTTCGTGCGTATCCAGGACTTGCGCCAGGAACTGGACCACACCGGCCAGCTGATCGCCAACCAACTGGCGCCCGCTACCGAATACGGCGTGATCTCCGGCAACAACGACGTGCTCGACAGCCTGCTGCGCGCCACGCTGGCCACGCCCCATGTGCGTTTCCTGGAGATTCAGGACAGCAGCGAGAACATTCTGGTGTATGTCGAGCAACCCTCGGAGACACATGACCGCTCGCTGTCGGTGAAAGTCTTCCAGGCGCCGATCCGCTTGCAGCACATCCAGTTGGGCAATGACTTTTTCCAGGACAACCTCAACGAACCCAAGGCGCCCCGGGCTGACTACCTGGGGCGAGTGATCGTCGGCATGTCCAACGACGCGTTCAGCCAGCGCCAGCAGGAAATCCTGTTCAAGGCCGGCATCTTGGCGTTGTTCGCCCTGCTGTTCACGTTCCTGCTCGCGCGGCGCCTGGCCGCCAGCCTGTCGCAGCCGATCAGCGCCATGGGCCATGCGGTAAAAGCCATCCAGCAAGGCGACTACAAGACACCGCTGCCGATTGTGGATGACTCGGAGCTGGGCGACCTTTCGCGGCATATCAACAACCTTGCCGAGGGCCTCAACCAGGCCAGCCGCGAACAGCAGCAGGCCATGGCCCAGTTGATCGAGACCCGCGAGGAAGCCGAACGGGCGAACAGTGCCAAATCGGACTTCCTGGCGATGATGAGCCACGAACTGCGCACGCCGATGAACGGCGTACTGGGCATGCTGCAACTGCTGGAAACCACCGAGATGACCGAGGAACAGACCGAATACGCGGCGCTGGCCTCTGAGTCCACCGAGCATCTGCTCAAGGTCATCAACGACATTCTCGACTTCTCGCGCATCGAACGCGCAGCCCTGGAGCTGGAACATATCCCGTTCAACCTGGCCGACCTGATCAGCAGTTGCGCCCAGGCCTTCCAGCACAGCGCCCAACAACGCGGGCTGACGCTCACGCTGCCGATTCCGCAGGGCCTGGGCGCCTTGCGGGTGCAGGGCGACCCGACGCGTATCCGCCAGATCCTGGTGAACCTGATCGGCAATGCATTGAAGTTCACCGAGCACGGCACCGTCAGCGTCGAACCGCAGTGGCAGACCCTCGACCATGAGCTGGTGTGGTTCACCTGCACCGTGCGCGACAGCGGCATCGGGATTTCCGCCGAACGCCTGGAATTAATGTTTGATGCGTTCCAGCAAGCTGACAGTTCCATTTCAAGACGTTACGGCGGCACCGGCCTGGGCCTGCCCATCGCCCGCACTCTGGCCGAACGCATGGGCGGCACGCTGCGCGCCCAAAGCGAAGAAGGTCGCGGCTCGGTATTTACCCTGGAAATCCCGCTGGCCATCGATCAGCACAGTGTGCCGGACATCGCCAGCAACGCTGAAGGCAAAACCGGCGCGGGTGACGGCCGCCAGGTGCTGCTGGTCGAAGACAACCCGGTCAACCGCACTGTGGTCGAGGCCATGCTGCGCAGCCTGGGCTTTGAAGTGAGCCTGGCGACCGATGGCGCCGAGGCGATCCGCAGCGCTGAAAGCCTGATTTTCACCGCGATCCTGATGGATTGCCGGCTACCGCTGATCGACGGCTATGAAGCCACCCGGCAGATCCGCCAGTTGCCGGGGTGCGCCGACCTGCCGATCATCGCCCTTACCGCCAATGCCTTGCAGGGCGACCGCGAAGCCTGCCTGGCAGCGGGTATGAACGATTACCTGGCCAAGCCGTTCAAACGTACGGATTTGCAGCAAATACTGCAGCGTTGGGTGCAGTAGCGCCGCGCCATCAGCCAACTCCGACTGGCGTGAAAGACGAAAGTGCGGCAGTCTTAGGCACCCGAACGGGCTGATAAACAGGCCCGGTTTAAAATTTCAGTGAACAAGTGTACATTCAGTACCTTAACGCTGTGACTTTCACTACAACGCAATAGTCTATGTGTAGGCTGCCGACATGAGGCATGAACGCTTCATTCGGTTCGGGAAGATTTGCCCTACCCTGCCGCATGGGATTATTGAGGAGCTCGCATGACCAAACAAAACGCCTTTACTCGGGAAGACCTGCTGCGCTGCAGTCGCGGTGAGCTGTTCGGCCCAGGTAACGCGCAACTGCCCGCCCCGAACATGCTGATGGTGGATCGCATCACCCATATCAGCGAAGAGGGTGGCAAGTACGGCAAAGGTGAATTGGTCGCCGAGCTGGATATCACCCCGGACCTGTGGTTCTTCGCCTGCCATTTCGAAGGCGACCCTGTGATGCCGGGCTGCCTGGGCCTCGACGCCATGTGGCAGTTGGTCGGTTTCTTCCTCGGCTGGCAAGGCCTGCCGGGCCGTGGCCGCGCCCTGGGTTCGGGCGAAGTGAAGTTCTTTGGCCAGGTCTTGCCGACCGCCAAGAAAGTCACCTACAACATTCAAATCAAGCGCGTCCTCAAGGGCAAGCTGAACCTCGCCATCGCCGATGGTTCGGTGAGCGTCGACGGTCGCGAGATCTATACTGCCGAAGGCCTTCGGGTTGGCGTATTCACTTCCACTGACAACTTTTAAGGGTTATCCGCATGCGCCGCGTCGTTATCACTGGTCTGGGCATCGTTTCTTGCCTGGGCAATGACAAAGAGACCGTCACCGCTAACCTGCGTGCAAGTCGCCCTGGCATCCGCTTCAACCCGGAATATGCCGAAATGGGTCTGCGTAGCCAGGTTTCCGGCTCCATCGACCTGCCCCTCGAAGAACTGATCGATCGCAAGATCTATCGCTTCGTCGGCCACGCTGCCGCCTACGCCTACCTGGCCATGAAAGACGCCATCGCCGACTCCGGCCTGAGCGACGACCAGGTATCGAACGTACGCACCGGCCTGATCGCCGGCTCGGGCGGCGCATCCACCCTGAACCAGATGGAAGCGCTGGACATCCTGCGCGAAAAAGGCGTGAAGCGCGTTGGCCCGTACCGTGTAACGCGGACCATGGGCAGCACCGTTTCGGCCTGCCTGGCCACGCCGTTCCAGATCAAGGGCGTGAACTACTCGATCTCCTCCGCATGCGCCACCAGTGCTCACTGCATCGGTACTGCCGTTGAGCAGATCCAGCTGGGCAAGCAGGACATCGTATTCGCCGGCGGCGGTGAAGAAGAGCATTGGAGCCAATCGTTCCTGTTCGACGCCATGGGCGCGCTGTCCACCCAATACAACGAAACCCCGGAAAAAGCCTCCCGCGCCTACGACGCCAAGCGTGACGGTTTCGTCATCGCCGGCGGTGGCGGCATGGTGGTGGTCGAGGAGCTGGAACACGCTCTGGCCCGTGGTGCCAAGATCTACGCGGAAATCGTCGGCTACGGCGCTACTTCCGATGGCTACGACATGGTTGCCCCAAGCGGCGAAGGCGCCATCCGTTGCATGCAGATGGCCATGTCCACCGTTGATACCCCAATCGACTACCTGAACACCCACGGCACCTCGACTCCGGTCGGCGACGCCAAGGAAATGGAAGGTGTGCGTGCGGTATTCGGCGACAAGGCTCCGGCCATCAGCTCTACCAAGAGCCTGTCCGGTCACTCCCTGGGCGCCGCTGGCGTTCACGAAGCGATCTACTGCCTGCTGATGATGGAAGGCAACTTCATGGCCGGCTCGGCCAACATCGACGAGATTGATCCGGTTGTGGCTGATATGCCGATCCTGACCAAGACCGTTGAAAACGCCAAGATCGACACCGTGATGAGCAACAGCTTCGGCTTTGGTGGCACTAACGCCACCCTGGTGCTGAAACGCTGGCAGGGCAAGTAAGGCCTGTAGCTTGAGCGCATAAAAAAGCCCCGACTGGTTCGGGGCTTTTTTGTGGGTGACTGAAATCAGGACGGAGTCGCCTGTATCGGGGGCAACTCGGCCCCCAGCCCTACACCGAAAACCGCGCCACCATCGAATTCAAATCCACCGCCAACCGCGACAACTCGTGGCTCGCCGCACTGGTCTGATTCGCCCCGGTCGACGTCTGATGCGCCAGATCACGAATATTCATCAAATTGCGATCCACCTCCCGCGCCACCGCCGCTTGTTGCTCCGACGCACTGGCGATCACCAGGTTGCGCTCATTGATCAAGGTAAACGCCGAGGCAATTTCCTCCAGCGCCAGCCCCGCCGATTTGGCGATATCCAGGGTGGAACGTGCGCGCGTGTTGCTCTGCTGCATCGAGCTGACGGCCTGGTCGGTGCCCTGCTGGATGCCGCTGATCATCTGCTCGATTTCCTGGGTCGACTGCTGCGTGCGATGGGCCAGCGCGCGCACCTCATCGGCCACCACCGCAAAACCGCGCCCGGCATCCCCGGCACGCGCCGCCTCGATGGCGGCGTTCAGCGCCAGCAGATTGGTCTGCTCGGCAATCGAGCGGATCACATCCAGCACTTTGCTGATGCCATAGACCTTCTGCGCCAGATCCCCGACCTCGGTGGCATTGGCGGTCACATCGTCAGCCAGCGCTTCGATCGACACCACCGTCTGCTGCACTTGCTCACGCCCACGCTGGGCAATGCGGTCCGACTCACGGGACGCCTGGGACGTGGCCACTGCATTGCTCGCCACCTCTTCCACCGCCGCCGTCATCTGGTTGACCGCCGTGGCGGCCTGTTCGATTTCCTGGTTTTGCTGATGCAGGCCACGGGTGGCGTCCTCGGTCACGCAGCTGAGTTCCTCGGAGGCCGATGCCAGCTGGTTCGACGACTCAGAGATACGCCGGATGGTGTCGCGCAGGTTTTCCTGCATGCCCTTGAGCGCCTGCTGCAAGCGCGCCGGCTCATCATTGCCAGTGACACTGATCTCGCCGGTCAGGTCGCCACTGGCGACGCCCTGGGCCACTTTCAGTGACTGGGCCAGCGGCAACACAATACTGCGGGTCAGCCATACCGCCAGGCCGATGGTGATCAGCGCAGTCAGCACAATCATGCCGACCACCCAACTGCGCGACTCGCTGAACACCCGTTGCGCGAGGCTCGCGGCCTGGTTGGCACTGGCTTTGTTGAGGCTGACCAGCTCGCGCAGGGTGGTGGCCATTTCATCGGCCAGTTGATTCATCTCGCCATTGACCACCCGAATAGCATCGTCGAGCTGATTGGCCTGGGAAAACCCCATGACCTGCTCCTGACGTTGCAGGTACTGCTGCTCCTGGACCTTGAAGCGATCAAACAGCGTGCGCTCCTCGGGCAGCACGATCAGCGCTTCGTACAGCGTTTGCGCGCGGTGCAGGCCACTTTTCAGGTCGTTGAGCTTCTGTTCATTCTGCGTCAGCGCCTGGGGCTCGCGGTTGAGCAGCAGGCGCAAGGTCAGCGCGCGCACCCGCAGCAGGTCCTGGCTCATCTCCCCCACCGCCATCACGCTGGGCAACCAGTTGTTTTCCACCTGGTCCGACTGCTGGCGCATATTGGCCATCTGCAACAGGGCAAAGCCGCCCAGCGCAAACACCATCAAGGCCAACACACCAAAGCCCAGGCCGGCGCGCGGGGCGATATTCAGACTACGAATACTCATTACACAGGTTCCTTCCAAAAGCGCTGCATCCACCTGCAGCAGGTCTCTTGAAAGTTATCGGCGCGCTAGCCGATTTGCGTAAGACCAAAACGCGATATCAACGCGCGCCCAAATCGCGAGGCGCCTTGGGCAGGATGGCCAGGAAGTTGTCCTGCGCGACCTTGTGGGCAACCTCCTCAGGCAACGCATCGAGGAAGGGCTCAAACCGGCGCATCTCCTTACCCAACTTGTTGAAGCGCCCTACAACATCCGAGCCGAGCATAAAGCGCTCCGGGAAGCGTTCTACCAGCTTGACCCACTCCGGCCGGGGCTTGCCCGCGTCGTCGAGTAAGTACGGCGTGAGCATGCTCCAGGACAGGTCGATGTAAAGATTGGGGTAGGCCTCCAGCATGCGGCTCAAGGTGGGCAGCAAAAAGTCCATCTGCACCTGATGGCGATGGATTTCCTTGCTGGTACCCGCGTGGGCCCAGATAAAGCGGGTGTGCGGATGGTTGCGCAGCGGCTCCTCCACCTCCGCCAGGTACAGCGGGTTGCGCTCGCGCTTGGAGGTGATATTGGAATGCAGCATCACCGGCAGGTCATTTTCGGCCGCCAGGTGATAGATGCGCGTCATGGCTTCATTGTTGGCGCGCGGGGTGTCGCCGGAGGTCAGGGCCGTCAGGTCATCGTGGCGGGTGAACACTTCGCCAATGCCCTGCCACAGCCCTGGGTTGAGGTCGAGCATGCGCTGGATATGGGCCGCGGAGTTCTTGTCGTTGGGGTTGAAGCCGGACAGAAACGGATGAAAGTGCTGGCGCTGTTCGGGTGTCAGTTTATTTACCGCCGCCGCGACGATCACGTCAGTGGCGCTGTACCAATAGGCATCCGCATCGTCGCCGGCGTAGTAGCGCGGGCGCTTGGGCTCGTCTTCGTGCCATTTCTTGGCGACAGGGATGCCGGAAATCATCACATGCTCGATGCGATTCTCTTGCATGGCCTTAAGCAATTTATCCATGCCTGCGGTTTCCTGGAAAAAATCCACGTAGTGCAGGTGCGCGTCGCTGTAGGCATAGTCGCGAGCCTGTGCGGCAAAGCTGGTGGCGGCGAGCAACAGGGCAACGCTCAGAGGGGTCCAGGGCACGGTGCGTCCTCAAAAAGGGCTGAATACCGGTAGACCTTGCGCCCTGCAAACGGGTTCACCGGCAAAAAACACGGAACACCCCAGTGCCAACATGCTCTATAACTGGAAGACCTTCATCCTGCCACCCTGTGAGGTTTGCCATGCCTGTTACCGTGAATACGCTGAACGCTGAAAACTTCCGCCACAGCGTCAACATCAACAATCACGAGCTGTTTACTGACCTGCCCAAAAGCTTGGGCGGTGACGATTCGGCGCCCTCCCCCCACGATTACTTCGATGCTGCGCTGGCGTCGTGCAAAGCGCTGACGGTCAGGTTGTATGCGCAGAAAAAGGACATCCCGCTCACCGGCGTAACGGTGGAAGTCACCCACGACGCCACCGAAGAGCAAAAAGGCAAATACGCGCTCAGCGTCAAGCTGACCCTCAAGGGCGTGCTCACCGATGAACAGCGGGAAGAACTGCACCGTGTGGCCGAAAAATGCCCGGTGCATAAACTGATGACCACGGCCGAGATCAGCATCGAGACAAAACTGTCCGAAGGTGCCTTCAGCCAATAGCGGCAACCTTGCGTCGAGCGGGTTATGCTCATTGCCATCCAACCCGCTCAGACTGGGATGCACCATGACCACCCTCACCGTGATCCGCCCTCGCCCGGAAGATGTCGAAGGCCAGCCGATCCTGCGCCCGTTGCCGTCGCGCGAATGCCGCAGCGTCGGGCCTTTTGTATTTTTCGACCACATGCTGCACACCCGCTACGCGCCGGGCAGCGGCATGAATATCCGCCAGCACCCGCATATTGGCCTATCCACCCTCACCTACCTGTTCGAAGGCGTGCTGCAGCACAAGGACAGCCTGGGCTCGGACCAGGTGGTGCAGGCCGGCGACGTCAGTTGGATGACCGCCGGCAGCGCAATTGCCCACGTTGAGCGCACCCCCGACGCGGTGAAGGCCAGCGGTTTCAGCCTGCATGGCCTGCAAGTGTGGCTGGCATCGCCCAAGGACCACGAAACCGGGCCGGGGCATTACAGCCATCACCCGGCGGCGAGCCTGCCGGTGAGCGACAACCTGGGCGTACAGATCCGGCTGATCGCCGGCAGCGGCTTCTGCCTCAAATCACCCGTGCCAGTGCTGTCGCCCACGCTGTATGCCGAAGTACAGATGCAGGCGGCCACGACCCTGTTGATCCCGGATGAACACGAGGAACGCGCGGTGTATGTGCTGGAGGGGGAGGCACAATTGGACGGTGAAGCGCTGGAGGTGCATAGCTTGGTGGTATTACCGGCGGGTCAGGCGATGACACTGTTTGCCGAGACGGATTGCCATCTGGTGGTGCTGGGTGGCGCGGCGCTGGATGGGCCGCGGCGGATCAATTGGAATTTTGTCGCGAGTGATCCGTTGAAGATCGACGAGGCTCGGCGGCGTTGGGCGGCTGGGGAATGGCCGACCGTGCCGGGTGAAACTGAAAGAATTGAGTTGCCAGTGAGATAGCTATCGGGGGCAAGTCGAATCGTCGCACCGCCCCTCCCACATTTGAACGCATTCCTACAGACTAAATGCGGTCGAATGTGGGAGGGGCGGTGCGACGATTCGACTTGCTCGCGAAGGGGCCGGAACAGGCGGTAGAGTTTTAGCCCTTGAACACTTCATCCAACAAATTATGCATCGACTGGAAAGCCCGCTTGGCGGTCTTCGCGTCGTACATCATCTTGCCCGGTACATTGGCGTGCGGGTCGGTGAAGGAATGCACCGCGCCGCCGTAGCTCAGCAATTGCCAATCCACACCGGCCGCGTTCATTTCGGCTTCAAAGGCCGGCAGCTGTTCTTTTGGCACCAGAGGGTCGGACGCGCCGTGCAGCACCAACACCGAACCCTTGACGTGTTTGGCGCCAGCCGGGTTCTGGGTATCGATAGTGCCGTGGAAAGATACGGCAGCTTTCAGTGGCGCGCCGGTACGCGCAAGCTCCAGCGAGCAAAAACCGCCAAAACAGAAGCCGAAGGTTGCCAGCTTCGAGGTGTCCACCGCGGCTTCGGTCTGGCCTTGCAGTTGCTCAAAGGCTGCCTGCATACGCTTGATCAGCGCCGGGTTGTCATTCTTCAACGGCATCATCGCCGCGCCGGCCTCATCACCGTTCGACGGACGCACGGTTTGCCCGTACAGGTCGGCAATCAGCACCACATAGCCTTTGCTGGCCACGCTCTTGGCGATTTCTTCAGCGCCGGCACTCACACCCATCCAGTTCGGCGCCATCAGCAGGCCCGGCAGCGGGCCCTTGTGGCTGGCATCGAACGCCAGACGGCTCTCATAAGACTGGCCATCAATCTGATAGACCACGGAACGCACAGTGACTTGGCTCATCATTTACTCCAGTTGAGGTGCACGAGAACGAAAAAACCCGCCGAAGCGGGTTTTTCAACATCAGGGTCAAACCGACAGTTCAACCAACAGCTTGTTCAGGCGGCGCACGTAGGCGGCCGGGTCTTTCAGGCTGTCGCCGGCGGCCAGGGCCGCTTGGTCGAAGAGGATGTGCGACAGGTCGCCAAACCGCTCTTCGCTCTGCTCGCCGTCGAGTTTCTCGATCAACGGGTGAGCCGGGTTGAATTCGAAGATCGGCTTGGAGTCCGGAACCTTCTGGCCGCTGGCTTCGAGGATCTGACGCATCTGCATGCCCAGGTCCTGCTCACCGATGGCCAGGATCGCCGGGGAATCAGTCAGACGGTGGGAAACCCGCACTTCGCTGACGGCATCGCCCAAGGCAGTCTTGATCCGCTCAACCAGACCTTCTTTGGCCTTGGCGACTTCTTCGGCTTCTTTCTTCTCTTCTTCGGAGTCCAGGTTACCCAGGTCCAGGTCACCACGGGCGACGTCGACGAAGGTCTTGCCGTCGAACTCGCTGAGGTAGCTCATCAGCCACTCATCGATACGGTCGGTCAGCAGCAGCACTTCGATGCCTTTCTTGCGGAAGACTTCCAGGTGCGGGCTGTTCTTGACCTGGGCGTAGGTTTCGCCGGTCAGGTAGTAGATCTTGTCCTGACCTTCCTTGGCGCGCGCCAGGTACTCGGCCAGGGCAACGCTCTGCTCACCGTCATCACCGTTGGTGGATGCAAAGCGCAGCAGGCCGGCGATTTTTTCCTTGTTGGCAAAATCTTCCGCCGGGCCTTCTTTCATGACCTGGCCGAAGTTTTTCCAGAAGCCCTTGTATTGCTCAGGCTCGTTTTTCGCCAGTTTTTCCAGCATGTCGAGTACGCGCTTGGTCAGCGCCGACTTCATCGAGTCGATGATCGGGTCTTTCTGCAGGATTTCCCGCGACACGTTCAGCGACAGATCATTGGAGTCGACCACGCCTTTGATAAAGCGCAGGTACAGCGGCAGGAAGGATTCCGCCTGGTCCATCACGAACACGCGCTGCACGTAAAGCTTGAGGCCTTTTGGCGCTTCACGCTGATACAGGTCGAACGGAGCACGGGCCGGTACGTAGAGCAGCGAGCTGTATTCCAGCTTGCCTTCGACCTTGTTGTGGCTCCAGCTCAGCGGGTTTTCGTAGTCGTGGGCGATGTGCTTGTAGAACTCCTGGTATTCCTCGTCCTTCACTTCAGTGCGAGGGCGGGTCCACAGGGCGCTGGCGCGGTTGACCACTTCCCATTCTTGGGCAGGCTGCTCTTCGCCTTCAGCGGCCGCCTGTTCTTTCGGCAGTTCGATGGGCAGGGCGATGTGGTCGGAATACTTCTTGATGATGTTGCGCAGGCGCCAGCCATCGGCGAATTCATCTTCGCCGTCTTTGAGGTGCAGCACGATGCGGGTACCACGGTCAGCCTTGTCGATGGTGGCGATTTCAAATTCGCCCTCACCTTTGGAAGACCAGTGCACACCTTCGCTGGCGTCGAGGCCAGCACGACGGCTGAACACTTCAACCTGGTCGGCAACGATGAAGGCCGAATAGAAGCCCACGCCGAACTGGCCGATCAGGTGCGAATCTTTCTTCTGGTCGCCCGACAGATTCTTCATGAAATCGGCGGTGCCGGATTTGGCGATGGTCCCCAGGTGGGTGATCGCATCATCGCGGCTCATGCCGATGCCGTTGTCTTCGAGGGTGACGGTCTTGGCGTCTTTGTCGAAGCTCACACGGATTTTCAGCTCGGCGCCACCTTCCAGCAACTCAGGCTTGGACAGGGCTTCGAAACGTAATTTGTCGACAGCGTCAGAGGCGTTCGAGATCAATTCGCGAAGGAAGATTTCCTTGTTGGAATACAGCGAATGGATCATGAGGTGCAGCAGTTGCTTCACCTCGGTCTGGAAGCCCAGGGTTTCCTTTTGAGTTTCCACACTCATGGTCATCAAACTCCAATTGGATGGCAGTGGCCGCGCCCTTCAGGGTTGGCGGCGGGTTGTCATCAAAGTTGGGGGCTAAGACCAGGATTTCAAGGGCGGGCTGTTTCCTCGATCTTGAAATGCGCGCGGGCGGTGGCGATGGGTTCGGCCGCGGTGCTCTGCCACGCAGTGATCGCCACATTCGCCACCCGTCGACCCTGGCGCCACACCTGGCAGGTGGCGTACGTGTCGCGAAACTGCCCGGCGCGCAGGTAATCGAGGGAGAAGTCGATGATTTTCGGCACACCCGGCGCGCCGGTAAACACCATCAGGTGCAGCGCCGCCGCCAGCTCCATAAAGCCGGCAATCACCCCGCCGTGAAGCGCAGGCAATATGGGGTTACCAATATTGTCCTTGTTGGCCGGCAGGCGAAACAGCAACTCATCCCCCAGCCGCGTGCATTCGATGCCGATCAGTTCGGCGTAGGGGATCAGCTCCAGCAGCGCTGCGTAGTTGCCGCGCGCGTGGGCCTGCTCCAGGCGGGTCTTGAATCGGTGTGTCATGCCTGCGCCCCCTTGATTGCATCTCCCAGCCCTTGCGCGCCCTTGAGGCGCTTACCCATGCGCATGAACGTGCCCACCACATGGGCGATGGGCTGTTGCGGGTCGTCCTGATAAGCAAAGCCACGGGTAAAGATCACGTCGGTGGTCACCCGGTAGCACTGGGCAAAGCCATACACCGGCTTGAGCGGCGCGGCGGCATGCATGTAGTCGATACGCAGGTCGAGGGTCGGGCACACCTCGAACTCCGGCAGCACACACAAGGTGGCCATGCCGCACGCAGTGTCCATCAGCGAGGTCAATGCACCGCCGTGGATCACGCCGGTGGTAGGGTCGCCGACGAGATGCGCGGCGTAGGGCAGGACCAGCGTGATGCCCTCCCCGCTTGCGTCATGCACGCCAATACCCAGCACCTGGCAGTGGCGCAAAGCTGAAACAAAACGTGTCGAACGCTCTAACAGTAGGGTTTCGGTCATTGAATCCAGACTCTTATTAGTGTTGATCTTCGCAGTGGAGGGGGCGGTGGAAAGTTCCCTGAAGGCCGTGTTTTATATATCTATGGAATAAAAGGAACTAATGCTGAAGCGCCATGCTCGAAAGGCCAGTAGATATCTTCAATAAGGAGAAACACCCCATGCGCAAGACTTTAGCTATTTCCATGATGCTGGCCGCTGCCCTCGGTCTCGCTGCCTGCGATAAAAAATCCGAAGACAAAGCCCAAGACGCCGCGGCACATTCCGAGCAAGCTCAGAAAGATATGGCGAAGGCTCAGGATAAAGTGAACGACGCTGCGAAAGAAAACGCCGATGCTGCCAAAGCTCAGGCTGAATCGAACGCAGCCGCCGCTAAAGAAGCAGCACCAGCTACGCCTGCCTCGGGTTCTTGATACCGCGGTTTGAAATAGCTTGGCTGTAAAAAGAAAGCCCGCTTAGATAGCGGGCTTTTCTTTGCCTGGAGTTTTTATTCGACGCATTACGAACTAAGCCGGCTCTTTGACGGCCTCGGGCAATGCGGCATCCGTTTGCGTATACACCATCACCTGCAGTACGTCGGAATGAAACTCCCGGCGATACAGCACGCACACTACCCCGGCACTCATCAACATAAATAACCAAGGGCTGACAAACCACGCCAGCATGGTCATGCCGAAATAATAAGCGCGCAGGCCGAAGTTGAACTGGTTGGCGGCCATGGAGATCACCCGCGCCGCGCGCAGGGCAAACGCATTGCGCTCCTGCTCCGACACATGTCGCTCACCGATCATCGGCGCCGAGCCCACCAGCACCGCGGCGAAGTTGTACTGGCGCATGCACCAGCTGAAGGTGAAGAAGGCGTAGACAAACACCAGCGCCAGGCACAACAACTTGATTTCCGACATGCCCTGGGAGGCCTGCTGCACCATGGGGATATCCGCCAGGAGCGACACCGCCCGCTCGGACGCACCGAGTACGGTGAGAATGCCGGCGAGGATGATCAAGGTGCTGGAGGCAAAGAACGAAGCGTTGCGCTCCAGGTTGCCGATTACGCTGGCATCGGCGATACGGTTGTCGCGCAGGAGCATGCGACGCATCCAATCTTCGCAATACAGGTGCAGCACGCTGGCCAGACACGCGGTATCCCGGGCTTTCCAGATGGCATAACGGGTGTAGCCGCCCCAGCACAGCACAAACCAGAGAGCGGCAAGCAGGTGGACTTGGTTGGTTTCGACGAACGACATGCGGGTCCTATTGAGCGGTGGATGAAGGCGAACACGGTCTAAAAAATGTGGGAGCGGGCTTGCTCGCGAATGCGGTGGTTCAGTTTATATATCTGGCACTGACCCACGGCATTCGCGAGCAAGCCCGCTCCCACACCGACCGTATTCCAACTGTAGAAGGTGCAGCCCCATAAGCATAAAAAATGCCCCGTATCTATTGATACGGGGCATTTCAGTACTGCGCGAAACCGTTGGTTACGCGATCGCTTCGCTGCGTTTGCCGAGCATCCGGTCAACCACCACCGCCACAACCAGCGTCATCACCGACGGTACCAGCCACGCCAGGCCCTGCTCGCTCAACGGCAGATGCGCCAACTGCGACGGCATCCAATCGGCCAGGCCGGCACCCTTGAGCGCATCGATGCAGCCAAAGACGAACGACACCAACATCACCGGGCCGACAATACGGCCCTGTTCCTGCCAGAAGTCTTTGCAGAAGCTCAACGCCACCAGCACGATGCACGGCGGGTAGATCGCGGTCAGTACCGGGATCGAGAAGGCAATCAGCTTGGTCAGGCCCAGGTTGGACACGAACAGCGAGAACAGCGCCAGGATCACTACCAGGGTCTTGTAGGACAGCGGCAGGATTTTGCTGAAGTACTCGGCGCACGCGCAGGTGAGGCCAACCGCGGTCACCAGGCAAGCCAGGGAAATCAGCACCGCGAGGAAGCCGCTGCCCAGGGAGCCGAACGTGTGTTGTACATACGCGTGCAATACCGCAGCGCCGTTGGCGGCACCGGCGGCGACTTCATGGCTGCCCGCCCCCAGGCGGAACAGGCTGACATACACCAGCGCCAGGCCCACGCCGGCAATCAGCCCGGCAATGATCGCGTAGCGGGTGATCAGCTTGGGCGACTCGACGCCACGGGAGCGGATGGCATTGACGATCACGATGCCAAACACCAGCGCACCGAGGGTATCCATGGTCAGGTAACCATTGATAAAGCCCTGGGAGAACGGCGCAGCCACGTATTCCGGGGTAGCGACACCCACCTCACCAGCCGGCAACGCAAACGCGGCAATACCGAGGATGGCCAGCGCGATGATCTTCAGCGGCGCGAGGAAACGCCCCACAGTGTCCAGCAGGCGCCCCGGGTACAGGGACACGAAGAACACCACCAGGAAATACACCGAGCTGTAGAGGAACAGCGCCAGCGGGCTTTCGCCGGTCAGCGGCGCCAGGCCGACTTCGAACGATACAGTTGCGGTACGCGGGGTGGCGAACAGCGGGCCTACCGCCAGATACGCCGCCGCCGCGAGCAGACCACCGGCGATCTTGCCGATCGGGCTGCTCAATGCGTCCATACCGCCGCCGACCTTGGCCAGGGCGATCACGGTGACCACCGGCAAACCGACTGCAGTGATCAGGAAGCCCAGCGCTGCCATCCAGACGTGAGGCCCGGACTGCAAACCAACGATAGGCGGGAAGATGATGTTGCCGGCGCCCACGAACAGGGCAAAGGTCATAAAGCCCAACGCCAGGATATCCTGGCTTTTCAACACTTTCATTTGAGGAAATACCACACTACTGAATCGGAATTTAGAGAGGGATTCCCTATGGATGAGGGAAATACTGCCGGCCCTTATGGAGGCCGACGGGTCTAGCGCGCGGCTTCCTTTTGGGATGCGGACGCATAAAGAGGCGGGTAGATTACAGAATTAGGCTGACAAACGCACTGTTGCGGGGCGTACTGTCCGATAAGCGACATCAGAATGTCGCGTTTTCGTACTTAATCTGGCAATAGATTCAAATGTGGGAGGGGGCTTGCCCCCGATAGCAGTGGGTCAGTTATAGCGTTATCAACTGACACTCCCCCATCGGGGGCAAGCCCCCTCCCACAGAACGCACAAAGGCCACCCGAAGGTGGCCTTTGCTTGGTAAAGCGTCAGCTAAGCGCGAAGCTTACTTGACAGCCCAACCGGTCAGCTCGGACAAAGCCTTGCCGATGTCTGCCAGCGAACGCACGGTTTTAACGCCTGCGTCTTCCAGGGCAGCAAACTTCTCGTCTGCAGTACCCTTGCCACCAGAGATGATTGCGCCAGCATGGCCCATGCGCTTGCCCGCAGGGGCAGTCACACCAGCGATGTAGGAAACAACCGGCTTGGTCACGTGTGCCTTGATGTAGGCAGCCGCTTCTTCTTCAGCCGAACCGCCGATCTCACCGATCATTACGATCGCTTCGGTCTTCGGGTCTTCCTGGAACAGCTTCAGGATGTCGATGAAGTTGGAGCCTGGGATCGGGTCACCGCCGATGCCGACGCAAGTCGACTGACCGAAACCGGCGTCAGTAGTCTGCTTCACAGCTTCGTAGGTCAGGGTGCCGGAACGCGAAACGATACCGACTTTACCTGGCAAGTGAATGTGACCTGGCATGATGCCGATCTTGCATTCGCCTGGGGTGATCACGCCTGGGCAGTTAGGGCCGATCAGGGTAACACCCAGCTCGTCGCACTTAACTTTAGCGTCCAGCATGTCCAGGGTAGGAATGCCTTCGGTGATGCAAACGATCAGCTTGATGCCGCCGAATGCTGCTTCCAGGATCGAGTCCTTGCAGAAAGGAGCTGGAACGTAGATCACGCTGGCGGTGGCGCCAGTGGCAGCTACAGCGTCTTTCACGGTGTTGAACACTGGCAGACCCAGGTGCTCGGTGCCGCCTTTGCCTGGAGTTACGCCGCCAACCATCTTGGTGCCGTATTCGATGGCTTGCTGGGTGTGGAAACTACCTTGCGAACCGGTAATACCCTGGCAGATAACTTTGGTGTCTTTATTGATCAGGACGCTCATTATTTGCCCTCCGCAGCTTTGACAACTTGTTGAGCAGCGTCGGTCAGGCTGGTAGCCGCGATGATGTTCAAACCGCTTTCTGCCAGTACTTTAGCGCCCAGTTCAGCGTTGTTACCTTCGAGGCGAACAACAACCGGGATTTTAACGCCAACTTCTTTCACTGCACCGATGATGCCTTCGGCAATCATGTCGCAACGAACGATGCCGCCGAAGATGTTGACCAGTACTGCAGCGACGTTGGAGTCGGACAGGATGATCTTGAAGGCTTCGGTAACGCGTTCTTTGGTAGCACCACCGCCCACGTCGAGGAAGTTGGCTGGTTTGCCGCCATGCAGGTTGACGATGTCCATGGTACCCATGGCCAGGCCAGCACCGTTGACCATGCAACCGATGTTACCTTCCAGGGCTACGTAGTTCAGTTCGAACTTGGCAGCGTGCGCTTCGCGCGGATCGTCTTGCGACGGATCGTGGAAAGTCTTCAGCTTAGGCTGACGGTACATGGCGTTGGCGTCGATGTTGATCTTGGCGTCGAGGCAGTGCAGATCGCCGTCAGCCTTGATCACCAGCGGGTTCACTTCCAGCAGGGCCAGATCGTGATCCTGGAACAGTTTGGCCAGACCTACGAAGATCTTGGCGAACTGGGCAACTTGCTTGCCTTCCAGGCCCAGCTGGAAAGCCAGCTCGCGACCCTGGAATGGCTGAGCGCCAACCAGTGGATCGATAGTGGCTTTCAGAATTTTTTCTGGGGTTTCTTCGGCGATCTTCTCAATGTCCACGCCACCTTCGGTGGAGGCCATGAACACGATGCGACGGCTCGAACGGTCAACGACAGCGCCCAGGTACAGCTCTTTAGCGATATCAGTGCACGATTCAACCAGGATCTTGGTGACTGGCTGGCCATTGGCATCAGTCTGGTAAGTCACCAGACGCTTGCCCAGCCACTGCTGTGCGAAGGCCTTGGCGTCTTCTTTGCTGCGAACCAGCTTAACGCCGCCCGCTTTACCGCGACCACCAGCGTGGACCTGGGCTTTGACAACCCACTCGGTGCCACCGATTTTGTCGCAAGCTTCTGCTGCTGCTTCCGGGGTGTCTACTGCGTAGCCCTTGGAAACTGGCAGGCCGTATTCAGCGAACAGCTGCTTACCCTGATACTCGTGAAGATTCATGCTTTTTACCGTCTTCGTTAGGTACTGCGCATTCGGCGCTGCGCTCATTATGAGTGCCGCGCCACCTGTGACTGCTGCTTGCGCAACTTGCGGGGCTTAAGGCCCGTAAAGCTGCGCAAGGCTGCGTCCAGCGGATATTCCGCGGTGAGTCTTGCGCGCAAGGCTCACGACGGGCAACTCCGCCGTGGTTTCTTATTATCTCGCTTAGCGCTTCTTGCGGTTGGCGATGTGGATGGCGCCGCCATTCACTGCCAACGCTGCTTCGTGCAACGCTTCGGACAGGGTCGGATGGGAGAAGACCATCATGCCCAGGTCCTCGGCACTGGTGCCGAATTCCATACCGATTGCGCCCTGCTGAACCAGTTCTGCAGCGCTCGGGCCGATCACGTGGACGCCCAATACGCGGTCAGTCTTGGCATCAGCGATCACTTTGACAAAACCACCGGTGTCGTTGGCTGCCATGGCACGGCCAGAAGCAGCAAACGGGAAGGTGCCGACGTTAACTTCAACGCCTTCAGCTTTCAACTGCTGTTCGTTCTTGCCGACCCATGCAATTTCCGGGTGGGTGTAGATAACCGATGGGATCAGGTCGTAGTTCATCTGGGTTTTGTGGCCCTTGATGCGCTCCACAACCATGATGCCTTCTTCGGAAGCCTTGTGCGCCAGCATCATGCCGCGAACCACGTCGCCGATGGCGTAGACGCCAGGCACGGTGGTAGCGCAGTGATCGTCAACGTGGATGAAGCCACGCTCGTCGATGTTCACGCCGCTGTCAGAAGCCAGCAGGTCGGTGGTCACTGGACGGCGACCCACGGCTACGATCAGCTTGTCGAAAGTGATGGTCTGCTCGCCGTCTTTATCGGTGTAGGTCACAACGACTTCTTCGCCGTTGACCTTGGAACCGGTAACGCGTGCGCCCAGCTTGATGTCCAGACCTTGTTTGGTCAGGGTTTTCAGCGCTTCTTTGGACACCGCGGTGTCGGCAGCCAGCAGGAACGTGTCCAGGGCTTCCAGCACAGTCACTTCAGAACCCAGGCGGGACCATACCGAACCCAGCTCCAGGCCGATCACGCCAGCGCCGATCACGCCCAGACGCTTAGGAACCGATTGGAATTCCAGGGCGCCGGTCGAATCAACGATCACGTTCTGGTCAACGGGTGCAGGCGGAATGTCGATTGGACGCGAGCCTGGTGCCAGGATCACGTTTTCGGCTTCGATGACTTCAACCGAGCCGTCTGGCTTGGTGATTTCAACTTTCTTGCCGGCCAGCAGCTTGCCGTGGCCTTGCAGGGAAGTAACGCCGTTGGCCTTGAACAAGGTGGCAACGCCGGAAGTCAGGCCTTTAACGATGTTGGCTTTACGGCCGACCATTGCTGGTACGTCCATGGTCACGCCAGCATGGTTGATGCCGTGGATCGCGAAGCCGTCTTGGGCTTCGTGGAATTTCCAGGAGCTGTCCAGCAGCGCCTTGGAAGGAATGCAACCAACGTTCAGGCAAGTACCGCCCAATGCCAGTTTGCCTTCCTTGTCGGTGTATTTTTCGATGCAAGCAGTCGAGAGGCCCAGTTGTGCGGCCTTGATCGCGGCAACGTAACCGCCAGGACCTGCACCAATCACTACAACGTCAAATTTCTGCGACATGAAAATAGTTCCTCTATTTAGCAGCAAGCTTTCAAGCCGCAAGCCCTGAACCAGACTGCCTTATGGGCAGCCTGTCACAGAGCCTGCAGCTGCTTCTATCAGATATCCAGCAGCAGACGAGCCGGGTCTTCCAGCAGGTTCTTGATGGTCACCAGGAAAGTCACGGCTTCTTTACCATCGATCAGGCGGTGATCGTACGACAGCGCCAAGTACATCATCGGGCGGATCACGACTTGGCCATTGATGGCCATCGGACGCTGGATGATGTTGTGCATGCCCAGGATCGCAGCTTGCGGTGGGTTGACGATCGGCGTCGACATCATCGAACCGAAGGTACCACCGTTAGTGATGGTGAAGGTACCGCCGGTCATCTCGTCGATGGTCAGCTTGCCGTCACGGGCTTTCTTACCGAAGCCGGCGATGCCGCCTTCGATTTCAGCCAGGCTCATCAGCTCGGCGTTACGCAGAACCGGAACCACCAGGCCACGGTCGCTGGACACGGCAACGCCGACGTCTGCATAGCCATGGTAAACGATGTCGCCGCCGTCGATGGAAGCGTTAACTGCCGGGAAGCGTTTCAGCGCTTCGGTGGCCGCTTTCACGAAGAACGACATGAAGCCCAGGCGCACGCCGTTGTGGGACTTCTCGAACAGATCCTTGTACTTCGAACGCAGGGCCATGACTTCGGTCATGTCGACTTCGTTGAAAGTGGTCAGCATCGCCATGTTCGACTGAGCTTCAACCAGACGCTTGGCCACGGTGGCACGTACGCGGGTCATCGGTACGCGCTTCTCGGTGCGGTCGCCAGCGGCGAACACAGGCGCAGCGGCAGCCGGGGCAGCAGCCTTGGCAGGTGCGGCAGCTGGAGCGTTTTTCTTGGCTTCAACAGCAGCAACCACGTCTTCCTTGGTCACACGGCCGTCTTTGCCGGTGCCTTTGATGGAAGCCAGGTTGATGCCGTTTTCTTCCGCCAGCTGACGTGCAGCCGGTGCAGCGATTGGATCTTCAGCACCGGCAGCCGGAGCGGCAGCGGCAGGTGCGGCAGCCGGAGCAGCAGCAGCAGCGGCGGCTGGAGCAGCGGCAGCAGCGCCGCCTGCTTCGATCGAGCCCAGTACCTGGTTCGACAGGACGGTAGCGCCCTCTTCGGCAACGATTGCGCCCAGTACGCCGTCAGCTTCGGCCAACACTTCCAGAACGACTTTGTCGGTCTCGATGTCGACGATCAGGTCGTCACGCTTTACGGCGTCGCCTGGTTTCTTGTGCCAGGTGGCAACGGTGCCATCGGCAACCGATTCCGGGAATGACGGGGCTTTGATTTCGATAGCCATTATCTGTGGGTCCTTAAAATTCGGTTTCAGTCAGCGCGAAGGCGTTAAACAGTGAAAGCATCTTGCAGCAGTTTTTCCTGCTGCTCGGCGTGCATCGACGCATAACCACACGCAGGTGCAGCAGAAGCATCACGACCGGCGTACTCAAGACCCAGGGCCTTGTTATGGTTGCCGATGCTGCGACGCAAATGATGCTGGCTGCTGTACCAAGCGCCCTGGTTCATCGGTTCTTCCTGACACCACACCACATTGGTGAGGTTGGTATAAGGCGCGATGGCCTCCATCAGGTCGTCTTCCGGGAACGGGTAAAGCTGCTCGATACGCACGATAGCGATGTCTTCGCGGCCTTCGGCACGGCGTTTTTCCAGCAAGTCGTAGTAGACCTTGCCGCTGCACAGGACCAGGCGCGTGACTTTGGCGGCGTCCAGCGTGTCGATTTCCGGAATCACGGTCTGGAACGAACCGTCGGCCAGATCTTCCAGGGTCGAGATGGCCAATTTATGACGCAACAGCGATTTCGGGGTCAGCACTACCAGCGGCTTGCGCAGCGGGCGGATCACCTGGCGACGCAGCAAGTGGTAGATCTGGGCCGGGGTAGTCGGCACGCACACCTGGATGTTGTGCTCGGCGCACAGCTGCAGGTAACGCTCCAGACGGGCCGAGGAGTGCTCCGGACCCTGACCTTCATAACCGTGCGGCAGCAACATGGTCAGACCGCACAGACGGCCCCACTTGTGCTCGCCGCTGGTGATGAACTGGTCGATAACCACCTGGGCACCGTTGGCGAAGTCGCCGAACTGGGCTTCCCAGATCACCAGCGCGTTAGGCGTGGTGGTGGAGTAGCCGTATTCGAACGCCAGTACGGCTTCTTCGGACAGGAACGAATCGTACAGGTCGAAACGTGGCTGGCCTTCGTACAGGTTCTGCAACGGGATGTAGGTACCCGCGTCTTTCTGGTTGTGCAGCACAGCATGACGGTGCGAGAACGTACCACGGCCGATGTCCTGGCCGGTCATGCGGATCGGGTGACCTTCGAACGCCAGGGTCGCGTACGCCATGGTTTCGGCGTAACCCCAGTTGATCGGCAGGCCGCCGGCTTGCATCTTCTGACGGTCTTCGTAGATCTTCGCAACCTGACGCTGCACCACGAAGCCTTCTGGAATTTCCAGCAGCTTGGCAGACAGTTCCTGCAGGGTTTTCAGATCGAACGAAGTGTCGTGACGTGCAGTCCAGGCGTGACCCAGGTACGGGCGCCAGTCCACGAACAACTCTTTGTTCGGCTCTTTAACCAGGCTTTTCACTACGTGCAGACCGTTGTCCAGCGCGTTGCGGTATTCATCGATCTTCGCCTGAACACGCGCATCATCCAGCACGCCGGCCTTGGTCAGGCTTTCGGCGTACAGCTCACGGGTAGTGCGCTGCTTGGTGATCTGCTGGTACATCAACGGCTGGGTGCCGCTCGGTTCGTCGGCTTCGTTGTGACCGCGACGGCGGTAGCAAACCAGGTCGATCACCACGTCACGCTTGAACTGCATGCGGTAGTCGATGGCCAACTGGGTCACGAACAACACGGCTTCCGGATCATCACCATTCACATGGAGGATCGGCGCCTGGATCATCTTGGCAACGTCGGTCGCGTACTCGGTAGAGCGCGCATCCAGCGGGTTGCTGATGGTGAAGCCCACTTGGTTGTTGATGACGATGTGAACGGTACCGCCGGTCTTGAAGCCGCGAGTCTGCGACATCTGGAACGTTTCCAGGACCACGCCTTGACCGGCGAACGCCGCGTCACCGTGGATGGAAATCGGCAGAACCTTCTCACCGGTGGTGTCGTTACGACGATCCTGGCGAGCACGTACCGAACCCTCGACCACTGGAGAAACGATTTCCAGGTGGGATGGGTTGAAGGCCATGGCCAGGTGAACTTCACCGCCGGTGGTCATCACGTTGGACGAGAAGCCCTGGTGGTATTTAACGTCACCGGAACCCAGCTCGACCTTCTTCTTGCCTTCGAACTCGTCGAACAGCTCGCGCGGGTTCTTGCCGAAGGTGTTGACCAACACGTTCAGGCGACCACGGTGAGCCATGCCGATCACGATTTCCTTGGTACCGTAGGAACCGGAACGCTGGATCAGCTCGTCGAGCATCGGAATCAGGCTTTCGCCGCCTTCCAGGCCGAAACGCTTGGTGCCCGGGTATTTGGTACCCAGGTATTTTTCCAGGCCTTCAGCTGCGGTCACGCGCTCGAGCAGGTGGCTGCGTACATCCGCGGACAGCACCGGACGGCCGCGCACGCCTTCCAGGCGATGCTGGAACCAGTGGCGTTGCTCGGAATCAGTGATGTGCGTGAACTCAGCGCCAATGGTGCGGCAATATGTCTGCTGCAACGCTTCGTGAATTTCGCGTAGGCTCGCTTCCTCTTTGCCGATGAACAGGTCGCCGGCACGGAAGGTCGTATCAAGATCGGCATTGGTCAAGCCGTAATGATTGATCGACAGGTCAGCAGGTGCAGGACGCTGCCAGAGCCCCAGCGGGTCAAGCTGGGCCGCCTGGTGGCCACGCATCCGGTAGGCCTGGATCAGTCGCAATACTTCAACTTGCTTCTTCTCGTGCTCGCTGCTCACGCTACCGGCGGAAACCGGCTGGGCGCGGCGCTGGTTCTTTGCCAGCAGCACAAACTGATCGCGAATTGTTGCGTGCGATACATCGGTGGCAGCGTTGCCGTCTGAAGACAACGTCTGAAATTTGGTGCGCCATTCTTCTGGCACAGCGTTAGGGTCGTGCAGGTAGAGCTCATAAAGCTCTTCCACATAGGCAGCGTTACCACCTGAAAGATAGCCGCTGTTCCACATGCGCTGCATCACGCTTTCTTGCATGCTTGGTCACCCTCGATTTGGGGACACCACCGGCGAAAACACCGAGTTTGCTTGCAAAAGGCCAAGTGCAGCGACCAAAACAAGCCACTTAGGATCACGCTGATAGTTCGGGTACCAACCCGAATGCCCCTGCTTGTCTCATTTCTTCAAAATAAGAGCCGCGGCTTTGTAAGTCGCTGCTCAAGTTAAAACTACGGCGCCGGTTGAAGCCTGCGCCGCAGCATTTACGGGCACAACGGTCCTGCTTTTACTACAACGTCAGTTACACGCCGCTTTGCAGCAGCATGTTACGGATGTGACCAATGGCCTTAGTCGGGTTCAGGCCTTTGGGACATACGTTGACGCAGTTCATGATCCCGCGGCAGCGGAATACGCTGAACGGGTCATCCAGTGAAGCCAGACGCTCGGACGTCTTGGTGTCACGGCTGTCTGCCAGGAAGCGGTACGCTTGCAGCAGAGCAGCTGGACCCAGGAACTTGTCCGGGTTCCACCAGAAGGACGGGCACGAGGTCGAGCAGCAAGCGCACAGGATGCACTCGTACAGACCGTCGAGCTTTTCACGCTCTTCAGGGGACTGCAGACGCTCGATGGCCGGAGCCGGCGTGTCGTTCTGCAGGAACGGCTTAACTTTCTCGTATTGCTTGTAGAAGATGCTCATATCGACGACCAGGTCACGGATAACCGGCAAACCTGGCAGAGGACGAACGATCAGCTTGTTACCTTTAACCACGGCGGACAGCGGCGTGATGCACGCCAGGCCGTTTTTGCCGTTGATGTTCATGCCGTCGGAGCCACAAACACCCTCACGGCAAGAGCGACGATACGAGAAACCTTCGTCCTGCTCTTTGATCAGTGCCAATACATCCAGCACCATCAAGTCTTTACCACCGGTATCGACCTGGAATTCCTGCATGAACGGCGCAGCGTCCTGATCAGGGTTGTAGCGGTAAACACTGACTTTCAACATGGCAGCCACCCTTAGTAAGTCCGAATCTTCGGTTCAAACGTCGGAACCGTCTTCGGCGAGAAGTTCACGGCACGCTTGGTTACGCGCTTGTCACCCGGGAAGTACAGGGTGTGGCACAACCAGTTTTCGTCGTCGCGATCTTCAAAGTCTTCACGGGCGTGTGCACCACGGGATTCTTTACGAACCTCGGCGGCGATTGCAGTCGCTTCAGCCACTTCCAGCAGGTTTTGCAGTTCCAGAGCTTCGATACGCGCAGTGTTGAACGCCTGCGACTTATCGTTGATCTTGACGTTGGCGATGCGCGTACGCAGGTCGGCCAACTGGGCAATACCTTTCTGCATGTATTCGCCGGTACGGAATACACCGAAGTAGTTCTGCATGCAGCTTTGCAGCTCGCGACGCAGGGTTGCCACGTCTTCGCCATCGGTGCGCTCGTTCAGAGCGTTCAGACGCGCCAGGGCGGCTTCGATGTTGGCGTCGGTGGCGTCATCGTATTCGATGCCGTCAGTCAGCGCTTTTTCCAGGTGCAGGCCGGCAGCACGGCCGAATACCACCAGGTCGAGCAGCGAGTTGCCGCCCAGGCGGTTGGCACCGTGTACCGATACGCAGGCCACTTCGCCTACCGCGAACAGGCCGTGGATGATTTCGTCCACGCCTTCAGCGTTCTGGGTGATCGCCTGGCCATGAATGTTGGTCGGCACGCCGCCCATCATATAGTGGCAAGTCGGCACGACCGGAACCGGAGCAACCACCGGGTCAACGTGAGCAAAGGTCTTGGACAGCTCGCAGATACCAGGCAAGCGGCTGTGCAGCACTTCTTCACCGAGGTGATCGAGCTTCAGCAGTACGTGGTCGCCATTCGGACCACAGCCGTTGCCGGCGATGATTTCTTTAACCATCGAACGGGCAACAACGTCACGACCAGCCAGGTCTTTCGCGTTCGGAGCATAACGCTCCATGAAACGCTCGCCGTGCTTGTTGATCAGGTATCCACCTTCACCACGGCAACCTTCGGTAACCAGTACACCGGCACCGGCGATACCGGTCGGGTGGAACTGCCACATTTCGATGTCTTGCACCGGCACGCCAGCACGCAGAGCCATGCCAACGCCGTCGCCGGTGTTGATCAGGGCGTTGGTGGTGGAGGCGTAGATACGGCCTGCACCGCCCGTCGCCAGCACGGTAGCCTTGGCGCGGATGTAGGTGGTTTCACCGGTTTCGATGCAGATGGCGATCACACCGACGAACTCGCCTTGCGAGTTTTTCACCAGATCGACAGCGTAGTACTCGTTCAGGAACGTAGTACCGGCTTTCAGGTTGCCCTGATAAAGGGTGTGCAGCAGTGCGTGACCGGTACGGTCGGACGCCGCGCAGGTACGGGCAGCCTGGCCGCCTTTACCGTAATCCTTCGACTGGCCGCCGAATGGACGCTGGTAGATACGACCTTGTTCGGTACGGGAGAACGGCAGACCCATGTGGTCCAGCTCGAACACCGCAGCCGGGCCTTCCTGACACATGTATTCGATAGCGTCCTGGTCACCGATGTAGTCGGAACCCTTGACGGTATCGTACATGTGCCAGCGCCAGTCATCGTTCGGGTCGGCGGAGGCGATGGCGCAGGTGATGCCACCTTGGGCCGATACGGTGTGGGAACGCGTCGGGAACACCTTGGTGATCACGGCAGTCTTGTGACCGCCCTGAGCCAGCTGCAGCGCTGCGCGCATGCCAGCACCGCCGCCACCAATAATGATGGCGTCGAATGAAATAGTTGGAATGTTAGCCATGAATCAGATACCCCAAAGAATCTGCACACCCCAGACGAAGTACGCGAACATTGCAACGCCGCAGACTGCCTGGAAGAGGAAACGGACTGCGGTCGCGGACTTGCCCAGCGCCATCGGCGTCAGGTAGTCGGTCGCGATGGTCCACATGCCGACCCAGGCGTGAGCGCCCAGGGCTACAAGGGCCAGCAGACTGAAGATTCGCATCGCATTGTGGGAAAACAGGCCGTGCCATTGCTCATAGCCGATGCCCGGGTTTGCGACGAGGTATCCGATCAGGAAAATGAAATAAGCCGCGAGAACGACCGCAGACACACGCTGTGCCATCCAGTCATAGAGGCCCGAACGCGAAAGGTTCGTAACGCTGGTTACCATATCCAAACTCCTGCCAGAACGATCAGCACCACGGAAATGGCGATGATGATTTTCGAGCCACGGCGGCCGCCTTCCAGCGTCTCACCGATGCCCATGTCCATGATCAAGTGGCGCACACCGGCTACCAGGTGATACAGAAGAGAGGACAGGAGGCCCCATGCTACGAACTTGGCCAGCGGACTGGTCAAGCATGCCTTCACCTCGGCGTAACCTTCCTCGGAACCCAGGGATTTGCTCAATGCATAAAGCATGATGCCCAAGCCCAGGAACAGGATGATGCCGGAAACACGGTGCAGGAACGACGTAACGCCGGTGATGGGGAGTTTGATGGTCCTTAGGTCTAGGTTTACAGGTCGTTGGCTATTCACGGCTTTTTTTCACACTGAAGAGCCCCTAACAATCAGGGCAAAGTTGTTGGGGAGTGCACTGGTCAGGTAAGCACCACCCAGGGAGTGCGACCCCCAATGAAAGCAAGCCCAAAAGCCCTTGGCGGTCGGTGGCCGAGTATAGACAGTTAGGTTACTAATGACAACGCGCGCTCCTCACCCTAATAGCTGATTGCGCTGGCGGGATAAAAGGCGTAAATGGCAGTCAATTTCGAGGAAAAAGTACGGTTAAAGCCTTCTGGCGCAAGACTTTAGGCAAATTGACATCTGGATTTATATCAATATAGTGGTGCGGGCCCTGCGTGGGGGGTCTGTCTGATGATTTGAAGCATAAATAGGAGGCCACATGGCTGACAAAAAAGCGCAGTTGATCATCGAGGGCGCAGCCCCCGTCGAGCTGCCCATTTTAACCGGCACCGTTGGTCCCGATGTTATCGACGTACGGGGCCTGACGGCCACGGGCCGTTTCACATTCGACCCAGGCTTCATGTCGACCGCCTCTTGCGAGTCGAAGATCACCTATATCGATGGTGACAATGGCATTCTGCTGCACCGCGGCTACCCGATCGAGCAACTCGCCGAACAGTCGGACTACCTGGAAACCTGCTACCTGCTGCTAAATGGCGAATTGCCAACAGCCGAGCAAAAGGCCCAGTTCGTCAGCACCGTGAAGAACCACACCATGGTTCACGAGCAGTTGAAGACCTTCTTCAACGGTTTCCGTCGCGACGCCCACCCGATGGCCGTCATGTGCGGTGTGGTCGGCGCCCTGTCGGCCTTCTATCACGACTCCCTCGACATCAATAACCCGCAGCATCGCGAAATCTCCGCGATCCGCCTGGTTGCCAAGATGCCGACCCTGGCCGCAATGGTTTACAAGTACTCCATGGGCCAACCCATGATGTACCCGCGCAACGACCTGACGTACGCGGAAAACTTCCTGCACATGATGTTCAACACCCCGTGCGAGATCAAACCGATCAGCCCGGTGCTGGCCGCTGCGATGGACAAGATTTTCATCCTGCACGCCGACCACGAACAGAACGCGTCGACTTCTACCGTACGCCTGGCAGGCTCTTCGGGTGCCAACCCGTTCGCCTGTATCGCCGCCGGTATCGCCGCACTGTGGGGCCCTGCCCACGGCGGTGCGAACGAAGCCGTATTGACCATGCTGGATGAAATCGGCGATGTCTCGAACATCGACAAGTTCATCGCCAAGGCCAAGGACAAGAACGATCCGTTCAAGTTGATGGGCTTCGGTCACCGGGTCTACAAGAACCGCGACCCACGTGCCACCGTGATGAAGAAAACCTGCGACGAAGTGTTGAAGGAACTGGGCATCAAGAACGATCCGCAACTCGAACTGGCCATGCGCCTGGAAGAGATCGCCCTGACCGACCCGTACTTCATCGAACGCTCGCTGTACCCGAACGTCGACTTCTACTCGGGGATCATCCTCAAGGCGATCGGCATTCCAACCAGCATGTTCACCGTGATCTTCGCCCTGGCGCGGACCGTGGGCTGGATCTCCCACTGGAAAGAAATGCTCTCCAGCCCGTACAAGATTGGCCGCCCGCGCCAGCTGTACACCGGCTACGAGTCGCGTGACATCACCAAGCTGGAAGATCGCAAGTAAGCAATCAGCTTAGTTGTACTGAGAACGGCCTCCCTTAGTGGAGGCCGTTTTTGTTTGTGGGGCCTGGTGTACCGCCATCGGGGGCAAGCCCCCTCCCACATTGAATCGCATTCCAAAGGTTGTACTCGGTTAACTGTGGGAGGGGGCTTGCCCCCGATGGCATTAGCCCAAACACCACAAAACTCCAGGCAAAAAAAATACCCCGGCCTTACGACCGGGGCATTCCTTGTTCAGCAACAACCCTTAGTGGTTAACCGCCCCACTCGCCCCTAGGCCAGTCTGCGAACGCACAAACTGCGGGAAGTACAGCGCACGCTCTTTCTCTGCCGCCGCCGACTTGTCGGTGATGGAGAAGAACCAGATACCGACGAACGCAATGATCATCGAGAACAGCGCCGGGTATTCGTACGGGAAGATGGCTTTCTCATGGTGCAGGATCGACACCCAGATGGTCGGGCCGAGAACCATCAGGCCCACGGCACTGATCAAGCCCAACCAGCCGCCAATCATGGCGCCACGGGTGGTGAGGTTTTTCCAGTACATGGAAAGCAGCAACACCGGGAAGTTACAGCTGGCGGCAATGGAGAACGCCAGGCCAACCATGAACGCGATGTTCTGGCTTTCGAACAGGATACCCAGGCCGATCGCCAATACACCCAAGGCCACGGTGGTGATCTTCGACACGCGAATCTCATCTTTCTCGTTGGCCTTGCCTTTCTTGATCACGCTGGCGTACAGGTCATGGGACACCGCCGAAGCACCCGCCAGGGTCAAGCCGGCAACCACTGCCAGGATGGTGGCGAACGCCACGGCCGAGATGAAGCCCAGGAAGATACTGCCGCCCACCGCGTTGGCCAGGTGCACCGCCGCCATGTTGTTACCACCCAGCAGAGCGCCTGCAGCATCCTTGAACGCCGGGTTGGTGCTGACCAGCAGGATCGCGCCGAAGCCGATGATAAAGGTCAGGATATAGAAGTAGCCGATGAAGCCGGTGGCATACAGCACGCTCTTACGCGCTTCCTTGGCGTCGCTTACGGTGAAGAAGCGCATCAGGATGTGCGGCAGGCCGGCGGTACCGAACATCAGTGCCAGGCCAAGGGAGAATGCCGAGATCGGGTCTTTCACCAGGCCGCCGGGGCTCATGATCGCTTCACCTTTAGGGTGAACCTTGATCGCCTCGGAGAACAGCATGTTGAAGTCGAAGTTGACGTGCTTCATTACCATCAGCGCCATGAACGAAGCACCGGACAGCAACAGCACCGCCTTGATGATCTGTACCCAGGTGGTCGCCAGCATGCCGCCGAACAGCACATACATGCACATCAGGATGCCCACCAGGATCACCGCAACGTGGTAGTCCAGGCCGAACAGCAGTTGGATCAGCTTGCCCGCACCGACCATCTGCGCGATCAGGTAGAACGCTACCACCACCAGCGAGCCACACGCCGACAGGCTGCGGATCTGGGTTTGCCCGAGGCGATAGGACGCCACGTCGGCAAAGGTGTACTTGCCCAGGTTACGCAGGCGCTCGGCGATCAGGAACAGAATGATCGGCCAGCCCACCAGGAAGCCGATCGAGTAGATCAGGCCGTCGTAGCCGGAGGTGAACACCAGCGCGGAAATCCCCAGGAATGACGCCGCCGACATGTAGTCGCCGGCAATTGCCAGGCCGTTCTGGAAACCGGTGATCTTGCCGCCAGCCGCGTAGTAGTCGGCCGCCGATTTATTGCGCTTGGACGCCCAGTAGGTAATGCACAGGGTGGCACCGACGAACGCGACGAACATCACGATGGCGGAGACGTTGAGGGGTTGTTTGTGCACTTCGCCGGTCAATGCGTCCGCCGCCCAAAGGGCAGGAGCAAAGAGCGAAGCGCCGAATAGGGCCAGTAGACGCCGGATCATTGCGCAGCCTCCTTGAGAATCGCATTGTTCAGGTCGTCAAACTCGCCATTGGCCCGGCGCACGTAGATGCCGGTCAGGATAAAGGCCGACACAATCAGCCCGACGCCCAGGGGAATGCCCCAGGTAATCGACGAACCGGGGCTGATCTTGGCCCCCAGCACTTGTGGCCCGTAGGCGATCAACAGGATGAAAGCGGAGTAAAGCCCTAGCATGATTGCCGAGAGAATCCAGGCGAATCGTTCCCTTTTTCTCACCAGCTCCTTGAAACGCGGGCTGTTTTGAATCGAGAGGTAAATGCTGTCGTTCATTGTTTTTATCCTCGCAGCACAGCTTTTTATTATTTTGGAACATATCCACTGTATTCGGCTGCGGGACAGGTTCCAGACGACCTTAGTCTTAGATCGAGTGTAGCGAGGGTTTGTGGGGGCGCAGAAACATTTGCAGGGGGGGGAGAAATCAATGTGGGAGGGGCTTGCCCCCTCCCACAGGGATATATCAGGGGATATTACTTACCAGTCCACTCAGCGACACGCTCAGGGTGCTTGGCGACCCAATCCTTGGCCGCTGCATCAGGCTTGGCGCCCTCTTGGATGGCCAGCATGACTTCGCCGATTTCATCCTTGGAGGCCCACTGGAATTTCTTCAGGAACGCCACGACTTCCGGCGCTTTCTTCTCCAGGCCCTTGCTGCCGATGCTGTTGACGGTTTCCGCAGCACCGTAAATCCCTTTTGGATCGTCGAGGAAACGCAGTTTCCACTTGGCGAACATCCAATGTGGCACCCAACCGGTGACCGCAATGGATTCCTGCTTGTCTTCGGCGCGGGTCAACTCGGCGATCATCGCGGCGCCCGAGCTGGCTTGCAGCTTGTAATCGAGGCCGTACTGCTTGATGGCTTCGTCGGTCTTGAGCATCACGCCTGAACCGGCGTCGATGCCGACGATCTTGTTCTTGAAGGTGGTATCGGTCTTGAGGTCTTCGATGGACTTGGCCTTGACGTACTCCGGCACGATCAGACCGATCTTCGCATCCTTGAAGTTGGGGCCGTAGTCGACCACTTTGTCCTTGTTCTTGGCCCAGTATTCACCGTGGGTCACGGGCAGCCAGGCGGACAGCATGGCGTCGAGCTTGCCGGTGGCCACGCCCTGCCACATGATCCCGGTGGCAACCGCTTGCAGTTTCACGTCATAACCGAGCTTTTGCTTGATCACCTCTGCCGCCACGTGAGTGGTGGCAACGCTGTCGGACCAACCGTCCACATAGCCGATGCTCAGGGTTTTGCTGTCGGCGCTGGCCAGTGTGGAGCTCATCGCAACTACCAGAGTGGCAGCTGCGCCCAAGAGTCGTCGCATCTTCATCGTACTTCCCCGAAAGTGCTGCGCCCGGCGGATGCCGAGCGACGTCAACCTGTTGTTATGTGGTGCACCGCGCCCCCTTCACGCGCATCGATCCGGTGGCGTCGACATCAGTGGAGTGCTGACACTTCGATAATCAACCTGCCTGCGCCATCGACCTGCTCTGTCAGCGACCTCATACAAGCAAGAAACGACATCACATCGCCAGTAGGTCGTTTTGTAGGACTTGGCCGCACGATCCCGCCCGAACTTTGCATGTCAAAATTATGCAGCCCCACTGGGACGGGACAAATCCGGGTAAGATGCGCGCCTTTGCTCCCCCAGATAATCCGACCATGCCCGCGAATGCCCGCTTCCCTGCCCTGCCCTATTTTTTCGCCGTGATTCTTGGCCTGCTGGCCCTCACCGGCTACTGGTACGGCCTCGGCCGACCGGTGGTGCTGCCGGACGTCGCCAGCGCCAGCCACAAGCTGCAATGCGCCTCCTACACCCCGTTCGATAAAGACCAATCGCCCTTCGACCAGCCGTTCACGCTGCGCCCCGAGCGCATGGACGCCGACCTGGCGCTGCTGGCCACGCGTTTTGAATGTATCCGCACATACTCGATGACCGGGCTGGAGGCCTTGCCGGGCATCGCCCGCAAGCATGGCTTAAAGCTGATGGCCGGCGCCTGGGTGAGCAGTGACCCGGTGGCCACCGAAAAAGAAATCGACGAATTGATCGCGGCGGCCAACGCCAACCCCGATGTGGTGACCTCGGTGATCGTCGGCAACGAAGCCCTGCTGCGCAAGGAAGTCACCGCCGCGCAACTGGTAAAACTGATCCACAAGGTCAAGAGCCAGATAGAGCAGCCGGTCACGTACGCCGACGTCTGGGAGTTCTGGCTGCAACATCCGGAAATCGCGCCGGCGGTGGATTTCCTGACCATCCACCTGCTGCCCTATTGGGAGGATGACCCGTCGGGCATCGACCAGGCCCTCAAGCACGTGGGCGATGTGCGCCAGACCTTCGGCCACAAATTCGCCCCCAAAGACGTGCTGATCGGCGAAACCGGCTGGCCCAGCGAAGGCCGCCAGCGCGAAACCGCGGTGCCGAGCCGGGTCAACGAGGCCAAGTTCATGCGCGGCTTCGTGGCCATGGCCGAGGCCAATGGCTGGCACTACAACCTGATCGAAGCCTTTGACCAGCCGTGGAAACGCGCCAGCGAAGGTGCGGTCGGCGGGTACTGGGGCCTGTTCGATGCGGATCGCCAGGACAAGGGCATCCTCGCCGGCCCGGTGACCAACGTGCCGTACTGGCCGCTGTGGCTGGGCGTGGGCGGGCTCATCCTGCTGGGTACGCTGGTGATTGGCGGCCGTGTTCGCAGCACTCGTGGCGCAATTGCGTTGCCATTGCTTGGCGCCGTCGCCGCCGGCTCCATCGGTACCTGGGCGGAGCTGACCCGCGTGACCGCACGCTTCAATGACGAATGGGTATGGGCCGCGCTACTGGTGGTGCTGAACCTGCTGGTGCTGGCTCACGCAGCCCTGGCCCTGAGCGCCCGAGATGGCTGGCGCGAGCGCGCCTTCAATTGGCTGGAGCAACGTGCAGGCTGGCTGGTGGCAATCGCCGGGTTTGCGGGGGCCGTAATGATGCTGGCGTTGGTGTTTGACCCGCGCTATCGCAGTTTTCCGAGTGCAGCGCTGGTGCTGCCGGCGTTGGTTTACCTGGTGCGCCCGGTGACCGGGCCGCGTCGGGAGATTGCGTTGCTGGCTTTCATTATCGGTGCCGGGATTGCGCCGCAGTTGTACCGTGAGGGGTTATTGAACCAGCAGGCTTGGGGCTGGGCGGTAGTAAGTCTGTTGATGGTTGCAGCCTTGTGGCGTTGCTTGCGGGTGCGCAAGGCCTAACACCGCCATCGGGGGCTTGCTCCCGATTGGCCCTATCAGGCAACCCGGGGCTTCCTGACCAACCGCAACCCCGCAATCACCACCGCAAACACCGCAAACGTGGTGTTGTACAACGCCAACGCCGGCAACCCGAACACCATCCCCAGCACTGCCAAGCCCCAGCCCGCGCGGCCGGGTACAAAAAATGCCAGCACCGCCGTCACCAGCGCCGCCCAACCCAACACTTTAAAGTGGATCATCAACCCCAGGTTCGAACGCACCTGGCATTCCCAGCGGCTGGCCTCATCGGCACACAGGCCGACCCAGCGGCCATCCTCCATAAAACCGTAACGCGCGCCATAACTGGCAACCAGCCATAACGGCAGGGCAATAAGCAGCAAAATCAATGGCAAGCGACGGGACATGGGGCACTCCGATAGGCAAAAACGGCGCTCAGCTTAATGCCCCGGCGGCCGTTAGCAAGGTGCATATACACAATTAGTGTTCACCAAAGCGTGGCAAAGTGTATCGTCTGGCTACTATTACCCCGATTCCGACGTTATTTTCCGAATTTTCGTGCCGAAGGCTGGCACTTCGGTGGCAACGCGGTGGTCATAGCCTGCGAACTTCATTCAGCACGTTTCCTCTTAGGGATTAAGTCATGCTCCGTTCCTTGCGCTGTGCTGCCTTGCTGGGCAGCCTTTTTTTGAGTGCGTCAGCACTGGCCGTCGATATCGACCAAGCCACCTATGGCTACCCTTTGACGAACCCGTTCGAAGCGACCATTGCCACCACGCCACCTGACCTGCGGCCTAAACTGCCGACGGATGCTGAAATCAACCAGTCCGACTACACCCTGAACATGCGCCCCGAGCGCGAGTTCAGCCTGCCGGACAACTTCTGGGCGGTGAAGAAACTCACCTACCGCATCGCCAAGCAGGACCGCGCCGCGCCGCTGATCTTCCTGATCGCCGGCACCGGCGCGCGGTTTGACAGCAGCATCAACGAATACCTGAAGAAACTCTATTACCAGGCTGGCTACCACGTGGTGCAGCTGTCTTCGCCGACCAGCTTCGACTTCATCGCCTCTGCCTCGCGCTTCGCCACGCCGGGTATCAGCCAGGAAGACGCCGAAGACATGTACCGCGTAATGCAAGCCGTGCGCGCGCAGAACGCTTCGCTGCCGGTGACCGACTTCTACCTCACCGGCTACAGCCTCGGCGCCCTGGATGCGGCCTTTGTCAGCAAGCTGGATGAGACCCGCCGCAGCTTCAACTTCAAGAAAGTGTTGCTGCTCAACCCGCCGGTCAACCTCTACACCTCGATCACCAACCTCGACAAGCTGGTACAGACCGAGGTCAAGGGCATCAACAACACCACCACCTTCTATGAACTGGTGTTGAACAAGCTGACCCGTTACTTCCAGCAAAAGGGCTATATCGACCTCAACGACGCCCTGCTCTACGACTTCCAGCAGTCCAAGCAGCACCTGACCAACGAACAGATGGCCATGCTGATCGGCACCTCGTTCCGTTTCTCGGCTGCCGACATCGCCTTTACCTCGGACCTGATCAACCGCCGTGGCCTGATCATCCCGCCGAAATACCCGATCACCGAAAGCACCAGCCTCACGCCATTCCTCAAGCGTGCGCTGCAATGCGACTTCGATTGCTACCTCACCGAGCAGGTGATCCCGATGTGGCGTGCGCGCTCCGACGGCGGCAGCCTGCTGCAACTGGTCGATCAGGTCAGCCTTTACGCCCTCCAGGACTACCTGCACACCAACCCCAAGATCGCCGTCATGCACAACGCCGACGACGTGATCCTGGGCCCTGGCGACCTCGGTTTCCTGCGTAAAACCTTCGGCGATCGCTTGACCGTCTACCCGCTGGGCGGCCATTGCGGCAACCTCAATTACCGCGTCAACGCCGACGCCATGCTGGAGTTCTTCCGTGGCTAAATATCTTCTGCTGCTTGCCGCCTTGATGTGCGCAGGCGTGGCCAATGCCGACAACAGCAAGGCCCACGCACCTACCGTGGTGGGTTCCGACGGTTTCAAGGAACCGCTGACCAAGCTCAAGTTCAACCCGGGCCTGGACCAGCGTGAGTTCGAGCGTTCGTCGTTGACCGCACTCAACGTGTACGACCCACTGGAATCGTGGAACCGTCGCGTGTACCACTTCAACTACCGCTTTGACCAATGGGTGTACCTGCCCGTGGTCGACGGCTACACATACGTCACCCCACGTTTCCTGCGCACCGGCGTGAGCAACTTCTTCAACAACCTGGGCGACGTGCCCAACCTGTTGAACAGCCTGCTGCAACTCAAGGGCCACCGTTCCCTGGAAACCACCGGGCGCCTGTTGCTCAACACCACCATCGGCATCGCCGGCCTGTGGGACCCGGCAACCGCCATGGGCCTGCCGCGTCAAAGCGAAGACTTCGGCCAGACCCTGGGCTTCTACGGCGTACCTGGCGGCGCGTACCTGGTGCTGCCGATCTTCGGCCCGTCGAACCTGCGCGACACCACCGGCCTGCTGGTGGACTACACCGCAGAGAACCAGATCAACTTCCTCAACGTGGCTGAGGTCAGCTCCAACCACCCGGAAATCTGGGCCCTGCGCGCCGTCGACAAGCGCTACCAGACCAGCTTCCGCTACGGCCAGATGAACTCGCCGTTCGAGTATGAGAAGGTGCGCTATATCTACACGGAATCGCGCAAGTTGCAGATCGCCGAGTAAACGCCCAGAAAAAAGGCCATTCGATTGAATGGCCTTTTTTTGTGCGCGCAATTTATGCCCTGAGCGCTTTCCAGGTCTTGCCGACCACACTGACCACCGCCAGTACGACCGCACCCGCGATAATCCCCGCCACCGCATTCAGCAGCGACGGCACCAACCACGCGACCCCGCCTGCGCCCTGGCTGACGGTCTCGATCCAGTGATGCACCACCGGCACCCCGTGAGTGAGAATCCCACCGCCCACCAGGAACATCGCCGCCGTACCGATCACCGACAGGCTCTTCATCATGTACGGTGCCGCGCGCAGGATGGCGCCGCCGATACTGCGCGCCGCCTGGCCAGGCTTCTGGGTGAGCCACAGGCCCAGGTCATCCAGCTTGACGATACCGGCCACCAGCCCGTAGACGCCCACGGTCATGACAATGGCGATACCGGACAGCACGATCACCTGCTGCATCAGTGGCGCATCGGCCACGGTGCCGAGGGTGATGGCGATGATTTCGGCCGAGAGGATGAAGTCGGTGCGGATCGCGCCTTTGATCTTGTCCTTTTCGAAGGCCACCAGATCGGTTGCCGGATCGGCCACCGCTTCGACCAGTTGTGTGTGTTCGGCCTGGTCTTCAGCCTTGCTGTGCAGGAATTTATGCGCGAGCTTCTCGAACCCCTCGAAACACAGGTAGGCACCGCCGAGCATCAGCAACGGCGTCACCGCCCACGGCGCGAATGCGCTGATCAGCAAGGCGGTCGGCACCAGGATCAACTTGTTGACGAACGACCCCTTCGCCACCGCCCAAACCACGGGAATTTCGCGTTCGGCACGCACGCCGGAGACTTGCTGGGCATTGAGCGCCAGGTCATCGCCCAACACACCGGCGGTCTTCTTCGCCGCCACTTTTGTCATCAGGGCGACGTCATCGAGTACTGCGGCGATATCGTCGATCAACACCAACAAGCTGCTTCCTGCCATGAATCGGGCATCCGTAAGGGAAAGAAGGGCCGAGCATAGCGCGGCGCAACGCTTTGTGGGCACATTGTTGAGGCGCGCGGATGGCCGGTGCTACCATGCGCAACCGCCTGTCCTGGCAAGGAATCTTCTGGTTTATGAGCACCATTCGCGAGCGCAACAAAGAAAAGATCCTGCGGGCGGCCAGCGAGGAGTTTGCCGACAAGGGCTTCGCCGCGACCAAAACCAGCGACATCGCCGCCAAGGCCGGGCTGCCCAAGCCCAACGTCTACTATTACTTCAAGTCCAAGGACAACCTCTACCGCGAGGTGCTCGAAAGCATCATCGAGCCGATCCTGGCTGCGTCCACGCCGTTCAACCCCGAGGGCGAGCCTGCGGTGGTGCTGAGCAACTACATCCGTTCGAAAATCCGCATCTCCCGCGACCTGCCGTTTGCCTCCAAGGTATTTGCCAGCGAAATCATGCACGGCGCGCCGCACCTCAGCGCCGAGCAAGTCGAGCAACTCAACGCCCAGGCCAAGCACAATATCGAGTGTATCCAGAGCTGGGTGGATCGCGGCCTGATCGCCGCCATAGACCCCAATCACCTGATGTTCAGTATCTGGGCAGCGACCCAGACCTACGCCGATTTTGACTGGCAGATCTCGGCAGTGACCGGCAAGGCCAAGCTCGATGAAGCGGATTATGAGGCGGCGGCGCAGACGATTATTCGGTTGGTGCTCAAGGGCTGTGAGCCGGACTGATATACCGAGTCGCCTGGGCCAATCGGGGGCAAGCCCCCTCCTACATTTGATCGGTGCCAGACACACAATGTATGAACACCGCAAAGCCACTGTGGGAGCGGGCTTGCTCGCGAAAGCGCCCTCCCAGACACATCCTGCCAAAAGCCTGCCAATCAGCGTCAACCACCAAGATCTAGCCTCTCAGAACCCCATCTGCAGAGAGGCCAAGGAATGCCTGATCTCGCCACCTCACACCGCCTGCGCATCGGGCGGTTCAGTGAACCGAACCGCATCTATCTGATCACCACCAATACTCACGAACGTGTGCCGATATTCAGTGACTTTCATCTGGGTCGCTTGGTGGTTTGGCAATTCAGGCTCGCTCAGTATCAAGGTCTGGCCAATTCCCTGGCCTGGGTGATCATGCCCGACCACCTCCACTGGCTGATCGAACTGCAAAAAGGCTCGCTGGGAGATTTGATGTGCCAGGTGAAATCCAAAAGCACTCGAAGCGTGAACGGCGTTACTGGACGTAGAGGAAGACTTTGGCAAACCAGCTTTCATGACCGAGCACTGCGCAAGGAAGATGACTTGGTAAAAATGGCCCGGTATGTGGTGGCCAATCCTCTGCGGGCGGGGCTGGTGGAGCGGATTGGCGACTATCCGCTGTGGGATGCAGTTTGGTTGTAGGCTGGAGACCGAGACGCCCCCTTCGCGAGCAAGCCCGCTCCCACAATTTTGACCGCGTTCGCAATTCAAAATGTGGGAGCGGGCTTGCTCGCGAAGGGGCCGGACCCGTCACCCCAGAATCAAGCCGACACCCCCGCATCCGCCATCAACCCCACCCCCTCGATCGCCGTAATCGCGCACTGCTCGTCAATGTCGGACGTATCCCCACTGATGCCGATCGCCCCCAGCACCGCGCCTTGCTGATCCCGAATCAACACCCCACCCGGTGCCGGCACGACGCTGCCCTGCCCCAGGCTGTTCAACGCCGCGATAAACGCCGGGCGCTGTTGCGCGTCCAGTGCGAGCAAGCGTGAGCCCTTGCCCAGCGCAATTGCGCCCCAGGCCTTGCCGATGGCGATTTGCGGGCGTAGCAGGCTGGCGCCGTCTTCGCGTTGCAGGGTGATCAAGTGGCCGCCGCTGTCGAGCACCGCAATGGTCAACGGCGCGGCTGAAATCGTGCGGCCTGCGGTGAGGGCCTGGCTGGCCAGTTGGGTGGCGAGTTTCAAGGTTAGAGCGCTCATGGTGCCGTCCTTCTTTTGTTATTGGGAATACGTTGTAGGTCTGTTTGATCAGATGCTCGATCAAACAAATAGAACACAATGACATTTGATTTTGTATACAATATTTTCGCACAAACCTTCCATACGTCGAAAAACTGCCTTCCGACGAACGCAAAGGTCAGCGAATAAAATGGATTGACCTGCGCAGCTCGCCGTGAATACACTTTGACCAGACACCACTTGTATACAATTACAAAACGCAAGAGGCACCAAAATCATGAGCAAAATGAGAGCAATCGAAGCCGCCGTCCTGGTGATGCGCCGCGAAGGCGTGGACACCGCCTTCGGTATCCCAGGCGCCGCGATCAACCCGCTGTACTCGGCCTTGCAGAAAGTGGGTGGCATCGATCACGTCCTTGCTCGCCACGTTGAAGGCGCCTCGCACATGGCCGAGGGCTACACCCGCACCAAGGCCGGCAATATCGGCGTGTGCATCGGCACCTCGGGCCCTGCGGGCACCGATATGGTCACCGGGCTGTACAGCGCCTCGGCCGACTCGATCCCAATTCTGTGCATCACTGGCCAGGCTCCGCGTGCACGGATGCACAAGGAAGACTTCCAGGCCGTGGACATCACCAGCATCGTCAAGCCGGTGACCAAGTGGGCGACCACCGTGCTCGAACCCGGCCAGGTGCCCTACGCGTTCCAGAAAGCCTTTTATGAAATGCGCTCCGGTCGCCCCGGCCCGGTGCTGATCGACCTGCCGTTCGACGTGCAGATGGCCGAGATCGAATTCGATATCGACGCCTACCAGCCGCTGCCCCTGGCCAAGCCTCTGGCCACGCGCATCCAGGTGGAAAAAGCCCTGGCCCTGCTGGATGCGGCCGAACGCCCATTGCTGGTCAGCGGTGGCGGCGTGATCAACGCCGATGCCAGCGAGTTGCTGGTGGAATTCGCCGAGCTGACCGGCATACCGGTGATCCCGACCCTGATGGGCTGGGGCACTATCCCCGACGATCACCCGCAGATGGTCGGCATGGTCGGCCTGCAGACGTCCCACCGTTATGGCAATGCGACGCTGCTCAAGTCAGACGTGGTGCTCGGCATCGGCAACCGCTGGGCCAACCGCCACACCGGTTCGGTTGAGGTCTACACCGAAGGGCGCAAGTTCATCCACGTCGACATCGAGCCGACGCAGATTGGCCGCGTATTTACCCCGGACCTGGGCATCGTGTCCGACGCCGGTTCCGCACTGACCCTGTTCATTGAAGTCGCCCGCGAGTGGAAAGCCGCCGGCAAACTCAAGGACCGCAGCGCCTGGCTCAACGACTGCCAGCAGCGCAAGGCCACCCTGCACCGCAAGACCCACTTCGACAACGTACCGGTCAAGCCGCAGCGCGTTTACGAAGAGATGAACCAGGTGTTCGGCAAAGACACTTGCTACGTCAGCACCATCGGCCTGTCACAGATTGCCGGCGCGCAATTCCTGCATGTGTATAAGCCTCGCCACTGGATCAACTGTGGCCAGGCCGGCCCATTGGGTTGGACCATTCCTGCCGCCCTCGGCGTGGTCAAGGCCGACCCAAGCCGCAAGGTGGTCGCACTGTCGGGCGACTATGACTTCCAGTTCATGATCGAAGAGCTGGCGGTGGGCGCGCAGTTCAAGCTGCCGTACATCCACGTGGTGGTGAACAATTCCTACCTGGGGCTGATCCGCCAGGCTCAGCGCGGGTTTGAAATGGACTACTGCGTGCAGCTGTCTTTCGACAACCTCAACGCTCCGGAGCTGAACGGCTATGGCGTGGACCACGTGGCCGTCGCCGAAGGCCTGGGTTGCAAGGCACTGCGGGTGTTCGAGCCGAGCCAAATTGCCCCGGCCTTGCGTCGCGCCGAGGCAATGATCGAAGAGTTCAAGGTCCCAGTGATCGTTGAGATTATTCTGGAGCGCGTGACCAATATTTCCATGGGCACCGAGATCAACGCCGTCAACGAATTCGAAGATCTGGCACTGGTCGGCAACGATGCGCCGACTGCCATTTCCCTGCTCGATTAAGGAGAACCCTATGCCGCGCTTTGCCGCCAACCTGTCCATGCTGTTTACCGAGCAGGACTTTCTCGCCCGCTTCAAAGCCGCCGCCGACGCCGGTTTCGAAGGGGTGGAGTACCTGTTCCCGTATGAATTCAGCTCCGCCGAGATCAAGGCGCAACTCGACGCCCATGGCCTGACCCAGGTGCTGTTCAACCTGCCGGCGGGCGACTGGGCCAAAGGCGAACGCGGCCTGGCATGCCATCCGGACCGGGTCGAAGAGTTCCGTGCCGGGGTCAACCTGGCCATCGCCTACGCCCAGGTATTGGGCAATACGCAGATCAACTGCCTGGCCGGGATTCGTCCGGCCGGTGTGGATGACGAAACCCTGGAAAAAACCTTTGTCGCCAACCTCAAGTACGCCGCCGACAAGCTGCAAGCGGTGGGCATCAAGCTGGTGATGGAAGCGATCAACACCCGCGAAATCCCTGGCTTCTACCTGAACAACACCGCGCAAGCCCTGTCGATTCGCGAGCAGGTGGGCAGCGCCAACCTGTTCCTGCAATACGACATCTACCACATGCAAATCATGGAAGGCGACCTGGCCCGCACCATGGCCGCGCACCTGGATGAGATCAACCACATCCAGCTGGCGGACAACCCAGGGCGCAACGAGCCGGGCACCGGCGAGATCAACTACCGCTTCCTGTTCCAACACCTGGACCGCATCGGCTACACGGGTTGGGTCGGCTGTGAATACAAGCCGTTGACCACCACCGAAGCGGGTCTTAGCTGGCTGAAGGCCCATAACGCGATCTGACTGAACAAACACTGGACCCAATGTGGGAGCGGGCTTGCTCGCGAATGCGGTGTATCAGTCGACATCAATGTTGAATGTCAGGCCCCCTTCGCGAGCAAGCCCGCTCCCACATTGGATCGTCGGTGTTTGGTAGAGCGGGCTCAGTACCCACACCTGATAAAAGAGGATTTTCTTCATGGCTAAAATCGGATTCATCGGCACCGGCATCATGGGCCAACCCATGGCCGCCAACCTGCAGAAAGCCGGACACCAATTGTTCCTGTCCGAACACCACGGCAAGGCCCCGGCCGAGCTGATCGCGGCCGGCGCCATCGGCCTGGCCAACCCGCAGCAAGTCGCCCAGGAAGCCGAGTTCATCATCGTGATGGTGCCCGATACTCCGCAGGTCGATGACGTGCTGTTCCGCGCCGATGGCGTGGCCGCTGGGCTGTCGCCGAACAAGGTGGTGATCGACATGAGTTCGATTTCCCCCACCGCCACCAAGGCCTTTGCCGCCAAGATCAACGAAACCGGCGCGCAGTACCTCGATGCGCCTGTGTCGGGTGGTGAGGTCGGCGCCAAGGCCGGCACGCTGAGCATCATGGTCGGCGGCGAACCGCACACCTTCGAACGCGCCCTGCCGCTGTTCCAGAGCATGGGCAAGAACATCACCCTGGTCGGCGGCAATGGCGATGGCCAGACTGCCAAGGTGGCTAACCAGATCATCGTTGCGCTGAATATCCAGGCCGTGGCCGAAGCGCTGCTGTTCGCCGCCAAGAACGGCGCCGACCCGGCCAAGGTGCGTGAAGCACTGATGGGTGGCTTTGCTTCGTCGAAGATCCTGGAAGTGCACGGCGAACGCATGATCAAGGGCACCTTCGATCCGGGCTTCCGCATCAACCTGCACCAGAAAGATCTGAACCTGGCCCTGGCCGGTGCCAAGGAACTGGGCATCAACCTGCCGAACACCGCCGGCACCCAGCAGGTGTTCAGCACGTGCACGGCGATTGGCGGCGGTAACTGGGACCACTCGGCGCTGATCAAGGGCCTGGAACATATGGCGAATTTTTCGATTCGCGATAAGTAACCCACACCGCTCCCCCTTTGAAATGCGGTCGAATGTGGGAGCGGGCTTGCTCGCGAAAGCGGTAGGTCAGTCAGCATGGATGTTGAATGAAAGACCGTATTCGCGAGCAAGCCCGCTCCCACATTTGATCGCATTCCAAGTCTGAAATTGATGCATCTCTAATAACAAAAAATCCCCGGGAGCCCGCTTATGTCGGTCGATCCGCAACACCTGCTTCGCGAGCTGTTTGCCACAGCCATCGACGCTGCCCACCCCCGGCAAGTCCTCGAACCTTTTCTGCCCGCCGACCGCAGCGGCCGTGTCATCGTGATCGGCGCCGGCAAGGCGGCGGCGGCCATGGCCCTCGTGGTAGAAAACTGCTGGCAGGGTGACGTCACCGGCCTGGTGGTCACCCGCTACGGCCACGGTGCGCCCTGCAAAAAAATCGAAGTGGTCGAGGCGGCCCACCCGGTCCCCGATGCCGCCGGCCTGGCCGTGGCCAAGCGCGTGCTGGAACTGATCAGCAACCTCGGCGAAGACGACCGCGTAATCTTCCTGCTCTCGGGCGGCGGCTCGGCCTTGCTGGCCCTGCCCGCCGAGGGCATTACCCTGGCCGACAAACAAAGCATCAATAAAGCCCTGCTCAAGTCTGGTGCCACCATTGGCGAAATGAACTGCGTGCGCAAGCACCTCTCGGCGATCAAGGGCGGTCGGCTGGCCAAGGCCGCATGGCCGGCCACGGTGTACACCTATGCGATTTCCGACGTGCCGGGCGACCAGGCCACGGTGATCGCCTCCGGCCCGAACGTCGGCGACCCAAGCACTTCGCAGCAAGCCCTGGCGATCCTCAAACGCTACAACATTGACGCCCCGGCGTCGGTACGCAGCTGGTTGCAGAACCCCGCCTCGGAAACCGTCAAGCCCGGTGACCCGGTGCTCGCCCGCAGCCATTTTCAATTGATCGCCCGCCCGCAGCAGTCGCTGGAAGCGGTGGCGGTAAAAGTCCGCCAGGCCGGGTTCAGCCCGCTGATCCTCGGCGACCTCGAAGGCGAAGCGCGGGACGTGGCCAAGGTGCACGCCGGCATCGCGCGGCAAATCGTGCAGCACGGCCAGCCGTTGGCGGCGCCGTGCGTGATTCTGTCTGGCGGTGAAACCACCGTCACCGTACGCGGCAATGGCCGTGGCGGGCGCAATGCGGAATTCCTGCTGAGCCTGACCGACAGCCTCAAGGGCTTGCCCGGCGTCTACGCCCTGGCCGGCGACACCGACGGCATCGACGGCTCGGAAGACAACGCCGGCGCGATCATGACGCCTAGCAGTCATGCCCGCGCCGAAGCCCTCGGCCTGAGTGCCAGCGATGAGTTGGATAACAACAATGGCTACGGTTATTTCGCCGCCCTCGACGGGCTGATCGTCACCGAGCCGACCCGCACCAACGTCAACGACTTCCGCGCCATTCTGATCCTTGAGACCGCCAAACATGACGCCTGACAAAAAGGTCAAAATCCTCGCCACCCTGGGCCCGGCCACCGACGGTATCGATGACATCCGCGAGCTGGTGGAAGCCGGGGTGAATATCTTCCGCCTCAATTTCAGCCACGGCGAGCACGCCGATCACGCCCAGCGCTACCAGTGGATTCGCCAGGTGGAGCGCCAGCTCAATTACCCGCTGGGCATCCTCATGGACCTGCAAGGGCCGAAGCTGCGGGTGGGGCGGTTTGCCGAGGGCAAGGTGCAACTGGTGCGTGGCCAGGCCTTGCGCCTGGACCTGGACCCGACCCCGGGCGACCAATGCCGGGTCAACCTGCCCCATCCAGAAATCATTGCGGCGCTGGAACCGGGCATGGACCTGCTGCTGGATGACGGCAAGCTGCGCCTGCGGGTGATCACCAAGCATGCCGACGCCATCGACACCACCGTGCTCAACGGCGGTGAGCTGTCTGACCGCAAAGGCGTAAATGTCCCACAGGCATTGTTGGAACTCAGCCCACTCACCGCCAAGGACCGGCGTGACCTGAGCTTCGGCCTGGAGCTGGGCGTGGACTGGGTAGCGTTGTCCTTCGTGCAGCGCCCGGAGGATATCCGTGAAGCCCGCGAATTGATCGGCGACAGGGCCTTCCTGATGGCCAAGATCGAAAAACCCTCGGCCGTGCAGCGCCTGCAGGAAATCGCCGAGCTGAGCGACGCGATCATGGTAGCCAGAGGCGACCTGGGCGTTGAAGTGCCCGCCGAGAGCGTGCCGCAAATCCAGAAAGACATCATCAGCACCTGCCGCCAACTGGGTAAACCTGTGGTGGTGGCCACGCAGATGCTCGAATCGATGCGCTTCTCCCCGGCCCCGACCCGCGCCGAAGTCACTGATGTCGCCAACGCCGTGGCCGAAGGTGCGGACGCGGTGATGCTGTCGGCGGAAACCGCCTCGGGCGAGTACCCGCTGGAAGCCGTGCAGATGATGAGCAAGATCATCCGCCAGGTGGAAAACGGCCCGGATTATCAAGCCCAACTGGATGTGAGCCGGCCCAAGGCGGATGCCACGGTGTCGGACGCGATCAGCTGCGCGATCCGCCGTATCAGCAGCATCCTGCCGGTAGCGGTGCTGGTGAACTACAGCGAGTCCGGCAGCTCCAGCCTGCGCGCGGCGCGGGAACGGCCGGTGGCGCCGATTCTCAACCTCACGCCGAACCTGTCCACGGCGCGCCGCTTGAGTGTGGCGTGGGGCGTGCATTCGGTGGTCAACGATCGGCTGCGCCAGGTGGATGAAGTGTGCTCCACCGCGCTGGAGATCGCCCAAGCCCAGGGCATGGCGCAGCGTGGGGATACGCTGGTGATTACGGCTGGGGTGCCGTTTGGGCAGCCGGGGTCGACCAATTCGCTGCGTATCGAGACGTTGATTTAGCGGCTGTAAGGGCTTCATCGGGGGCAAGTCGAATCGTCGCACCGCCCCTCCCACACTTGACCGTGTTCACCTCCGTCCAATGTGGGAGGGGGCTTGCCCCCGATGGGTACAACTCGGTCCCACTGGCTAACCACCATGCACAACCCAACCTGCCCCGACTGGGCCGAAGCCCTGCTCAACGGCTTCAGCCAGATTTTCCTGCAACGCCAGCCACTGTGTGGCCTGCTGTGCCTGCTGGCCATCCTGGTCGGCGCCCCGGCCTTGCTCGGCGGTGCGCTGCTGGGTGGCGTCGCCGGTTTGCTCACGGCTCAACGGCGGGGCTATCCCAAGGCTGAGCGCCAAGCGGGGCTTTATAGCTACAACGGGGTGCTGTTGGGTTTGTTGATCAGCCAGCATTTCACTTGGTCGGCCTTGTTGCCGCCGCTGATTTTGGCATGCGCCGGCTTGAGCACGATCCTGACGCGGCAGTGGCTAAAATACACTCCCCGTCCAAATGACCTGCCCGCCTACACCGCGCCTTTTGTCGGCCTGGGCTGGTTGCTGCTGGGCACTGCGCCGCAGAGCACATTGGCCCTGGGCGAACCCGACAGCCTGGCCATCCTCACTGCGCCTTTTACCGGGCTGGCGCAAGTCATGCTGCTGGACCAGCCACTGGCCGGTGCCTTGATTGCGTTGGGCCTGCTGCTGGCCAACCGGCGCGCCGCGGCCTGGGCGCTGATCGGGGCCATCAGTGGCGTGCTGGTCGCCTTGCTGCTGGATGAACCCACCGCCGCCCTCCTCGGCCTGCACAGCTACAACCCGGCGCTGGCCGCCCTGGCCCTGAGCCAAGTGCGCCGCCAACCCTGGCTACCGTTGCTGGGCATCCTGCTGGCGATCATCCTCACCCCAGGCTTCGCGGCACTGCACCTGCCTGCGCTGACCGCGCCGTTCATCCTCGCCTGCTGGCTGGTGCGCGCCGGCCGCCGAATCCTACAGAAACCGCGCATGGACAGCCCCTTCGAATCCCCCTAGGCTTGCCCGATATTCAATGCAGGCGGGACTTATGGACAGCAACAACGACTGGCGCCAGCGGCTCTACGTCATGGTTTTTCAAAGTGACACGGTTGCCGGGCGGCGCTTTGACGGCATCCTGCTGCTGATCATCCTCGCCAGCCTGGTGATCGTGATGCTCGACAGCATCGACCAGGTGCACCAGAACTACGCTGATGTGCTGGCCTATATCGAGTGGGGCTTTACGCTGATCTTCCTGATCGAGTACGGCCTGCGCCTGTACTGCTCGCCCAAGCCGTTGCGCTATGCCTTCAGCTTTTACGGGCTGGTGGACTTGCTGGCCATCGTCCCGGGCATCCTTGCGCTGTATTACAGCGACGCGCAGTACCTGCTGATCATCCGCATCATCCGCATGCTGCGGATTTTCCGCGTGCTCAAGCTCAGCCCGTACCTCAAGCAGGCCAACTACCTGATGGCCGCGCTGCGCGGCAGCAAGCAGAAGATTGTGGTGTTTCTGGTCAGCGTGTGCACCCTGGTCACCGTGTTCGGCACCTTGATGTACGTGATCGAGGGCCCCGAGCATGGTTTTACCAGCATCCCCAAAGGCATCTACTGGGCGATCGTGACCCTGACCACCGTGGGCTTTGGCGATATCGTGCCGAAAACGCCGCTGGGCCAGGTGATTTCGTCGCTGGTGATGATCACCGGTTACTCGATCATCGCCGTGCCCACCGGGATTTTTACCGCCGAACTGGCCAGTGCCATGCGCGGTGAACAGCTGCAAACCGACTGCCCGGTGTGCAAGAAAAACAGCCATGAGCCCAACGCGGCGTTCTGCTCACGCTGTGGCAATGCGCTTTTTAAGAAAGAGGAATAAGCAAAGTTCGTTTTAATCTTTAAGCGTCTATGCGGGCCCAGCTATAGTCGCTGGCATATTGCCCTCACTTAATCGTCAACCTTCTCGAACAACAAGGAATGAGCAGTGAAAAAACTCGTTAGCGCCTCTCTCCTGGCCGCCGGCCTTGCCTTGGCGGGCGCCGTCCAGGCTGCCCCCGTTTCTCTGCTCAACGTCTCCTACGACGTGATGCGCGATTTCTACAAGGACTACAACGCCGCCTTCCAGAAGCACTGGGAAGCCGAGCACCCAAACGACAAGCTGACCCTGCAGATGTCCTTCGGTGGTTCCAGCAAACAAGCGCGCTCGGTGATCGACGGCCTGCCGGCTGACGTGATCACCATGAACATGGCCACCGACATCAACGCCCTGGTCGACAACGGCAAACTGGTGCCAGACAACTGGGTCACCCGCCTGCCGAACAACAGCGCGCCGTTTACTTCCGCCACCGTGTTCATCGTGCGCAAAGGCAACCCAAAAGCCCTGAAAGACTGGCCAGACCTGCTCAAAGATGGCGTGCAAGTGATTGTGCCCAACCCGAAAACCTCGGGTAACGGCCGCTACACCTACCTGTCGGCCTGGGGCTATGTACTGAAGAACGGCGGCGACGAAAACAAGGCCAAGGCCTTTGTTGGCAAGCTGTTCAAGCAGGCGCCCGTGCTGGACACCGGTGGCCGTGCCGCCACTACCACGTTCATGACCAACCAGATCGGCGACGTGCTGGTGACCTTTGAAAACGAAGCAGAAATGATCGCCCGCGAATTCGGTCGCGACCAGTTCGAAGTGATCTACCCAAGCGTCTCCGCCGAAGCCGAGCCGCCGGTGTCGGTAGTCGACAAAGTGGTCGAGAAAAAAGGCACCCGCGAGGCCGCCGAAGCCTACCTGAAGTACCTGTGGTCGCCGGAAGGCCAGGAAATCGCCGCCAACAACTACCTGCGCCCACGTGATCCAAAAGTGCTGGCCAAGTACACCGACCGCTTCCCGAAAGTCGACTTCCTGTCGGTCGAGAAGACCTTTGGTGACTGGCGCACCGTGCAGAAAACCCACTTCAATGATGGTGGGGTTTTCGATCAGATCTATTCCGGTCAATAACTGAAGAAACGCGGTTAAAAAAATGTGGGAGGGGCGGTGCGACGATTCGACTTGCCCCCGATAGCGGTGGATCAGTTACAGATGAGCTGACTGAACTACTGCTATCGGGAGCAAGTCGAATCGTCGCACCGCCCCTCCCACATTTATATCTGTATGTGTCCCTACATCGGCGGTGTGACGCCGTCTTTGCCTGCAGAGATGGCCTGCGCCGTCACCGTCCCATCCGCCGCCTGCGCCGCAAACAGCACCACCTTCACTCCCGGCTTGAGCAAACTGCGATCGCCCGGCTCCAGGTTGACGATGGGCACATCGTCCGGCACTACGATCTTCTGCTCGCCGCCTTTGTATTTGACGGTCAGGGTTCGCCCGTTGCTGACCACCAGGTCGCCGACGGTGCCGTTGGTCATGCTGCTGCCTTCTTTCAAGTCAAACGCCCGATGCCCATCGCCCGTGCCGGCCATGGCGGGGGGGAATACGTGCACTTCGAGGGCGGTCAAGGTGCCGTCGGCGTTGGGCATGGCCGCAGAGCCGATGTAGCTGCCGGGCTTGATCTCATCGATCTTGGCCAGGGTCACGGCGCGTACCTGGGTGTCTTTGGTCAGGTGCACGGTGACGTCTTCGCCACTGTTGACCTTGACGTGCAGGGCGTCGCCGTCGACGGCGGTGATAGCGCCGCGCACACCGACGCGCGGTGCATCGGCGGCCTGGGCGTTGGCCAGGCCTATGGCCATGGCTGCGGCAAGGGTCGAGGCCATGAGCATCTTGTTCAACGTGATCTTCATCGCAATGGATTTCCTGTTTCGGCAGTTGTGTCTGAATGTATCATTGGCGTTCGCGCAGAAAGTTAACGATTCACTCATCATTACCGGGCATGAGTGTTATCACTGCCAGCGGCCTACCCGGGCTACGGTGTTGTCTTTAGGCTCGCCCCACTTTCCTTCGCATTTATGAGAACACCATGAACGCTGATTCCCACGCTACAACCACCATGACCCGGAGCATGGTGATGCTGTTTGCGTTTTGCTGCGGCGCCATCGTCGCCAACATCTACTACGCGCAGCCGATCATCGAACTGATCGCGCCGGACATCGGCCTTACGCCGGCAATGGCCAGCCTGATCGTGTCCCTCACGCAAATCGGTTACGCCCTGGGCCTGTTCTTCCTGGTGCCCCTGGGCGACCTGCTGGAAAACCGCAAACTGATGATTACCACCACCGTGGTAGCCATCGCCAGCCTACTGGGTGCAGCGTTTACCGAGCAGCCGAATTTGTTCCTGCTTGTGTCATTGCTGATCGGTTTCAGTTCCGTCTCGGTGCAAATTCTGATCCCGCTGGCCGCACACCTGGCCCCCGCCGAATCCCGTGGCCGCGTAGTCGGCAGCATCATGGGCGGCCTGCTGCTGGGTATTCTGCTGGCACGGCCGGTGTCCAGCGTGGTGGCTGACCACTTCGGCTGGCGAGCGATGTTCATGGCAGCTGCCGCGCTGATGGCGTTTATCAGCGTGGTACTGATGTTGACCATTCCCAAGCGCCAACCCGACCACAGTGCCAGCTACGGCCAACTGTTGCGTTCCCTCGGCACCCTGCTGCGCCGGCAACCGGTTCTGCGCCAACGCGCGTTCTATCAAGGCGGCATGTTCGCCACCTTCAGCCTGTTCTGGACGGCTGCGCCCCTGGAGCTGGCGCGCAATCACGGCCTGAGCCAAAGCGAGATCGCGCTGTTTGCGCTGGTGGGTGCCCTCGGCGCCATCGCCGCGCCCATTGCCGGCCGCCTGGCCGATGCCGGTCACACCTACCGCGCTTCGCTGCTGGCCATGCTGTTCGCAGCCCTCAGCTTTCTGCCGGCCTTCGTACACCCGCTGTACAGCGTGATCGGCCTGGCAGTGACCGGCGTGGTCCTGGACTTCTGCGTGCAGATGAACATGGTCCTCGGCCAGCGTGCCATCTACGCCCTCGACGCCAACAGCCGCAGCCGTCTGAACGCGCTGTACATGACCAGCATCTTCATCGGCGGCGCCTTCGGCTCGGCCATTGCCAGCAGCGTGTACGAACACGGCGGCTGGCTGGGCGTGATGCTGGTGGGCAGCGCGTTCCCACTGGTGGCGCTGTTGCGGTTCCTGAGTGCACCCCGTGAAGCCAGGGTAGCGACTGCCTGATCCCCTCAGGAGCGCACCAACTTCTCCAAAGCCGCGTCCGCCAGAAATGACGAGCGGCTTTTGACCTTGTGCTCTCGCACATAACGGTCGATGCGCTGGATGACATAACCGGGCAAGGTCACGTTGACCTTCTCGGTCTTGCCCAGATAAGGCGAGATGTCCAGCTCCAACATGCCCCAGCCCATTCCGGCATAGTCTTCGTGAGCGTGATGAGTGGCCACCGAGGTGGGCATCGGAATCGGCCCACCCTCTGCAGCAATCTCTTGCAGCATGATGTGCGCGACCTCCACGGCAGCGTTGTAGGCCTCTTCAAAACTGTCCCCGGCGGTGACTGCGCCTGGGATGTCGGGGATCTGGATACCGGTAGCGGTGAAATCATCGCCCCATTCGATACAGATTGGGTATTGCATGCATGCTCTCCTTAAAACTGAAACAGCCCGGCGCGTTTCCTGATGCTTCTGACGGCCTTTTTTGGATGCGGCACCGGGATCGTGTACGGGCTATAGCGGTGAGTAAAAATATGATGACTGCCCGTTACCCGATCCAGCACCCAACCCGCCTCTTGCAGCTCCTTGATCAATAGCCTGCTCTGCACTCCAGCCTCGTGGCTTGGCCCGAATAAACGTAACCCTAGAGTTATCTTTACTCAAGCACAGATTGGCCGATCCCGACTGTCGGCTGTTTTACCGAATGTTGAACGGCCAGGGCAGCGTGATCCGTTACGCCGCGGTCAACCCCGATTACACTTAACCCCCAGAACCCTCGGCAATGCTCGACGCCCTCACCCGATAAACCCAAGGACACCCGATGGACCGCCTCACCGCCATGGAAACCTTCGTCCACGTCGTCGAAACCGGCTCGTTCTCGGCCGCCGCCAAACGCTTGGGGATTGGCCAACCTGCCGTGTCCAAGAGCATTGCGCAGTTGGAGGCGCGCCTGGGGGTACGCTTAGTGATGCGCTCCACGCGGGGCCTGACGCCCACCGAGGCGGGCCTGGCGTTTTTCGACAAGGCCAGGCGCGCCATCGATGAAGCCAACGAGGCCGATGACGCCGCCCGTGGCGCCGGCGCGGGGCTGTCGGGCAACCTGCGCATCAGCGCGGCGGTGACCTTCGCGCGCATGCACATCATTCCGCACCTGGGGCCGTTCCTTGCGCAGTACCCCGGTATCAATGTGGACGTGGTACTGGATGACCGCGTGCGCAATCTGGTGGAAGAAGGCATCGATGTCGCCCTGCGCATGGGCAACCTGGATGATTCAAGCCTAACGGCGCGCAAGATCGGCGAATCGCCCTGCGTGATCCTCGGCACCCCGGCGTATTTCGCACGGTTCGGCGAACCCGCCACCCCGGCGGATCTGCTGCAACACCAGGCAATCATCTATACCCGTGGCGAAGGCTCGCACTGGACCTTCACCCAAGGCGACACACACTACTCCCTCGTCGCCCACGGCCGCCTGCGCGTCACCGCCGCCGAGGGCGTGCGCGCCGGCGTGCTGAGTCATTTGGGGCTGACGTTGTCGTCCACCTGGATGTTCGCGCCGGAACTGGCCAGCGGCGAGGTCAAGACCGTGCTGACCGATTGGACACTGCCGCCCCGGGATTTATGGGCCGTGTTTCCCACCGGGAGGATGGCGAGCGCCAAGGCGCGGGCGTTTGTGGAGTATGTGGAACACCTGTTGGCTCAATGAAGACCCAATGTGGGAGCGGGCTTGCTCGCGAAGGCGGTGTGCCAGTCAATGCATAGTTGACTGATAGACCGCATTCGCGAGCAAGCCCGCTCCCACCTTTTGGATTCGCGGCGCTTAGATAACCCGCCCATCCCAGCCCACCGACACATGCCGCGGCAACTCGCGCCGATGCGCCAGCAACCATGCATCCAGCGTATGCCCCACATGGGTCAGCACGCCCAGTTGCGCACCGGTTTGCTCAATGCTGTGTAACGCCAGGGTCAGGTCGTTGTGGTTGCGCGGGGCTTGCGGCTGCGGCGGCATCGAGCAGTCGAGCACCAGCACGTCGGGCGGTTCACGTTGGAGCCAGGCCAGTGTGGCCGGCGGCAGCCCAACGGTGTCGGTGAGGTAGGCGATGCGCCGACCTTCGCCTTCCAGCAGGTAACCCAAGGTCAGCTTGGAATGCTGCAACGGCAATGCGGTGACGCTCAGCTCGCCAAACCGTCGGGTTTCGAACTCAGCGAACGGCTGGCTGAAATCGAGAATGCCAGGATGTTTGTAGAGGTCGGACAGGCCCTCCGGGTCTGCCGGGCCATGCACCGGAATCACCAGCCCCTGGCCCCAGCGCAGGTGCAGCAGGCCTTGCGCATGATCGGCGTGGTAATGGGTCTGGAAAATCCCGTTGAAGCTGCGCGGCGGAAAACGTTCGGTGAGGTCGGGCAGGCCGCTGTCGATCAACCAGCGCTGGTCGCCGCATTCGATCAGCGCGCTGCAGGGGCGGCGGCGCAAGGCTGGGTCAGTGCGCGCCAACCCGCATGCGGCACAGTCGCAGCCATACACCGGGACTTGCCGCGCGTCACCGGTGCCGAGCAGCGTCAGGCGCATGCCGAGTGCCCGTGGTCGAGGCAGCACAGCAGGCGCTCGACGGTGTTTTCCAAGGGGCCGGAATTGTCCAGTACGAACAAGCCCACGCCATTGCCGGCAATCAGTTCGGCGGTGAAACGTGCATTGCGCGCCAGGCGCGCTTCGATATCCGCCAGGGATTCACGCCCCCGGGCGATCAGACGCTGGCGCAACACGGCTTGATCCACCGTCAGCAACAGCACCAGCACATCCGGATAGCGCTCGCGGGTATGCGCCAGGTGCGCACGCGAACCGTTGACCAGCACGTCGTCCCCCGCCGCCAGCCAGTCGTCGATTTCTCCGGGAATGCCGTAGGACAACCCATTCGCCTGCCAGCTGAGGGCAAACGCACCCTCGGCTTGCAGCGCGGCGAACTGCTCCGGGCTCACCCCTTGGGCCGCTTCACCTACGGCTTCCGCCGAGCGGGTGATCACGCGGCGCACAATGCGGCAGCCGCGCTCGGCCAAACGCGGGCGTGCGGCATCCAGCAGGCTGTCCTTGCCCGAACCGGATGGCCCGATGAGATAGATCAACCTGCCCGCCATCAAAACACCCTCTTCGCCTGTCGCCAGACTTGTTGCACTACAGGAAGCCCTTCGCGGCTGCGGGCTTGCACCAGATCCGCACGCAGGCCGATGGCAATTTCACCGCGATCATCGAGACCCGCCGCTTGCGCAGGCGCCAGGCTGATCATCTTGACCGCTCGCGACAGGTCGCCGCCGTCCTGTTGATCTGCCAGCACAAACGCGGCCTGCAACAGGCTGGCCGGGTAGTAGTCACTGGAAAGTATATCCAGCAAGCCCTCGGCAGCCAGGCCGGCGGCGGCCACATTACCCGAGTGTGACCCACCGCGCACCACGTTCGGCGCGCCCATCAATACTTTCATGTTCAGTGCCTGGCAGCCCTTGGCGGCTTCCAGGGTGGTGGGGAATTCGGCGATGGTCATGCCGTAGCGCGCCGATTCCTCCACGTGGGCCAGGGTCGCGTCGTCATGGCTGGCCACCGACAGGCCACGCGCCAGGCAATGCTCGACAATGGCCGCGCGGTAGCGGTCGCTGTACTCCCGGGAGTTGGCCATTTGCAGCACGATAAACGCGTCCATGGTTTCGTCGTTGAGGTGGTACTTGCCCATGTAGTACTCACGGTACTTGGATTCAAGCACGAACTGGCGCTGGCCCGGCGAATGGTCCATCACCGACACCAGCCGCACCAGCGGGTTTTCCACCAGGTCGCGGAACACGCTGAGGGTGTCCGGGTGGCACAGCTCGCAGCGCAGGTGCAGGTGGTGCTCGGCGCGTGTCAGGCCGGCGCCTTCGGCCTGGGCGATGGCATCGAGCATCGCCGGCAGCTTTTTCATGCGGTTGCCCTTGGGGTTCACATCGCCGATGGACACCGCGTCGAACACCGTGGTGATGCCGGCCGCGATGATCTGCGCATCGTGGCTGAGCACTGCCGAGGTCGACGGCCAGTCCACGCCCGGGCGCGGGGTCATGTGTTTTTCCAGGTTGTCGGTGTGCAGTTCCACCAGCCCCGGCAACAGGAAGTCCGCACCCAGGTCCTGGGCCTGGGGCAACTGGCTGCGGCCTTCGGCGAGGTCGACGATCTGGCCGTCGCGCAACACCACCGTGCCCAGGAACATGCGCTCGGCCGTGACGATCTGGGCATTACTGAGGATCTGTTCAGCGGGCATCGGCGTATTCCTCTGGGGCGACGGGTGCGGGGGTCATGTCGAAATGGCGGTCGGCGACCGCTTCACGGGCGACGCGGTCGTGGAAGATGCCTATCAGCGCGGCGCCGGCGGCCTTGGCTTCGTTCATCAGTTCCAGCACCACCTGGCGGTTGTTGTCGTCCAGGGACGCGGTCGGTTCGTCCAGCAGCAGCACCGGCCACTCCACCATAAAGCCGCGGGCGATGTTGACGCGCTGTTGCTCGCCACCGGAGAAAGTACCGGGCGCCAGTTGCCACAGGCGCTTGGGGATATTCAGGCGGGTCAGCAGGTGCTCGGCGCGGGACTGCGCGTTGGCCTTGGACCAGCCACGGGCCAGGGCGGGCTCCATCACCACGTCCAGGCAGGCCACACGCGGGATCACCCGCAGGAACTGGCTGACATAGCCCAGCGTCTGCTGGCGCACCTGCAAGATGTCGCGCGGCTCGGCACCGACCAGCTCCAGCCACTCACCGGCGTGGCGCACGCGGATGCTGCCACCGGCCGGCAGGTAGTTGCCATACAGGGTGCGCAGCAAGGTGCTTTTGCCCGCGCCGGACTCGCCGTGCAACACCAGGCACTCGCCAGCCTGCACACTGAACGCCACAGCGCGCAACACGTTAAGCACTACGCCGTTCTGCTGGTGCAGGGTGAAGGTTTTCGAGAGGTCACGGACCTCGATCAAGGCATTCATCATGGCTGCAATACCGAAGACACCAGCAGTTGAGAGTAAGGGTGCTGTGGATCGTCGAGGATCTGGTCGGTGAGCCCGGTTTCCACCACCCGCGAGCGGCGCATCACCATCAAGCGGTCGGCCAACAGGCGGGCCACGGCCAGGTCATGGGTGACGATCACCACGGCCAAGTCCAGCTCGCGCACCAGGCCGCGCAGCAGGTCGAGCAGGCGCGCCTGCACCGACACGTCGAGGCCGCCGGTGGGTTCGTCCATGAACACCAGGCGCGGGCTTGAGACCAGGTTGCGGGCGATCTGCAGGCGCTGCTGCATGCCGCCGGAGAAGGTGCGCGGCAAGTCATCGATGCGCTGCGGGTCGATCTCCACCTGGCCCAGCCAGTCGAGACCGGCGCCGCGCAGTTGCGCATAGTTGCGCACGCCTTGGGCCATCAGGCGCTCGCCAATGTTGGCGCCGGCCGACACGCCCATGCGCAGGCCGTCGCGGGGGTTCTGTTCGACAAAGCCCCACTCGGTGCGCAACAAGGTGCGGCGCTCGGCCTCACTGGCGCTGTACAAATCCAGCCATTCACCGTCCTTGCTGCGGTAGCCGATGCTTCCCGCCTGGGGTGGTAAACGCCCGCTCAACAACGACAGCAAGGTGGATTTGCCCGAGCCGGACTCGCCGACAATCCCCAGCACTTCGCCGGGGTACAAATCGAAGCTCACGCCCTGGCAGCCCTTCTCCGGGCCGTACAACAGCGACAGGTCACGCACTTGCAATAACGGCTGGCTCACTGGGTGTTCTCCTTGACGCGTTGCGCGCAGTACCAGGTGTCCGAGCAGACAAAACTCTGGGTGCCGGCGTCGTCGAGAATCAGCTCATCGAGGAACGATTCATGGCTGCCGCAAATGGCACAGTTGTGTTCCCACTGCTGGACTTCGAACGGGTGGTCTTCAAAGTCCAGGCTGGTGACCTGGGTGTACGGCGGCACCGCGTACAGGCGCTTTTCGCGGCCGGCGCCGAACAGCATCAGCGCCGGGCTCATGTCGAGTTTGGGGTTGTCGAATTTGGGGATCGGCGACGGGTCCATCACGTACCGCTCATCGACCATCACCGGGTAGGCGTAGCTGGTGGCGATGTGGCCGAAGGTGGCGATGTCTTCATAGAGCTTCACGTGCATCACCCCGTAATCGTTGAGGGCGTGCATGGTGCGCGTCTCGGTTTCCGACGGTTCGATAAAACGCAGCGGCTCGGGGATCGGCACCTGGTAGACCATGATCTGCCCGGCTTGCAGCGGGGTTTCGGGGATGCGGTGGCGGGTCTGGATCACCGTGGCATCGGGCGTGGCTTCGGTGGTGGCGACGCCGGCGGTACGGGCAAAAAAGCGCCGGATAGAGACGGCGTTGGTGGTGTCATCCGCGCCCTGGTCGATCACTTTGAGCACGTCATCGTCGCCGAGGATTGCGGCGGTCAGTTGCATGCCGCCGGTGCCCCAACCGTAAGGCAGTGGCATCTCGCGGCCACCGAACGGCACCTGGTAACCGGGGATCGCCACGGCCTTGAGCAAGGCGCGGCGGATCATGCGTTTGGTCTGCTCGTCGAGGTAGGCGAAGTTGTAGGCCGTGTCATTCATGGCGGGAGCCCTCGGCCGGTTGGCGCAGTTTGCGGATCAGTTCCAGTTCGGACTGGAAGTCCACGTAGTGAGGCAATTTGAGGTGCGAGACAAAACCCGCCGCCTCGACGTTGTCGCAGTGGGCCAGCACAAATTCTTCGCGCTGGGCCGGCGAGACGACTTCTTCGTTGTATTCCTCGGCACGCAGCGAGCGGTCCACCAGGGCCATGCCCATGGCCTTGCGCTCGGCATGCCCGAACGCCAGGCCATAACCCCGGGTGAACTGCGCCGGCTCGGTGGCCGAGCCGACGAACTGGTTGACCATCTCGCACTCGGTGACTTCGATGCTGCCCAGGCAGATGGGGAAACCCAGCTCTTCGGGGTCGATCCACACGTCCACCTCGCCGATACGAATCTCACCGGCAAATGGATGGTTGCGGCCGTAGCCGCGCTGGGTCGAATAGCCCAACGCCAACAGGAAACCTTCATCGCCACGGGCCAGGGCTTGCAGGCGCTCGGCACGGCTGGCGGGGTATTCCAGCGGGTCGCGGGTAATGTCGGCGACGCTGGCGTTGTCGTCGCTCTCGTGCTTGATCAAGCCTTCTTTGGCAAGCAAGCCGAGCACGCGCGGGCAGGCGTCGATGCGCGCCTCCGGGTGGGTCTGCGGGCCTGGGTAGTCGCCCTCGGCGAGCAGCGAGAAATCCAGCAGGCGGTGGGTGTAGTCGAAGGTCGGGCCGAGCAGTTGGCCGCCGGGTACGTCCTTGAAGGTGGCGGACAAACGCCGGCTCAACGACATGCTTGAAGTGTCAATCGGCAGGCTCGGGCTGAAGCGCGGCAGCGTGGTGCGGTAGGCGCGCAACAGGAAGATCGCCTCCACCAGGTCCCCCGCCGCTTGCTTGATCGCGAGGGCGGCGAGCTCTTCATCGAACAGCGAGCCTTCGGTCATCACCCGCGCGACCGCCAACGGCAGTTGCTCGCGGATCTGCGTCACGCTCAGTTCGGGAATTGCCGTATTGCCCCGGCGTTTTTTCGCCAGCAGGCGGTGGGCATTATCGATGGCCTGTTCGCCACCTTTGACGGCTACGTACATCAGGCGTGCTCCTCTGCAATGCGGCTGCTGCGCGGCAGGCCGATCAGGTGATGACCGGCGGCGAACAGCACGTCGAGGCCACGGGGGAAAGCTTCGCGGCGCTGGCGTTCCTGCCAGAAGGCTTGCGGTACCGGCAGTTGCACGCGGCGCTGGTGTTTGATCCCCGGGCCGTACCAGTGCAAACCGCGCCCGGCTTCCAGGTCGGTGAGCTGCACGAGCAAGGTGCAGGACTGGTCCGGGTAACGGTCATTGCCGTGGTCGAAGCCACCGAGGTCGAGCAGGTCCTGTTCACCCAGCAGCGCGAACACGGCGTCTTCGCGCTTAGCCGTGAGCGGGCAGCCGCAGTGGAAGGCCAGGTTGGCGCGGATCAGCGGCGTGTCGAAGCTCGGCGCCAGCCACAGCGGCGTGTCCACATCCAGCAGGGCCAGGCACAGGGCGTAGGTGGCGGGCGCCAGGCCATCGAGGCGCGGCGCCGAGGGCAGGTGCTGGATCAGGCCCGGCTCGGCCAGGGCCTTGAGCGCACTGCGAAAACCGCGCTGGGCGTCCAGCACCGGGTCGACGAAGGCCGGTTGCAACAGGTGAGCGTTCATCAGTTTTCTCCTCGCACCAGGGTGAAGAACTCCACCTTGGTGGCCGCCGTGTCGGCTTGTTTTTGCGCGCGGCGCTGGGCCTGGGCGTCCGCCAGCGCAGTGATCAAGTCGCTGAGCCAGATGCTCGGCTGGCTGCCTTGCAGGTGGGCGTCGGCCAGGGCCGCCAGCTCGGCGTGGAGCTTGTCGCGCCCGGCGAGATAGCTGTAGCCGGTGCGGCCATCGGCCAGGCGCACCACGCAGCGGGTCACGCTCATTTCGCCGACGTTGAAGGCAGCGCCATCGCCGCCCATGCGGCCGCGCACCAGGGTCATGCCGATTTCCGGAGCGCGGATCAGTTGGTATTGCGCGTCCTTCAAAGCGGCTGCGTGAGGTTGCAATTCATTGAGCTGGGCGCGGGCTAATACGCCGATCCAATGTTGTCGCGGGGACAGGCTCATCGTGCTCTCCATTCATGTCACCACTTGGTACTGAAAGCGATCCGAACGGCTGGTGGACTGCGCCAGCTCCACCGGGCGGCCGTCGCGATCGCAGGAAAGGGTAAAGACCGTGAGGGCCGGCAAGTGCCGAGGCATCAGCAGCAGCGCGGCCTCATCACGGTTGGGCAAACGCGCACCGATCAGGCTTTGCGTGCGGCTCAGCGGCAGCTCACGCTCGCGCAGGTACTGGCGCAACGAGCCGCCGGTGTAGTCGGCCAGCAACGGCGCGCGGCTGGCGCAGTAGCGATGGCGGATCAAGCTGACGGGCTGCTGGTCGAGTTTGCGCAGGGTTTGCAGCTCGATCATCGGCGCCATTTCGGCGATGCCCAGGTGCATGGCCTCTTCGCGGCTGGCGTAGCAGTAGCGGCGCTTGAGCAACACCGCCTCGACGCCCACGCCCTGGGCCGACAACGACTGGCTGTAGGACGTCTCGGCGCCCATCGAGTAAATCAGCGGGCGGTCGAGCACCTGGGTGCCCTTGCCCTGGCGGCGCAACAGGCTGCCTTCGAACACCAGCTCGTCGATGGCGCGGCGCAAGGTATGGCGGTTGACGCCAAAACGCTCGGCCATGTGCACCTCGCCGGGCAGGAAGTCGCCCGCCTGGTAGCTGCTCAGTTCACGGCGCAGGATGTCCGCGAGTTCGCGGTACACCGGCTCTTCTTGTCTAGACAACTGCATGCTTAAAAAAAGCGCCGCGCGGGCACCCCTCCGACGTCAGATGAACTGCTTGCGCAGGCGTTGGGACAGCACGTCGATAGCGCTCACCACCACGATGATCACCAGCAGCACCGCGCAGGTTTGTACGAACTGGAAGGCGCGGATGTTTTCCCAGAGGATCACGCCGATCCCGCCGGCACCGACCATCCCCACCACCGTGGCCGAACGCACATTGGCTTCGAAGCGGTACAGCGCGTAGCTCACCCACAGCGGCATCACTTGGGGGATCACGCCGTAGATCACTTCCTGCAAGGCACTCGCACCGGTGGCCCGCACGCCTTCTACCGGGCCGGGGTCGATGGCTTCGACGGCCTCGGCAAACAGCTTGGCGAGTACCCCGGTGGTGCTGATCCACAAGGCCAATACCCCCGCAAAGGGACCGAGGCCGACGGCGACCACGAACAACATCGCGAACACCATTTCATTGATGGAACGGAACGCGTCCATCACCCGACGCAGCGGTTGGTGGACCCACCAGGGCGTGATGTTGTCGGCGCAGAGAATGCCCAGCGGCACCGAACACACGATGGCAAGCACCGTGCCCCAGAGGGCGATTTGTACGGTGACGATCATCTCCTTGAGGTAGGAGCGCCACTCGTGGAAGTCCGGTGGGAAGAAGTCGGCGGCGAAGGTCGCCATGTTTCCGGAATCGCGGTACAACGCCAGTGGGTTCATTTCCGCGCCGTGCCAGGCCCAGGCCAGCAGGACCAGGAACAGACCCCAGCCGAGGTATTGCGGCCAGGTTCTTTTGCCCACGGCTTCAGCATGCAAAGTCGTCATGGATCACTCTCGCTAAAGGTTGGAACTGGATCTCTGTGGGAGCGGGCTTGCTCGCGAATGCGGTGTGTCATTCAATGCATTCGGCGACTGACTCACCGCATTCGCGAGCACGCCCGCTCCCACATTAAGCCCGGTTCCTACAGGGGGTTAGCCGTTGGCTGCGGTTTTCTTGTCGAGCTCGGAGATGCGCTGCTGCAGCTTCGCCAGGTCGGCGTCGATATCCGCCAGCTTCTTGGCCTTGTCGGCGGCTTCGAGCTTGTCGTCCGCGCTGATGGTGGTGCGCTGCTTGAACAGTTCCAGCTGGCGGATCGGCAGCAGTTGGTCGTCACTCGACGCGAGGAACTTGCCCAGCTGCATGTTCTTCAGCACGGCCTTCTCTTCATCGGTGTCGCCGTAGTGGGCGAAGAAATCGCGGATCTTGGTTTTCTCGCTGTCGCTCAGCGCCTTGCTCCACACCATCGGGTCGGCGGGGATCAGCGGCGACTTCCAGATCACCTTGAGCATCGCGGCCTTGTCCGGCTGGGTGACTTCTAGGCGATCCCAGCTTTCGGTGTTGAAGGTGGCCACGTCCAACTGCCCTTTGGCCACGCTCAACGCGTTGACTTCATGGCTGGAGTTGAGGGTGCGTTTGAAGGCGGTGGCGGCATCCACGTTGTTCTTGGCGAACACGTAGTAGCCCGGCACCAGGTAACCCGAGGTGGAGTTCGGGTCGCCGTTACCGAAGGTCAGGTTCTTGGCGTTCTTGAGCATGTCTTCGACGTTGTTGATCGGGCTGTCCTTGCGCACGATCAGCACGCTCCAGTAACCGGCGGCACCGTTGGCGGCGGCAGTTTGGGCGAAGATTTCGCCGTTGGAGCGGTCCACGGCTTCCATCGCTGCCTTGTTGCCCAACCAGGCCACGTCGACCTTGTTGAAGCGCATGCCCTGGATCAGGCCGGCATAGTCGGAGGCGAAGGTGGCGTTGATGGTGAGGCCGGTCTTCTTGTGCATGTCATCCAGAAACGGCTGCCAGATGCTCTTGAGGTTCTGCGAAGACTCGGTGGACATGATGCCGAAATTGATGGCTTTGTCGGCGGCCTGGGCATTGCCCATCGCGACACTGGCCAGCAGCACGGCGGAGAGAAACACTTGGCCGATACGGTTCAACATGGACGGGCTTCCTGTGGGTCGTGAGTAGGGTTTCAAGCGCGCGCCAGGGCCAGCCGAGGGGTGACCTCAGTACGGCGGGTCTGGTCGGCAAACATCAGGCTGGTGTCGACATCGGCACCGTACAAATCATTGAGGAACTGGCTGCTCATCGCGCTGCCCTGACCGTCGAAATGAATGCGCCCGCCCTTGAGCGCCACGGCGCGGGGGCAATAACGCATGGCGTAGTCGACTTGATGCAGGGTCACCACCACGGTCTTGCCGTCGCGGCGGTTGATGTCGGCGAGAATCTCCATGACCTTGCGCGCCGACTCCGGGTCGAGGGACGCAATGGGTTCGTCGGCCAGGATCACTTCGGCGCGCTGGGTCAAGGCCCGGGCAATCGCCACGCGTTGCTGCTGGCCGCCGGACAAGGTGGAAGCGCGCTGTGCCGCGAGGTCGGCGAGGCCGACGCGGGCCAGGGACTCCATGGCGAATTGTTTTTCTTCGGTGTTGAACAACCCCAGGTTGCCGCGCCAGCGCGGCATGCGGCCCAGGCAGCCGAGCAGCACGTTGTCGAGCACACTCAGGCGGTTGACCAGGTTGAACTGCTGGAAGATGTAACCGATGTCTGCACGCAGCCGCCGCACTTTGCCATTCAGGCGACCGCTGGCCTGCACCTCACGGCCCAGCACCGTGACGCTGCCACCGTTGCTCTTGTCGCAACAGGCCAGGCCCGCCAAGTGCCGCAGCAAGGTGGACTTGCCGGAACCGGAAGCGCCAATCAGCGCGACCATCTCACCCGGGGCAATGGTGAGTTCGAGGTCGACCAATGCGGACTTCTTCGCAAAGGTCTTGTTCAAGTGATCGACATGGATAGCGTGAGTCATGGGCTTCTCTGTCTTGTTTGAACAGCCATGGGATGGCTGCGTTTGAGTTCAAACGACAGTAGGCGCGGGAGGTGTCAGACCTATGACTTGCACATGACCACAGGGGGGCGGTTTGATGAAGGTTTTGTGAAAGGTTGAAAGCCTCACACCAGCCCTGTGGCGAGCGGTGCTGTGGGCGGAAGGGCTTTCAGATTGAAATCCTCCAACACCAGCATCTCCCCATTCGAAAGCTGCCAGTGGAAGAAGTCCGAAAAATCCCCTTTGGCTAACGCTCGAATCACCTTGGCGACAAAGCCATGCGCGACCAGCAACACGACACGCTGCGGATAGAGTGCCGCCAACTCCACCAACCCTTGGTGCACGCGGGCGACCACCTCGGCAATCGACTCACCGCCCGTTGGCCCCGCCGCCCACTGCCGCGTGATGTTCTGTGCCCAAAGCGCCGGGTGCAGGGCCTTGGCCTCCGCCTGAGTCAACCCTTCGAACACACCGACGTCACGCTCACGAAAGGCGTCCATGGTCACGGGCTCAAGGTTTAATTCATGGTTAAGAATCTGTGCCGTTTGCTGGGCGCGCAGTCGTGGGGAGACGATCAGCACCTCAATACCACTGGGCAGTTTCTGGCTGATCGACGCGGCTTGTTCCCTGCCCCGCTCGGTCAATTCCGGGTCGAGTGCGCCAAGGTACCGGTGCTCGGCATTGGCCCAGGTTTCGCCGTGGCGTATGACGTAGAGATGCATGAGGTCTGTCTCGCTATTGGCTGTGGTGCAGATGTTTGAGATTGCGCAGTTGTTGGTAGATCAGGCGTTGAATCGGGAGTGTCCCGTGCCTTGATACCGCGGTGATCCCCTGTGGGAGCGGGCTTGCTCGCGAATGCGGTGGGTCATTCACAGCATAGTTGGCTGACACACCACATTCGCGAGCAAGCCCGCTCCCACATTTGGTCTCCTGTGTTTTGAAAAATACATTTCAAAAGCGATGAAAAAGGCGACCCGAAGGTCGCCTTTTGTCATTGCGCGTACTGCTTGCTCAACCCCGGCGGCACGCCCTGCACGTCGGTGTCTTCCCATGGCCCGTTGGGGCTGATGGAGCGGCTCCAGCCGTTGCTCCAGCGGTAGTAGGTGCGCTGGCGGTAGAAGGTGTCGGGCTGGTCGTCCAGCACATACACCTGCATCTTGCCGTCCCAGTGGCTGGCGGCGCCCGGGGGTGGGGCGAAGGTCGGCGATTTGGTCGGCAGCGGTTTCGGCGGCGGAGTCACCGGGCCGGAAGGCTTGGTGCTCGGCTGGGTCGATGGGCCCGACGGTGGGATGGTCGGGCCGGTCGGCGCCGGAGGTGGCCGGTGGACCGCACAGGCACTCAAGCCTAAAACGAGGCTGAGCAGGGTGATACGTGCAAGGGCGGTCATAGGCATTTCCTCGAATTACTTATCCGGACTGTCGATGGTCAGCGGCTGCGTGGCAGTGGTGCTGCTGGCCAAGGGTTGGCTGCGGCCGATCCACTCGCCAGCGGTCGGAAGACCGGCCCGGGATATGCGCGCAACCAGTTGGACTTCGGCGAAGTTCGACAGTTTCAACTGCGGCATCATCGCGTCGGCGTCGCCCAGCTCGACGGTCACCGGCAAGTCGGCGACGGTCACGCGCTTGGCCGCCAACGGCGCCGGCGGACCGCTGACGGCACGGGCGAAGATGAACACGCTGTCGGTGGGCAAGGCCTTGGCCTTGACCTCGGCGGACAGTTCCACGCGGACTTTCATCACGGTTTTCTGGGCGACGGTGCCGCCACTTTCTTTGAGTTTCTCGGCGGCGCGGTCGATGCCACCTTGCAGCGCCGCGCGGGAGTTGTCTTCCGGCGGCAGTTGCGCCAGCAGGCGGTTCCAGTAGTCGATTGCCTCTTGATATCGCTGGCCTTCAAAGGCGGCGATGCCGAGCAGGCCGAGGCTGGTGACTTCCTTCGGGTCGAGCTTCAAGGCTTCGTCGGTGAGGGCCTGGACCTTCGGCGACCACTGTTTGTTGTCGGCAAAGTACTGCGCCTGGGCCCATTGGCCGAGCAGTTCCGGCTGGCGGCCAGCGAGGGCCACGGTGCGTTCGAAGATCCTGGCAGCGTCGGCCGAGCGGTCCTGGGCCATGTAGGCGCGACCGAGGAAGTACAGGCCTTCGGCCGAGTCCGGTTGGGCGGCGGCGGCGCGTTCCAGGCGGTGGGTCATGTCTTCCATGGACACCGGTGGCTGGGAAAATTCGCGGGTCAGTTCAACCTTGTCGCTGGCGCCGTAATGCAAGTACAGGACAACGCCCAGCACCGGCACCAGAAACGCCGCCAGCAATGGCAACGGCTTGCCCAGGCGAGTTTCGCGGGGCTTTTCCACGCCTTCGGTGTCGGCGAGCAATTCGCGCGCGGCCTCGGCGCGGCCGGTGTCGAGTTGCGCGGCGTTGAGCACGCCTTCGTCCTGCTGCACTTGCAGCTCGGCCACGCGCTCTTGATAGAGCGCCACGTTCAGCGCGGTGCGGTCCTCTTCACGCTGGGCGCGGCGGTCGCGCAATACAGGCAGTAACAGGAAACTCAGGGCAATCAGAAGCAGCAAGCCGGCTGCGAGCCAGAAATCAATCATCAGTCTTGGTGTCCAGCAATTGGTCGAGGCGTTTGCGCTCTTCAGGGGACAGCGCGTCGGAACCATCGGTAGGCGCGGCGCGACGGCGGCGCACGATCACCGCCATCACCACCACCCCGGCCAGCAACAGCCCGGCGGGGCCGAACCAGAGCAGCGCGGTCTTGCCAGTGAGGGCCGGTTTGTAGCGCACGAAATCACCGTAGCGGTCGACCATGAAGTCGATGATCTGCTGGTTGTCCTTGCCCTCCCCCAGCATGCGGAAGATTTCTTTGCGCAGGTCGGCGGCGATCGGCGCGTTGGAGTCGGCGATGTCCTGGTTCTGGCACTTGGGGCAGCGCAGTTCCTTGGTCAGCTCGCGGAAGCGCTCGCGATCGGCGTCCTTGGCGAATTCGTAGGTGTCGATGGCGGCGTGGGCCACGCCCGCCAGCCCAAGCGCCAGCACCGCAGCGGCTAACAGACGCTTCATGGCTTGGCCTCATCGACCAGGGCCTGGTACTTGGCGGCCAGTTGCTCGCGCCATACCACCTCGTCGATCACGCCGACGTACTTGTCACGGATCACGCCCTTGGCGTCGATAAAGAAGGTTTCCGGGGCGCCGTACACGCCGAGGTTCAGACCGAGGTTGCCGTCCTCATCGCGGATATCCAGCTGGTACGGGTTATGGAACTCGGCCAGCCACTTCAAGGCCGCCGCATTGTCGTCCTTGTAGTTGATCCCATAGATCACCACGCCCTTCTCGGCCAGTTTGTTCAGCACCGGGTGTTCGACGCGGCAAGAGATGCACCAGGTGCCCCACACGTTGACCAGTGCCGGTTTGCCCAACAGGTCGGCCTGGGTCAGGGTCTTGTCGCCCTGCACGGTCGGCAGCGAAAACGCCGGGAACGGCTTGCCGATCATCGCCGACGGCAACTCGGCCGGGTCCAGGTACAGGCCGCGGTACAGGAACACCGCCATCACCAGAAAGGCCGCCAGCGGCAAGACCATCAACCAACGTTTCATACCGCCGCTCCTTGCAGGCCAAGGGCTTCACGCACCCGGCTTTTCACTTTGACTCGATAACGCCGGTCCAGCGCCGCCAGCAAACCACCAAAACCGGTCAGCAAACCACCGAACCAGATCCAGCGCACAAACGGCTTCACATGCACGCGCACTGCCCAGGCACCCTCGCCCAGCGGTTCACCCAACGCCACATAGAGGTCGCGGGTGAAACCGGCGTCGATGCCGGCTTCAGTCATCATCGAACTCTGCACGGTGTACAGGCGTTTTTCCGGGTGCAGTACGGCGATTTCCTTGCCATTGCGGACTACGCGCACGGTGCCTTTGTCCGAGGTGAAATTCGGCCCTTCGAAGTGCTTGGCGCCTTCGAAGATGAAGTGGTAACCGGCCAGGTCCATGGACTCGCCCGGTGCCAGGCGCAGGTCGCGCTCGGCGCTGTTCTGGCTCGACAGCACCACGCCGAGGGCGCACACGGCGATGCCGATGTGGGCGATCTGCATGCCCCAGTAGCTGCGGGTCAGGGTCGGCAAGCCTTTGCGCAGGCCTTTGTGACGGGTTTTGTCGAAGATGTCGCGCACACCGGCCAGCAATACCCAGGCAGCCAGCAGGAAGGTGGCGAGCACCGCCCAGTTGAAGTCGCCGTAGGCGAACCCGGCGATCACCGCCAAGGCCACGCTACCCAGCAGCACCGGCAGCAGCATGCCGGCCAGCCATTTCACCGGGGTGTCTTTCCAGCGCACCAGCACGCCGACGGCCATCACCACCATCAACAGGCCCATCAACGGAATAAACAACGCGTTGAAGTACGGCGGGCCAACGGACAGCTTGGCGCCGCTCAGCGCATCCAGCACCAATGGGTACAGGGTGCCGAGCAGGATCATCGACGCCGCCACCACCAGTACCAGGTTATTACCCAGCAGCAAGGTTTCCCGCGACCACAGGTTGAAACCGACCTGGCTCTTGACCACCGGCGCGCGCAGGGCGAACAACGTGAGGGAGCCGCCGACCACAAACAGCAGGAAGATCAGGATGAATACGCCGCGCTCCGGGTCGGACGCAAACGCATGCACCGAAGTCAGCACGCCCGAGCGCACGAGGAACGTGCCGAGCAGGCTGAGGGAAAACGCGGCAATCGCCAGCAGAACCGTCCAGCTCTTGAACACGCCACGTTTTTCGGTAACGGCCAACGAGTGAATCAGCGCGGTGCCCACCAACCAAGGCATGAACGAGGCGTTTTCCACCGGGTCCCAGAACCACCAGCCGCCCCAGCCAAGTTCGTAGTAGGCCCACCAGGAGCCCAGCGTGATGCCAATGCCGAGGAAGGCCCAGGCGACGATGGTCCACGGCCGCGACCAGCGTGCCCAGGCCGCATCCAGGCGCCCGCCGAGCAAGGCGGCGATGGCGAAGGCGAAGGCCACCGAGAAACCCACGTACCCCATATAGAGCATCGGCGGGTGCACGATCAGGCCGATGTCTTGCAGCAGGGGGTTGAGGTCGTGCCCGTCTACCGGAATCTGCGGCAGGATGCGGCTGAACGGGTTGGACGTCATGATCAGGAACAGCAGGAAGCCGATGCTGATCATGCCCATCACCGCCAGCACCCGCGCCAGCATCACTTGCGGCAGTTGGCGCGAGAATACCGACACGGCGAAGGTCCAGCCGCCGAGGATCAAGGCCCACAGCAGCAACGAACCTTCGTGGGCGCCCCACACGGCGCTGAACTTGTAGTACCAGGGCAAGGCGCTGTTGGAGTTATTGGCCACATAGGCGACGGAAAAATCGTCGGTCATAAACGCATAGGTCAGGCAGCCGAACGCGAACAGCAGGAACGCAAACTGACCCCAGGCGGCCGGCTGCGCCAGGCTCATCCACAGGCGGTCGCCGCGCCAGGCGCCGAGCAAAGGCACCACGGCCTGCACGATGGCAAAGCACAGGGCGAGGATCATCGCCAACTGGCCCAACTCCGGAATGAAGAGTGCGGACGTCATCGTTTAGCCCTCCTTGGCAGGCGCTGAAGTTGTGTCAGGCGCGGACTGGCCGCTGTCTTTCAAGGCTTTGGTAACCTCGGGCGGCATGTATTTCTCATCGTGCTTGGCCAGCACTTCATCGGCCACCACCACGCCCTCGGCGTTGAGTTTGCCCAGGGCGACGATGCCCTGGCCTTCGCGGAACAGGTCCGGAAGGATGCCGCGGTAGCTGATGGTCACGGACTTGCTGAAGTCGGTGACCACGAAGGTCACGTCCAGGGAGTCGGCAGAGCGTTTCAGCGAGCCCTTTTCCACCATGCCACCGGCGCGAATGCGCGTATCAACAGGCGCTTCGCCATTGGCGATCTGGGTCGGGGTGTAGAACAGGTTGATGTTCTGCTGCAAGGCGCTCAAGGCCAGGGCCACGGCAATGCCGACGCCGGCCAGGATGGCTAGGATGATCAACAAACGCTTTCTACGCAGCGGATTCACTTTTCGGTCTCCCGGCGCAAACGACGCGCCTCTTGTTGCAGGTAACGCTTGCGGGCCAGGATCGGCGCGGCGACGTTGAGGGCCAGCACCGCCAGGCAAATGCCATAGGCCGTCCAGACATACAGGCCGTGATGGCCCATGGCGAGAAAATCACTGAACGAGGCAAAACTCATGCGCGCACTCCCAGGCTGCTCTGCACTTCAGCCTTGACCCAACTGGCGCGGGCTTCACGCTTGAGCACTTCGAGGCGCATGCGCATCAGCAATACGGCGCCGAAGAAACAGTAGAACCCCAGCACCATCAGCAGCAGCGGCGCCCACATTTCCACGGGCATCGCCGGTTTTTCAGTGAGGGTGAAGGTGGCGCCCTGGTGCAGGGTGTTCCACCACTCCACCGAGTATTTGATGATCGGGATGTTGATCACGCCGACAATCGCCAGCACCGCGCAGGCCTTGGCGGCGCTGTCACGATTACTGATCGCGTTGCCCAGGGCAATCAGACCGAAGTACAGGAACAGCAGAATCAACATCGACGTCAGTCGCGCATCCCACACCCACCACGAACCCCAGGTGGGCTTGCCCCAGATCGCACCGGTGACCAGCGCCACGGCGGTCATCCACGCGCCGATGGGCGCGGCGCATTGCAGGGCCACATCCGCCAGTTTCATCTTCCACACTAGGCCGACGATGCCGCACACCGCCAGCATCACGTAGCAGGACTGGGCGAGCATCGCGGCGGGCACGTGGATATAGATGATGCGAAAGCTGTTGCCTTGCTGGTAGTCGGGCGGCGCAAAGGCCAGGCCCCAGACCAGGCCGATGCCGATCAGCAACACGGCTGCGATGCTAAACCACGGCAGCAGCTTGCCACTGATGCCGTAGAACCATTTGGGCGAGCCGAGCTTATGAAACCAGGTCCAGTTCATTGCTGTTTCCATCACGGTGGCCTCTTGTCTTGGCAAGAAGCTCTCAGGGTCTTTACTGGTTAAGGTTATAACGCTTAACCAGACCTCATTATTCGCCGACGCTGATTTTCAGGCCGGCCGCTATAGCAAAGGGTGTCAGGGTTACCGCCAGGGCGGTCAGGCTACCAAGCCACAGGAGGTAACCGCTCGCCGGCATGCCCATGAGCGCGGCCTGCAAGGCGCCGCTGCCCAGGATCAACACCGGGATATACAAAGGCAGAATCAGCAGGGCCAGTAACAGGCCACCGCGCTTCAAACCGACGGTCAACGCTGCGCCCACCGCCCCCAACAGGCTGAGCACCGGCGTACCGAGCAACAAGGAAAGCAACAATACCGGCAGGCATTCGACGGGCAAGCCCAGCATCATCGCCAGCAGCGGCGAGAGCAAGACTAGCGCCAAGCCGGAAAAAGCCCAGTGTGCCAGCACCTTGGCCAGTACCAGAAGTGGCAATGGGTGCGACGAAAGGACCCACTGTTCCAGGGAACCGTCCTCGAAATCACTGCGAAACAGCCCATCCAGCGAGAGCAGCACCGATAACAGTGCCGCTACCCACACCAGTCCCGGGGACAAGGTTTGCAACAGTTTAGTCTCGGGGCCGACCGCCAACGGAAACAGCGCGATCACAATCGCAAAGAATACCAGCGGGTTGGCCAACTCGGCCGGGCGACGGCACAGCAGCCGCGCTTCGCGGGCGACCAGCAGGGCGAACACACTCATGCTGACCACCGCCCCAAATCCAGGTCGCGGTACCCGGCGGGTAACCGCGAGAGTGTGTGGTGGGTGGTCAGCAATACGGTGCCGCCCTGCTCGCAGTGTTGGGCCAGGTGTTCTTCGAGTTGGGCAACGCCGTGTTTGTCGAGGGCGGTGAACGGTTCGTCGAGAATCCACAGCGGCGGGCCGGGCAGGTACAAACGCGCCAGGGCCACACGGCGCTGCTGGCCGGCGGACAGGGTGTGACAGGGCACGTCTTCAAAGCCCTTGAGGCCGACAGCCGCCAAGGCCTGCCAGATGGCATTGCGAGACGCGGGGTGATGCAGGGCGCTGAGCCAGCTGAGGTTTTCTTCGGCGCTGAGCACGTCCTTGATGCCGGCAGCGTGGCCGATCCAGATCAAGTTGCGAGCGAGTTCGGCGCGTTGTTCGTTGAGGGGCTTGCCGTTGAGCCGCACTTCGCCAGCCGTGGGCTGCATCAACCCGGCCAGCAGGCGCAGCAGGCTGGTCTTGCCACTGCCGTTGGGGCCACTGACCTGCACCATGTCGCCGCCCGCCAGGCGCAGTTCGAGGTGTTCGAACAGCAGGCGCAGGTCGCGTTCACAGGAGAGCGCTACGGCTTCAAGAAGAGGGCTGGTCAAGAGATCGCGGGCCTTTACGGTTCAAGTCGGCGGTGCAGCGGCCGTTATAGAGAGATGCACAATAACGGCTTTGGCGACCGATTTTAGAGAGCTGGATCAAATAGTTGTGAGGTTTTTAGCGCTCTCTTTGCAGACGGGCGGCATTATACATGCGATGCCCTACTCTAAAGAGGGCAATTTCCCCAGAGACGACGTGCACGATGACCGGTGAGATCAACCTTCCTACGCTGCCTCCAGCCCCCGCCACCGGGCCTGCCCCGCTGCCTGCGGGCGGTGAGCTGCTGAAACTGCTCGAACCGCAGATCGGCTTGATTGACCCTGGGAAAACCGCGAATGCCGAAGTCATCGCCCTTAAACAAGGCGGCGAAGCCTTTCAATTGCTGCTCAAGCTGACCCTGGACGGCGGCCGCCAGACCCTGGTGCAGGCCAGCAGCGCCCAGCCGTTGCCGTTGGGCAGCAATGTGGCGGTGAGCCAGACACCGGCGGGCAACCTGACCCTCAGCCTGCAACAGGCCTTGAGTGCCAATGTCGCCGCCCTCACCCGCATCGATACCAACCAAATGCCCGTGGGCACGCTGTTGCAAGCCAAGGTGCTGACCACCCAGATGCTGCCGCAAGGCACGGCGCAACCGGCGATCTACCGTTCACTGGTGACCGTGCTCAACAACGCCCTGGCCGGCGCCACGCTGACCGTGGAAAGCCCGCAACCGTTGCGCGTCGGCAGCCTGCTCAGCGCCGTGGTGCAAAACGCGCAGACCCTGAACTTTGTGCCCTTGAGTGGCCTCAAGGATCAATTGGCGGTCACGCAACAGCTCGCCACCCAGCAAAGTCGTCAGGGCTCGCTGGATGCGGTCTTCACCGCGATCCAGAACCTGCCGCGTGGCGACAGTACCTCCGCCGACCTGCGTGCGGCGGCCGAGCGTTTGCTGGCGGCCCTGCCCGACCTGGCCCAGGTGAGCAACCCCAAGGTGCTGGCCCAGGTGATCCAGAACAGCGGCGCGTTTCTGGAAGCCAAACTGCTCGCGGGGCAAAACCCGCAAGTGCCACCGCTGGACATGAAGGGCGCCCTGCTGCGGCTGGTCGCAGACCTGCTGCCAGCCCTGCCCGCCAGCACCAACCTGAGTGCCATCCTGGCGGCCAATACCCTGGCCCAGGTGATGCCGAACTTTGTGCGCAGCCCGTTGAATACCTTGGGTCAGGTCAGCGCTCGCCAAACACCGGTGGGCTTCCCGCTGCCCGAGCGGCTGATGGCCAAACTGGAGGGCGAAGGCGACCTGGAAAACCTGCTGCGCCTGGCCGCCGGCGCCATCTCGCGCTTGCAGAGCCACCAACTGTCGAGCCTGGAACAAACCGGCACCACCGCCGACGGCCGCCTGCAGACCACTTGGCAGCTGGAAATCCCGATGCGCACCCTGCAAGACATCGTGCCACTGCAGGTCAAGTTCCAGCGCGAAGAACCGGCGCCGGACAAGGACCAGCCCGGACGCAAAGACAAAAAAGACCCGAAACAGATGCTCTGGCGCGTCGAAATGGCCCTCGACATGGAGCCACTGGGGCCACTGCAGGTCCAGGCGCAACTGACTCAGGGCAAACTGTCCAGCCAGCTCTGGGCGACCCGCCCGTTTACCGCCAGCCTGATCGAAAGCCATTTGGGCAACCTGCGCGAACGCCTGGTGAACTCCGGCCTCAACGTCGGCGACCTGGATTGCCACCTCGGCACACCGCCGCGCGGGCCAAAAACCGGACTGGAGCAACGCTGGGTGGACGAAACCGCATGAAAAACCCCAGCCCACCCCGCCAGGCGATTGCGCTCAAGTACGACGGCCAGCAAGCGCCGACGTTGACCGCAAAGGGCGACGACGCATTGGCCGAAGCCATCCTGAAACTGGCGCGGGAAAATGAAGTACCGATCTATGAGAATGCCGAGCTGGTCAAGCTGCTGGCGCGCATGGAGCTGGGGGACAGTATCCCGGAGGAGTTGTACCGCACGATTGCCGAGATCATTGCGTTTGCCTGGACCCTCAAAGGCAAATTCCCGGTGGGTTATGACCCGAACGCCGGGCCGGTGGAGCGGGATGTGACTGAGCGTGGGGACGACTACTGAGTTCCTCCAGACCTACAAAGATCCAATTGTGGGAGGGGGCTTGCTCCCGATGGCGGTGTGTCAGTCAGCTCATTCATATCTGACACACCGCCATCGGGGGCAAGTCGAATCGTCGCACCGCCCCTCCCAAATTGGGTTTTGTGATCAGTTCAAGACTTCACTCAGCGGGATGAAATTGACCCGATCGCCCATCTCCAGCGTCGTCCCTTCCAACACCTCCACGAACCCCTCCGCCCACGCCGCGCTGCGCAGTACGCCGGAGCTTTGGTTGCGGTAGATGATCGCCTTGCCCTGCTCGATGCGCCCGCGCAAATACTCGCGGCGGTTGCCCGGCTTGGGCCAGGTGAACCCCACCGGCACTTCAAAACGCAACGGTTCCACCTCATCTACACCCTGGCGACGTAGCAGATAAGGACGGGCCAACAGCGCAAAGGTCACCAGGGTCGAGGCCGGGTTGCCCGGCAGGCCGATCACCGGCACGCCACGAAAATGCCCGAAGGTCAGCGGCTTGCCCGGCTTGATCGCCAGTTTCCACAGGGCCAGTTCGCCCTCTTCACGTAGGGCAATGCCGAGGAAGTCGGCCTCGCCCACCGAGACACCGCCGGTGGACAGGATCAGGTCGACATTGCTCAGGCCGGCCAGGCGCGTGCGGGTTTTTTCCAGGTCATCCGGGAGGATGCCGGCGTCGATCACTTCGCAGCCCATGCGCGCCAGCCAACTGCACAGCACGCGGCGGTTGCTGTTGTAGATCTGGCCCGGCCCCAGGGGCAGGCCCGGTTCGATCAACTCGTCCCCGGTAGACAGCACGGCCACGCGGGGGCGGCGGATCACGCTCAGGTGAGCCTGCCCAAGGGAGGCGGCCAGCCCCAATTCTATCGGGCCCAGGCGCGTACCGGCGGTGAGCACCGTCTCGCCGACCGTGGTTTCCTGGCCCTGGGGGCGGATGTTCTGGCCCACGTGCAGCGGCTCGCTGAAGCTCACGCGCTCGTCGGCGTGGACCACGGCGTTTTCCTGCATTTCCACGCAGTCGGCGCCTGCGGGTACTGGCGCGCCGGTGAAGATGCGCGCGCAGGTGCCGGCCGCCAAAGGTTGCGGCGCATTGCCGGCAAAAATGCGCTGGCTCACGACCAGCGGCTCACCGGCCCAGTCGGCCAGGCGCAGGGCGTAACCGTCCATGGCGCTGTTGGGCCAGGGCGGCAGGTCGAGGGTGGAGATCAGGTCCTGGGCCAAGACGCGGCCATCGCAGTCGGCCAGGGGCAGCACCTGCTGCTCGCGGATCGGCGCGGCGGCGGCCATGTCCAGCAGTTGCTGCAAGGCGTCTTCCACCGGCATCAGGGCGCCGGTCTTGCCGGGCTTACCCACGGGATTCACAGGGCTCGGCCTGCTTGAGGTGCGGCACGAAGTTGCACGGGCGGTGGCGGTTATCCAGTTGCTCGGCGAGGATGCCATCCCAGCCGGTGCGCACCGCATTGGTGGAGCCCGGCAGGCAGCACACCAGCGTGCCATTGGCCAGGCCAGCGAGGGCGCGCGATTGCACGGTGGAGGTGCCGATATCGGCCACGGAGATCTGGCGGAACAACTCGCCAAACCCGTCGACCTGCTTGTCCAGCAGGCAGCTCACCGCTTCGGGCGTGCTGTCGCGGCCGGTGAAGCCGGTGCCGCCGGTGATCAGCACCACTTGCACCACGTCTTCGGCGATCCAGTGGGCGACCTGGGCGCGGATCTTGTAGAGGTCGTCCTTGAGCAGCACGCGCTCGGCCAGGTTGTGGCCGGCGGCGCTCAGGCGGTCGACGAAGACCTGGCCGGACGTGTCGGTTTCGAGGGTGCGGGTATCGCTGACCGTCAGCACAGCGATATTCAGGGGTACGAAGGGCGCATCAGCCTTGGCTTTCATGGCTCGGTCCGGTTGTCGAAGGAACAGCCCGATGTTATATCACAGGGCCCTATTTAACTGCCGCAGCGGAACCGCCATGTCTCTCGATTCTTCGTCCCTGCCCTGTTCGATTCTGCTGCTGGCCGGCGGCCGCGGCCAGCGCATGGGTGGCCAGGACAAAGGCCTGCTGGAGTGGCACGGCCAGCCCCTGATCGCCCATCTACAACGCCTGGTCCGGCCACTGACCGATGACTTGATCATCTCGTGCAACCGCAACCATGCTCGCTATGCCCCCTACGCCGACCAACTGGTGAGCGACGACAGCCCGGACTTCCCAGGCCCGCTGGCCGGCATCCGCGCCGGGTTGGCGGCGGCGCGGCATGCGCACCTGCTGGTACTGCCCTGTGATGTGCCAAATATCGACGAGCAATTACTCAGCGATTTGCGTGACACCCTGCAACGCAACCCACTCTGGCCGGTCATGGTGCGTCACGGCGAATTCTGGGAACCCTTGATCTGCATCATCCCGACGTACCTGCAAGCCGAGGTAGAACAGGCCTGGCATGCCGGAGAGCGCAGCCCGCGCAAGATCTTCCTGCAACTGGGTGGCATCGGCCTGGAATGCCCGGCGGATGATCCGCGCCTGGCCAACCTGAATACGCCGGAGCTGTTGCACCCAAGGTCTGACGTGTCAGAATGAACTTTCGCACAAGGAACTTTGGCGACGTCTTACACGTCACAAGGTCAGCAATTAAAAAGTATTCTCTCGGAGACAACACCCATGACTCAACGGACCATCGCCGCTCTCATGCTTGCACTGGGCCTCGCTACCCTCGCCGGTTGCGCCTCGCCTACAGTGATCACCCTGAATGACGGTCGCGAAATCCAGGCCGTCGACACCCCTAAATTCGACAAGGATTCGGGCTTCTACGAGTTCGAGCAACTGGACGGCAAGCAGACCCGTATCAACAAGGATCAGGTCCGCACCGTTAAAGACCTGTAAGCCACAGCGTTTGCCAACAGGGCCCGCCTCGTGCGGGCCTTGTCGTATCCGGGGGTTACCAGTCGAGGGTGATCTGGCTGCGAAAACTGCGTTCTTCAGCGGTGACCGGGTCGATAAAACGCACGCCCTGGGCCAGCAGCTTGAGGGGGTTGGCGTAGTCGTCGACGGCGTCCTTGATCACATCAGGGTAGAACGGATCATTACAGATACTCGCCCCCAGCGCCGTCATATGCACGCGCAGTTGATGCTTCTTGCCCGTCACCGGGAACAGCCCGTAGCGCCATAAATCGGCATTTTTCTCACGCACTTCAACGGCGGTTTCCGTATTGCTGGCGCCCTCGCCTTCCTGCATGCGAAAGAACGGCTCGCCGTCCACCAGGCGACTTTTATGCACCAGGGGGAAGGTCAGCCGCGGCAGGGCCGGGGCGATGGCTTCGTAGAATTTATCGATTTTGCGTGTGGGAAACAGCTGCTGGTAAGCCGAGCGGCTCGCCGGGTTGGCCGAGAACAGCACCAGGCCCGCCGTGTGCCGGTCGATGCGATGCAGGGGCACCAGCGCCGGGTTGTCGAGGCGGCGGATCAGGCGACGCAACAGGGTTTGCTCCACATACTCACCGGCCGGGGTCACGGGCAGGAAATGCGGTTTATCCGCCACCACCAGGTGCTCATCGGCGTACAGGATGCTTTCCTGCACCGGAATGACTTTCTCGTTCGGCACTTCGCGAAAGTAATAGATGCACAGGCCTTCCTTGTAGGCCAGGCCCACGCTGATGGGGCTGCCGTTGATATCCAGCACCCGACCACGCGCGATGCGGTCCAGCCAATGTTCACGGCTGATAGCCGGAAAGTGCTCGCACAGGCAATCGAGCACCGTCGCCCAGGGCCCAGGTGGCAAATACAGGGTGCTGGCTTGGTGCTGGGACGCGGAAAAACCGGAAGTGGACATGCAAATGCTCGAAGCCTGGAAAAACACCCGAGCATTATCCCGCATGGAGCGTGATTGAGCCTAGCGGCGATCTCAGGCCTTGACCAATTCGGCCCGCAGGATCGGCGACGCACTGGCCGCGTCGGTGAACTCCTTGAGCCAGCGCAGTACATCCACCGCCTCCCAGCGGCCGGGGTCGTACAACGCGTAGAGCAACCCCTGATACCCCACCACATCCAGCTGCTTGTGGTAACCGGCGCGCTGGAACAACGCCTCGATCTCGGCAAAACAGGTGTTGAAATGCACTTTGTTAAAGGGTGTCTTGCCTTCCGTGACCAGGCCATCGAGGCGCAGCTCGTTCACCGCGTCGCGCACGACGTCGACGGACATGCGATTGACGCTGCTTTTCAGTTGTTCAACATTCACCACGGGCGTTCCCTTTATTCAATCGCTGTACAAACATACAGTAACTTAATATTGGGAAACCTGCCATCGCATAACGCTCAGCGCAAGAACGCCACCACCTGCTCAGCGTCGAACGGCCAGTCCAGTTCCGCCCCCGTGTCCACCCGGCGAAGCACCGGAATCCGCAGGCCGTAGGCTTCGGTCAGGTCGTCGGGATCGGTGATATCCACCAATTCCACCAACAGCCCATGTTCGACGAGCGGCATGATTTCGGCTTCGGCAATCTCACATAGATGGCAACCCAGGGTGCCGAATAACTGGCATTCAGGAAGCATGGCAACGGCCCTGATCAGGAAGTAGGCAAACATTCTAAGCCCGACGAAAACCTGTGGCGAGCGGGCTTGCCCGCGTTGGGCTGCGAAGCGGCCCCAGCAGAGCCGCCGCATTCCTTCAGAGAGAAACGCGGTGCCGGGTTTTAGGGCCGCTTCGCAGCCCAACGCGGGCAAGCCCGCTCGCCACAGCAAGCCCGCTCACCACACAGCAAGCCCGCTCACCACAACAAGCCCCGCTCGCCAGAATGGCGCCACGCGCCACATAAAACCCTGATCCAGATCAGCATGGCCTATAACTGATTCAGCGATTCTCGCGGCTTTTTTGCCCGCCACCTTGCAACGGAGATGCGTGTGTTTGCCAACCTGCTGATCATTCTGGCCTCCTCCCTGGTGGTGATTGCGTTGTTTCGCCGGCTGCAATTGCCGCCCGTGCTGGGTTACCTGTGCGTGGGCCTGGCCGTGGGGCCGACCGCGCTGGACTGGGTAAATGACAACGAAGACCTGCCCGACCTCGCCGAGATGGGCGTGGTCTTCCTGTTGTTTTCCCTGGGCCTGGAATTTTCCCTGACCAAGATGCTGGCCCTGCGCCGCGTGGTCTTTGGCCTGGGCAGTTTGCAAGTGCTGGGCTGCGGCGTACTCCTGGGAGGCTTGTTGATGGCCCTGGGGGTGGCGCCCGGCATCGCCTTGCTGCTCGGCGCGGGCCTGGCGTTGTCGTCCACGGCCATCGTCAGCAAGGAGTTGACCAGCCTCGGCGAGATCTTCAGCAGCCACGGCCAGAACGCGATTGGCGTGCTGCTGTTCCAGGACGTAGTGGCGGTGTTGCTGCTGACCCTGGTGCCGGTGTTTGCCGGCAGTAGCGAGCAAGCCTGGTACCTGGCGCTGCCGCTGACCCTGGGTAAAACCGTGGTGTTATTTGTCGGCCTGCTGTTTGCCAGCCGCTGGCTGCTGCCGCGCCTGTTTCGTGAGGTAGCCGCCTCGCACTCCGCCGAGTTATTTGTGCTGCTGGCACTGGTGATCGTGTTGCTCACCGCGTGGCTTACGCATCTGCTGGGGTTGTCCCCTGCCCTCGGTGCGTTTCTGGCCGGCATGCTGCTGGGCGAAAGCCATTACCGTCATCAGATCGAAGCGGATATACGCCCGTTTCGCGACATCCTCCTGGGGCTGTTTTTTGTCAGCATCGGTATGCTGATCGACCTGCAATTGTTCCTCAGCCACAGCCTGTTGATCCTCGGCCTGACCCTCGCGCTGATGCTGGTAAAGGGCTGCGTGGTCGCCGCCCTGGTCAAGCTGCGCGGCAGCGACAGTGAAACCGCCTGGCGCAGCGGCCTGGCCCTGGCCCAGGGCGGCGAGTTCTGTTTTGCCTTGATGGCGCAGATGCAGCAGAGCCGGCTGATCCCGGATGAGTTCAACGGGCTGCTGCTCGCCGCCACGTTCTGCTCCATGCTGCTGACGCCGCTCTTGCTCAGGGCCGCACCGGTGATCGCCCTGCGCCTGCATCGCACGCCCAACCAGCAGGTGCAACTGGAACACATCACGGCACTCAACGCCGAGCTACGTGGCCATGCAGTGATTTGCGGGTATGGCCGCGTGGGGCAATCCATCGGGCGCTTTCTACGCGGCGAGAGACAAGCCTTTATCGCCTTGGATGACGACCCGGAGCGGGTGCAGGAAGCCGCCCCCGAAGACAGCAGCGTGCACTACGGCGACTGCCGCCGTGGCGCCCTGCTCAGCGCGGTCGGCCTGGAACGCGCGCGCTTGGTGGTGATTGCCGTGGACAACAGCGACGTCGCGCTGACGGTGCTGAAAGAGGCCAGAAGGATCAACCCCGAGGTGCCCATCCTGGTGCGCACCCGCGATGACAGCCAATGGGCAGAACTGAAAGCCGCAGGCGCCACCGAAGTGGTGCCCGAGCTATTGGAGTCGAGCCTGATGCTTGCTTCCCACGCCTTGGCCCTGCTGGGCCTGCCGGAGCAACAGGTGCAAGCGCGGGTGGATGAAGTGCGGCATAACCGTTACCGCCTGTTGCACGGGGTTGATTCGCCGCCGGTCAATCCTGACTGACCGCGCCGATCTTGTGGATCGACAGGTCCGCACCGTAATACTCCTGCTCCTGGCTCAGGCGCAGCCCGTGCACGCGCTTGATCACGCCGTACACCAGCAGGCCGCCGCCCAGGGCTACCAGCACCCCAAGAGCGGTGCCGATCAACTGACTGATCAGGCTCACGCCACCCAATCCGCCCAGCGCGGTCTGGCCGAAAATACCGCAGGCGATGCCGCCCCACACGCCGCACAGGCCATGCAGTGGCCACACGCCCAACACGTCATCAATCTTCCAGCGGTCCTGGGCGGCGATAAAACACCACACAAACAGGCCGCCTGCCACCACGCCAGTCACCAGCGCGCCCACCGGGTGCATCAGGTCGGAACCGGCACAAATCGCCACCAGCCCGGCCAATGGGCCGTTGTGCAGGAAGCCCGGGTCATTGCGGCCGATCACCAGCGCAGCAACGGTGCCGCCGACCATGGCCATCAGCGAGTTGACCGCCACCAGGCCGCTTACGCCGTTGAGGGTCTGGGCGCTCATCACGTTGAAGCCGAACCAGCCGACGATCAATATCCACGAACCCAACGCGAGGAAAGGAATGCTCGACGGTGCAAAGGCCACCAGGCGCCCTTCGCGGTAGCGCCCGTTGCGCGGGCCCAGCAACAGCACCGCCGCCAGCGCCAGCCAGCCGCCCATGGCGTGCACCACCACGGAACCGGCGAAGTCATGGAAACTTGCGCCAAAAGTCGCGAGCAGCCAGGCCTGCAGGCCGAAATTGCCGTTCCACACCATGCCTTCGAAAAACGGGTAGATGAACGCCACGATCAACGCCGTGGCGCACAGCTGGGGCGCAAACTTTGCACGCTCGGCAATGCCGCCGGAAATGATCGCCGGAATCGCCGCCGCGAAGGTCAGCAGGAAGAAGAATTTCACCAAGCCATAGCCATGGTCGGCGCTGATCACCGCAGCCGGTTGCATGAAGCTCACACCGTAGGAGATCCAATAGCCTATAAAGAAATAGGCCAGGGTGGAGATGGCGAAGTCACTGAGGATTTTCGACAGCGCGTTGACCTGGTTTTTCTGGCGCACCGTACCGACTTCCAGGAACGCGAAGCCGGCGTGCATGGCCAGGACCATGACTGCACCGATCAGTATGAACAAGGTGTTGGAGCTGTGGACAAGGGTGTCCACCGCGCTTTGCAAATTTTCCATGGAGGTTGGCAGGCCTGCATTTAAGGCAAAAAGCACCAAAGCGGTTCAAGCCAGGGTTGCGCGCACTAAATTGGCACCACCGGTTCCGCCGCTCTTTCAGGAGGCGTGAACCGCTTTAGCGCAGCGATCAACACAACAGGCCGTTGCCGACAGGGTTTTTCCGCGAGTTTGAGTGAATTAGGGTAAGGTTTTTCAAGGCATTGGCTTCAGGCCGCCCGGATTCAGCGCAGGCCTTGGGGCCTGCGCACCAAGGCAAAGCAAAAGCTGTACCACACAATTGCACTGAACCTTCACCGATGCCGGTGACTCGAAAACAGACGTATAGACGTAACGACCAGCCAATCACGGAGATAACCATGGCCAGAAGAACTGCAAAGACTGCTCAAGAGATACTGATGGCGGATTTTCAAACCCTGGTCAGTGACACCGAAAAGTTGCTGGACGACACCAAGGTGCTCGCTGGCGACCAGGCCGATGAGCTGCGCAGCAAGATCCACGACAGCCTGCTCAAGGCCCGTGAAACCCTGCAACTGACTGAAGATTCCCTGCGCGAACGCGGCCAGGCGGCAGTCACTGCCACCGAAGACTACGTGCAAGCCAACCCATGGCAGTCGGTAGGTATCGCGGCGGGCGTGGGCTTTTTGATCGGTTTGCTGGCTACAAGGCGCTAAATCATGTCTATCGGCGAAAGCAGCTCGTCCACGGGCACAACCTCTCGACGTCTGGGCGCGGCCGTTCTGGGCTTGCTGCACAGCCATGTCGAACTGTTTGGCATTGAATTGCAGGAGCAGAAGGCGCGCACCGTCAGCCTGCTGCTGTTTGCTGGCTTGGCGTTGGTGTTTGCCCTGCTGTTGCTGGTGGGGTTGTCGACGCTGGTGATGATCCTGGTGTGGGACACCGGTTACCGCCTGACCGGGATCATTTGCCTTTGTGTGTTCTACAGCCTGGCCGCAGCCTTCTGCGGGGTGCGCTTGAAAGCGGCGGTGTTCGATGAATCCACGCCGTTCCACGCCACCCTCGAAGAGCTGGCCAATGACCGGGAGCGCCTGCTGCCATGAGCTCGAATGAAACGCAGCAAACCTCGCGGCGGGAAATGCGCAAGGCGTTGATCCGCCTGCGCATGGAAATGCACCGCCAGGAAATTCGCCATGAGTCCCAGCAACTGCTGGTGCCGCTGAACAAAGTGCGCAATATGGGCCAAAGCTTTCAGGGTGGCCTGGGCATCAAGCACGCGCCGCTGTGGGGCGTGGCCGCCGTCACACTGATGGGCTTCATTACCGGTAAAGGCGCCAAGGGCGGCGGCATCAGTGGCCTGACGCGCCTGGTAAGGCTCGGCGCCGGTTTGATCCCGCTGATCAAATTGGCGATGCAGGGCACTTCGCGTAAAAGTTGAGCCCGGCTGGCTGCATTCTTGCTAACAGAAACGGCCCGACCCTTGTTTTCGAGGGGCGGGCCTTTTTTTCGCCCAGGTTATTCCTCACCATCCGTACCTAAGGAGGCCCCGTGATCGACGGGCAACCGCTCGCCTGCTTCCAACCATTCATCGACACCGCCACCGGGCGCATCGCCGGCGTCGAGGCGTTGGGCCGCCTGCGCCAGGCGGACGGCCGCTTGCAGTCCGTGGGCCCGCTGTTCGCCGACCCGCGCACGCCGGGCGTGACCCTGCGCCGCCTGGACCGGCAGATCCGCGACAACGCGTTGAGCCGCCTGCATGAGGCTCCCGAAGACTGGTTCCTGAGCCTGAATATCTCACCACGCTGGATCAACCGCCTGCGCCCGGGCCAGGCGTTGCCGAGCCTGAAACAGATCCATAACCATGGCGTCGACCCGCGGCGCATCGTGTTCGAGATCACCGAACTGGGCGGCGACATTCAGCGCCTGGCCGAGGTGGTCGCGCGCTATCGCGAGGCCGGTGCGCGCATCGCGATTGATGACTTCGGTGCCGGCTATTCCCAGCTCGATCGGGTGCTGGCGTTGCAGCCGGACATTCTCAAGCTCGACATGCGCTTGTTCCAGGAGGCCGCCAAAGGCGGGCCGAGCAGTGACGTGGTGCGCGCACTGGCACAAATGGCAGAAAAAACCGGCTGCTGGATCATTGCCGAAGGCGTGGAAACCGAGGCCCAGCTGAGCTTCGCCCTGGAATGCGGTTCGCGTTACGTGCAGGGTTATCTGTTTGCCCAGGCGCAGCTCGACTGGTTCGCCACCGATGCCTTCGTGCCGCACTTCGCCCAACTGCGTGGGGCGTATGTGCAGCAGAAACTCGCGGAACGCGGACGCGTCATGCAACTGCGCCAGCAATTGACCGAATTGATGAAAATCCTGCAGGCGTGGGCCGAAACCCAGGCGCCACTGAGTGACTTGCCGCAATTGCAGGCTTTTCCATGGCTGCTGCGCTTTTACCAGTGTGACCGGCACGGCACCCAACTGACGCCCAATTTCGAATGGCACCAGGACGCCTGGCAAGCCGACAGCCGCTACTTGGGCCACAACTGGTCGTGGCGCCCCTACTTTTATCACCTGCTGGCCGAAGGCTGGGAGGAGCGTCGCCTGACGCTGTCCTCCACCTACCGCGATGCCACCACTAACCAGTATTGCCTCACTGCCGGACAATTCTTCAATAACGGTCAGCGCTTGCTGTTAATCGACATCGACGCGGCCGGCTTGTAGATTTTCGCTTGCCGAGGCTGCGCTGAACCGGGAAGCTGGGGGGGTCATTCACCGCACGGAGAGTACCCGCCTTGGATTGGCCCACCCTGCTTACCCGCGAACGCCTTGGAAAACCCCTGCACAGCCCGGAAGAACTGGGCCGCAGCCCATTTCACAAAGACCACGACCGCATTATCTTCTCCGGTGCGTTTCGCCGCCTGGGCCGCAAGACCCAAGTGCATCCGGTGTCCAGCAACGACCATATCCACACGCGCCTGACCCATTCCCTGGAAGTCAGCTGCGTCGGCCGCTCCCTTGGCATGCGCGTGGGTGAAACCCTGCGCGGCGCCCTGCCCGACTGGTGCGACCCGAGCGACCTGGGCATGGTGGTGCAATCGGCTTGCCTGGCCCACGACATCGGCAACCCACCGTTCGGGCACTCCGGCGAAGATGCCATCCGCCATTGGTTCCAACAGGCAGCAGGACGCGGCTGGCTGGATGACATGAGCACCGCCGAGCGCAATGACTTCCTCAACTTCGAAGGCAATGCCCAAGGCTTCCGCGTGCTCACCCAGCTGGAATACCACCAGTTCGACGGCGGTACACGGCTGACCTACGCGACCCTGGGCACTTACCTGAAATACCCCTGGACCGCCCGCCACGCCGACGCCCTGGGCTACAAGAAGCACAAGTTCGGCTGCTATCAGAGCGAACTGCCGATCCTCGAGCAGATCGCCCACAAGCTTGGCCTGCCACAACTCGAAGAACAGCGTTGGGCGCGCCACCCACTGGTCTACCTGATGGAAGCGGCGGACGATATCTGCTACGCCTTGATCGACCTGGAAGACGGCCTGGAAATGGAGTTGCTCGAATACGCCGAGGTCGAGTCACTGCTACTCAACCTGGTCGGCGATGACCTGCCACAGACCTATCGACAACTCGGCCCCCAGGATTCCCGTCGACGCAAGTTGGCGATCCTGCGCGGCAAGGCCATCGAACACCTGACCAATGCGGCAGCCCAGGCCTTCGTCGAACAACAGGATGCCTTGCTGGCCGGTGCCCTGCCCGGCGACCTGGTAGAGCACATGCACGGCCCGGCCAAACGCTGCGTGCTGGACGCCAAAGACATGGCGCGCAAGAAAATCTTCCAGGACAAGCGCAAGACCCTGCATGAGATCGGCGCCTACACCACCTTGGAAATCCTCCTGAACGCCTTTTGCGGCGCAGCGCTGGAGCAACATGGCGGGCGCACGCCGTCCTTCAAGAACCGGCGCATTCTCGACCTGCTGGGCAACAACGCGCCTAACCCGGCGTGGCCGTTGCACGCTTCATTCCTGCGCATGATCGACTTTATCGCCGGCATGACCGACAGCTACGCCACCGAGATGGCACGAGAGATGACCGGGCGTTCCAGCCCACAATAACCTGACTGATCCAGCCGCCTGTTCACTGAACAGAATCTGCCTACGACGGGAACAGAGCGGCCTGATCGAATTCGCACAGGCTTCCAAAGAATAATCGCGCACGCTGCGGGCAAATCAGGCAATTAGTGCTTACCTGCTCCCTATCGATGCTTGACTCACCGTGTGCTTTCTATGCCCAGCAACGCCCTTCGCATCCTATTGGTGGAGGACCATCCGTTTCAACTGATCGCCACCCAGTGCCTGCTCAGAAGCTTCGGCTTCGAGCAACTGTGCCCGGCTGAAAACGCCGAACAGGCGATCCGCTTGATGACGCTGGCCGAGACCCCCTTCGACATCATCCTGTGCGACCAGTGCCTGCCCGACCTGCCAGGGCTTGAATTGATCGAGATCGCCAGCCGCCGGCACTTTATCCGGGCCGCCATCCTGCTGAGCGGGCTTCCCGAGGTGGAGCTGTCAGCGCTGCAAACCCAAGCACAGGAGCGCGGCCTGCCACTGCACGGGTGCTTATCAAAGCCATTGAACAAAGACGAGTTTGAACGTTTGATCCGCTCACTCCCCACGTTATAAATGTAGGACATCAAACATATAAACGCGTGGAAAATTACACGCACAACCACGGTTAAATCCCTGGATTCACGATTCGGCTTACTCTTCGATGAAATACCGACCTCCCGAGCTTTAAGGCCTTAGCAACAAGTAAGCCTTTACCTTTTTTCATGTAGGAAAATTCCTGTTTTATATCTAGCCCCCCTAGTGATCATGCTCTGCCTTCAGCTTCTGAGCTAATGTGCCCGCTTTATTTGCACTTGCATGGAATGTGATCATGAACACAGTTTTTATTATTGACGACCATCCGGTGATAAGGCTTGCCATCCGAATGTTGCTGGAGCACGAAGGCTATGAAGTCGTCGGCGAAACGGATAACGGCTGCGATGCCATACAAATGGTCCGCGAATGCCTGCCGGACCTGATCATCCTGGATATCAGCATTCCGAAACTGGACGGGCTCGAAGTGCTGTGCCGATTCAACGCCATGAATACCTCGATGAAGACCCTGGTGCTGACGGCCCAATCCCCCACGCTGTTTGCCACGCGCTGCATGCGCTCGGGGGCCGATGGCTACGTGTGCAAGGAAGGCGACCTGAGCGAGTTGCTGAGCGCCATCCGCGCCGTGTTGTCTGGTTACAACTATTTCCCCAGCCAGGCGCTGAACAGCAGCGGTGTCGACGGGGTGGATACCAAGGAGCTCGAACTGTTCAAGGCCGTCAACGATCGCGAGTTGATGGTCCTACAACTTTTCGCACAAGGCCGTACCAACAAGGAAATCGCCAAAGGCATGTTCCTGAGTAATAAGACGGTAAGTACTTATAAAAAGAGGCTGATGCAGAAGCTCCAAGCCAAGTCCTTGGTAGAACTTATCGAGATGGCAAAACGGAACGCGCTAGTGTGAGACAACGGATGCCCACGTGTATAAAGGACTATCTGATTTTATTGAGTGCCGGTTTGTGCATCAGTACTGCCGTGCCTGCAACCCCCCTAACGGGCCCGGAACACTTAAACTTACTGAGTCGCGCAAGCGCCGTACAACTTGAAACCCAACTGAGCAGGTCCCAACGCCTCTGGCTACAGAACAAACGTGAATTGGTGCTGGGTACCGCGGCCCCCGACTACCCGCCCTTCGACCTCACTTCCAGCGGGCGCGACTATGAAGGGCTTACCGCTGACTACGCCGGCCTCCTGGCCAAGACGCTGGCCCTGCCGGTCAAAGTATTGCGCTACACCTCCCGAGAGGCCGCGATCCGCGCCCTCGAAGCGGGAGAGATCGATCTGCTCGGCTCCTCCAACGGCTTCGAGGCGGCAAACCCCAACCTCACGCTGTCGGAGCCCTACGCGGTGGATCGGCCGGTGATGGTCACCCGCGAAAACGAGACTCGCAGCCTAAACGATGGGCTGGCCGGGATGCGCCTTGCACTGGTCTACCACTACTTGCCCCTTGCGGACGTGGAAAAGCTGTACCCCAAGGCGATCATCCGCGCCTATCCCTCTTACCAAAATGCCTTGAATGCAGTGGCATTTGAACAGGCCGACGTGTTTCTCGGCGATACCATTTCCACCCATTACATGATCAACAAGGGCTATCTCAAGAACATCCGCATGGCGAACTTCGGCAAACATGAAGCCTATGGGTTCAGCTTCGCGATGCACGGGCACCAACACACGCTGTCGAGCATCGTCGACGCCGTGCTGGGGGCGGTGCCCACCAATGAGCGGGAAACGATCGCCAAACGCTGGAGTGCCGGCAGCGACATACTGCTGACCGACCAGAAGCTGCAGCTGACTCAGCGGGAAGAACGCTGGATCAGAGACAACCCAGTGGTCAAGGTGATCGTGAACGCAACCTTCGCACCACTGACGTTCTTCGACAACGACGGGAATTTTCGCGGCATCACCGCCGACCTGCTGGAGCTGATTCGCCTGCGTACCGGTTTACGCTTCGAGATCCAGCGCGGGCGCGACGTGAGCGCGATAATCAAAGAGGTCGAGAGCGGCAAGGCAGACATCATCGGCGCGATCACCCCCAGTGCCGAACGCGACGCCCTATTGAGCTTCAGCCGTCCCTACCTGGAAAACTCCTACGTCATGTTGACGCGCAAAGAAGACCAGGCCCCCACCGGTCTTGAGGAAATGGGAGGCAAGCGCCTGGCGATTACCCAGGGCAACCCACTGAAGAAATTCCTGCAAGACAACTTCCCGACGATCCACCTGGTGGAAACCGGTGACACCTTCCAAGCGTCTGAGCTGCTGGTACTCGGCCAGGTGGACGGCGCAGTGAATACCTTGGTTGTCGCCAACTACCTGCTGTCTTCCCATGTGTTCCAGGACAAGGTGCAAATCAGCTTCAGCATTGGCACCACCCCCGCCGCCTTTTCCCTGGCAACCTCGCGCAGCGCCACCGAACTCAGCTCGATTCTCGACAAGGCCTTGCTCAGCATCGCCCCGGATGAGCTGGGCGTGATCAACAGCCGTTGGCGGGGCTACACCGCAGCCTCCGACAGCTATTGGCGCGACTATCACCAACTGATCGCCCGCATCGTCATCGGCACGGGGTTGTTGCTGCTGATTTCGCTGAGCTGGAACGCCTACATGCGCCGCCAGATCAAGCACCGCAAAATGGCTGAGCGCGCCCTCAATGATCAGTTCGAATTCATGCGCGCGCTGGTCAATGAAACCCCGCATCCCATCTACGTGCGCGATCGCAAGGGCCTGCTGCAGACCTGCAATGACAGCTACCTGCAGGTGTTCGACGTCAAACGCGAAGACGTGATCGGTAAAAACGTGATGCAGATCAGCACCGCGCTTGCCGCCGAGACGGCGCAATCCCATGCCGACTATCAACGGGTGGTGGCCGAAGGCAACCCGCTGATTCTGGATCGCGTCCTGCATATCCGTGGGAAAAAACTGACGATCTACCACTGGATCCTGCCGTACCGCGACTCTGTCGGTGAGGTCCAGGGCATCATTGGCGGCTGGATCGACATCAGCGAACGACGCCAGTTATTCGAAGAACTTCGCGACGCCAAGGAGCGCGCCGACGAAGCCAACCGCGCCAAGAGCACTTTCCTTGCCACCATGAGCCACGAAATCCGCACACCGATGAACGCCGTGATCGGCATGCTGGAGCTGACCCTCAAGCGCGCAGACCAGGGCCACCTCGACCGCCCGGCCATCGAAGTGGCCTACAACTCGGCCAAGGATCTGCTGGAATTGATCGGCGATATCCTCGACATCGCCCGTATCGAGTCCGGCCGCCTGAGCCTGGCGCCGGAGCGCGTCAACCTGCGGGAAGTGATCGAGTCGGTGGTGCGCGTCTTCGACGGCCTGGCACGCCAGAAAACCCTTAGCCTGGTGCTCGAGTTCACTCCCCACCTTGAAGACACCGAAGTGTTGATCGACCCCCTGCGCTTCAAGCAGGTGCTGTCCAACCTGGTCAGCAATGCGATCAAGTTCACCGAACAGGGCCAGGTGAAGATCAAGGTGGAGGTACTCCCCACCCAGCTGCCGCAGCAGGTCGAGATGAAACTGGTGGTGGAAGACACCGGCATCGGTATCAGCCGGGACGACCAGGCGCGCCTGTTCGAACCCTTTGCCCAGGCCGACAACTCCGGGCAACTTGCCAGGAGCGGGGCCGGCCTGGGCCTGGTGATCTGCCGCAGCCTGTGCGCAATGATGGGCGGCCAACTGAGCCTGAGCAGCGTGCCCATGGTCGGCACCCAAGTGCACGTGAGCCTGAAGATGGCGCGCCTGCAGTCTGTGCTGCCGGTGGACGAGCTCAAGCCCGAAGTGCCCGCGACGGCGCCCGTACTCAACGTGCTGGTGGTGGATGATCACCCGGCGAACCGCCTTTTGATGTGCCAGCAACTCGGCTACCTGGGTCACCAGTTCACCGCTGCCCAAAACGGCTCAGCCGGTTTCCAGGCATGGCGCCAGGCGCACTTCGACCTGGTGATCGCCGACTGCAACATGCCCATCATGAATGGCTACGAGTTGAGTCGTTCGATCCGCGAATATGAACAGCGCGAGCAACTGCCGCCCTGTGTCGTGCTGGGCTTTACCGCCAATGCCCAGCCCGAAGAGAAGCAGCGTTGCGCAGAAGCAGGCATGAACGACTGCCTGTTCAAACCCATCAGCCTCACCGCGCTGGAGCGGCAACTGGCACGGATCAGCCCCCAGGCGAGCAACCCGATCCTGGACCTCGGCAACTTCGAGGCCCTGACCGGTGGCGACCTGCACATGAGCCGACGCCTGCTGGAAGAACTGTTGAGCAGCAGTCGTCGGGATCGCCAGGAATTGCTCACGCTGCTGGCCGCGCAGGCATCCCTCCAGGACATCATCGAACAGGCGCACAAGATCAAGGGCGCTGCGCGCATCGTGCAAGCTGGCGCACTGGCCTCACAGTGTGAAGCCCTTGAACAGGCATGCGCCCGGGGCGACGCCGCTGCCCTGATCGAAGACGGGGTGAAAACCCTGGAAAAACTGATGCTGGAACTGGAAAGGATGCTGCAAGCGCAGCTTCAGGCATTGGATAGCCAATAAGGGGGCATACAGCCCCCTCTTGGATCAGCAGTCGGTCAAGCGCAGGAAAATCGCCGCCAGCTGTTCGATACCCGCTTGGTCCTGCTGGGAAAAGCGGGCCAGCGAGGGGCTGTCGAGGTCAAGTACGCCGATCAGTTGGCCGTTCTTGACCAGCGGCACGACCAGCTCACTGTTGGACGCACTGTCGCAGGCGATATGCCCAGGGAACGCGTGCACATCTTCGACTCGCTGGGTTTGCCGCGATGCCGCCGCGGCACCGCACACCCCACGGCCAAACGGAATGCGCACACACGCGATCTGCCCCTGGAACGGGCCGAGCACCAACTCCTCATTGCGGTTGAGGTAAAAACCGGCCCAGTTCAGGTCATCCAGTTGGCTGAACAGAAAGGCGGAAAACTGCGCGCTGTTGGCGATGAAGTCGCGCTCATCGGCCAGCAGTGACTCCAATTGCGCACCGAGCATGGCATAGCCATCGAGGCCGGTACCGGCGTGTTGCAGGTCGATCATGGTTGACGCTCCAGCAATTTGAGGCCCACCCAGTAACGGGCGAATTGATACGCGCAACGACCGTTGCGGTTGCCGCGGCCGGTGGACCAGCGCACGGCCAGGATGTCGAGTGCCTCATCGCGCTGCCACTGCAAACCGGCCTTGTTCGCCAGCTCGCCGATCCAGTGCTCCACCACATCGAGGTAATGTTCCTGGTTGAACGGATAAAACGACAGCCACAGGCCAAAACGGTCGGACAAGGCAATTTTGTCTTCCACCGCTTCGCTGGGGTGCAGCTCGCCATCCACGCGTTTCCAGTTGTCGTTGTCGCTCTGGTTTTCCGGCACCAGGTGGCGGCGGTTCGACGTGGCATACAGCAGCACGTTTTCCGGCGCCTGCTCCAGCGAGCCGTCCAGCACGCTCTTGAGTACGCGGTAATCGCCTTCGCCGGCCTCGAAGGACAGGTCGTCGCAGAACAGGATAAAGCGTTGTGGCAGCTTGAGCAGTTGTTCGACCACACGAGGCAGGTCGGCCAGGTGGTCGCGCTCGATTTCAATCAGGCGCAAGCCGGCCTTGGCATGCTGGGCGAGCAAGGCGCGCACCATGGACGACTTGCCGGTGCCACGCGAACCCCACAGCAGTGCATGGTTGGCGGGCAGGCCATCGATGAACTGCTGGGTATTGCGCGCCAGTGTTTCGCGTTGTTTATCCACGCCGATCAGGTCGGACAGGCGCATGTCCAGGCTCACTTCCAGCGGCAACAGGTAACCACTGCGGCCTTCGCGCTGCCAGCGGGCGGCCAGGCACTGGTTCCAGTCGATGGTTTGGCGGGGGGCGGGCAACAAGGGTTCAAGACGGGCCAGCACGGCATCGGCCCGTTCAAGAAAGGCATTCAATCGAGAATCCACGATTATTCCTCTGGCAACTTCTTGCAAAAGATGGCGTATTGGCAGCCCTGCGGCGGACCGCACGAGGCCGCGTTAAAAACGATTCATGCCGGGCAAGTCTGAGCCTGTGGATGTTCAGCTATGCTTGCCGGGCGAAGGGAAACGTGAAGTGGTTCAACACTCGATGGATATCAAGTTCGCCCACCGCTTGTCTTATAAACAAGCCCGATTGACTGTGCTGGTCGGTTTCGTGTTGGGAACCTTGCTCAGTCTGATCCAAATCGGCATTGATTATGCCAGCGAAGACGCATCCATCAACCGTGAAATACGCTCGCTGATCGAAATCAGCCACAACCCCGCCTCACGCATCGCCTATAACATCGACGCCGAGCTGGCCCAGGAGCTGACTTTAGGCCTGCTGCACTCCCCCGCGATCATTCACGCCCAGTTGATCGACAACAACGGCGTGGTGCTGGCCGATGTCGACCGGCCGCGCAAGGAAAGCACCTACCGCCCCATCAGCGACTTCCTGTTTGGCGCCAATCGCCAGTTCGAAGACCGGCTATTCCTGAACCATATGCCCAATGAATCCCTCGGCGTCCTGCGCCTGGATGTAGACACGTATGCCTTCGGCAGCCGCTTTCTGCGGCGTGCCGAAATTACCCTGCTCAACGGGTTTGCCCGCAGCCTGCTGTTGACCGGCATTCTGCTGGGCCTGTTCTACGTGATGCTGACCCAGCCGCTGGTGCGCATTATCCGCGAGCTGAGCAACCGCCGACAGGCGCGCCTGGACTGCCCGCCCGGGCACGAGCATGACGAAATCGGTGTGCTGGTGAGCGTCGCCAACCAGCAATTTGAGAACATGGAGACCGAAATCCAGCAGCGTCGCCACGCCGAGGACCGCCTGACCGAATACCTGGGGCAACTGGAAGACATCGTTTCCGCCCGTACCCTGGAGCTCAAGGCCAGCAACCAGCGGCTGAGCCGCTCGAATGAAGACCTGGAAGCGGCGAAGATGACCGCACTCGGCATGGCCCAGGCCCGGGCGGCCTTCCTGGCCAATATGAGCCACGAAATCCGCACCCCGCTCAACGGCCTGCTGGGGATGATCGCGCTGTCGCTGGACAGCCCGTTGAACGCCGAGCAACGCCAACAACTGTCCATCGCGCATGACTCGGGCAAGGTGCTGGTGGAGTTGCTCAACGATATTCTCGACCTGTCCAAGTTCGACGCTGGCCAGCTGGAACTGGAGGTTATCCCGTTCGATCTGGGCTCGCTGGTGGAAGACACCGCCAACCTGCTGTCGCAGAACGCCGCGCCCAGCGTCGAACTGACCTGCCTGATCGACCCGCAATTTCCCGCCCAGGTGCTGGGCGACCCGACGCGCGTGCGGCAGATCGTCAGCAACCTGCTGTCCAACGCCTTGAAATTCACCCGTTTCGGCCGAGTGGATGTGCGCCTGCGCGCCCTCGACGGCCGGGTGCAAATTGAAGTGTGTGACACCGGTATCGGCATTGCTCAGGAAGCCCAGGTGAAAATCTTCCAGCCCTTCACCCAGGCCGGCGCCGGGATCACCCGCCAGTTTGGCGGCACCGGGCTGGGCCTGGCGTTGACGCACAACCTCTGCGAGGCAATGAAGGGGCGCTTGAGCATCAGTTCGGAGGTTGGCTTTGGCAGCCAGTTCTGCGCAGAGCTGCCACTGCCAACCCATCTGCCCGCGGCCCAACAACCTGCGCTCAAAGGCGAGGTGATCGCCATCACCAGCAATGGCAGCGGCCTCACGGAACTGCTCAGCAGCCTGCTGCCCCAGTGGGGGCTGACGCTACGGTGCTTCACCCTCGACGACGATTTGCGCGGGCAGGCGCCCGACCTGCTGATCACCGACTGCCCGGAATGCCTGTTTCGCCTTCGGCCAGGCATGACCGCACCGATCCTGCTGGTGACGGCGTATGGCAATTTCATGCCCAGCGAAGAGGTGGCGGCATTGGCGCCATTGCAGCAACAGGCGCGCCCGCTGAGCCGCAACGCGTTGTATCAGATACTGCAACGCACGTTGCGCAGCGATGACTCACCGATCCTCGACCCCGTCCAACTGGATGCCGCGCCCCTGGCACACCGGGCGCGCATCCTGCTGGTGGAGGACAACGCGGTCAACCAACTGGTGGCCAAAGGCATGCTCGGCAAACTCGGCTGCGAAGTGATTGTGGCCGCCCATGGTGGCGAGGCGCTCAAGTTCCTCGAGGAGCAGCGCTTCGACCTGGTGCTGATGGACTGCAATATGCCGGTAATGGACGGCTACGAGGCCAGCCGGCAGATTCGCCGCAGTGGGCGCTGGCCGGACCTGCCGATCGTCGCACTGACCGCCAACGCCCTGTCCGAAGAACGCGAGCGTTGCCGGGCTGCGGGCATGAACGACTACCTGGCCAAGCCGTTTCGTCGCGAAGAACTCAACGGCCTGCTGGAGCTGTGGGTGCCTAAGACGACAAGTCTCTGATCTGCCCGAGCAACTGGTCCAGGCCGTCGCGCAAGACGTCGGCCTGGTTCAGGTCGACACCGCTGTCACACAGCAGTCGGGTCTTCAGTGCGAGGGTCTGGTCGCGTAGCTGCAGACCAGCCTCGGTGAGACCGAGGTGCACTTCGCGCTCATCCCGAGCACTGCGCTGGCGCCTGACCCAGGCTAGTTGTTCGAGGCGCTTGAGCAGCGGCGTCAGCGTGCCCGAATCCAGCATCAGGCGTTCGCCCAACGCCTTGACGGTGGGGTGCGCCGGCGTTGCGTCGTGCCACTCCCACAGCACCAGCATGACCACGTATTGCGGGTAGGTCAGGCCCAACTGATCAAGCATTGGCTTATAGGCACGCGTTACCGCCCTGGAGGCTGCATAGAGCTTGAAACACAGCTGATTGTCGAGGGCCAGGGATACGGTCATTTGAGCAGCGCTTCGATCTCTTGGGTCAGGTCCTGAGGCTTGGTGGTCGGGGCGAAACGCTTGACCACCTGGCCATCGCGGCCGATCAGGAACTTGGTGAAGTTCCACTTGATACCCTTGGAGCCCAGCAGGCCCGGCGCCTGGGTTTTAAGCTGCACGAACAGCGGGTGGGCGTCGCTGCCATTGACGTCGATCTTTTTGAACAGCGGGAAGCTGACGCCGAAATTCAGCTCGCAGAACTCGGAAATCGCACCCTCGTTGCCCGGCTCCTGCTTGCCGAACTGATTGCAGGGAAAGCCCAGCACCACCAGGCCCTGGTCCTTGTACTGCTGCCAGAGCTGCTCCAGCCCCTTGTACTGAGGGGTGAAGCCACATTTGCTGGCGGTATTGACCACGAGGATGGCCTTGCCGGCGAAGTCGGCCAAGGTCTTTTGCTCACCCTTGATAGTGGTGCAAGGGATGCTCAGCAGGTTGTTGCTCATGGCAGTGCCTCGAATACGGGGGGAAGAACGGAAACCATAGTAAGCAATTCAATTGTGTGCAATTTAATTTGCGAAACTAATAACTCACTATCAATGTGGGAGCGGGCTTGCTCGCGAAAGCGGTGTGTCAGTCACCGAATACATCAACTGACAGACCGCTTTCGCGAGCAAGCCCGCTCCCATATTGCGCATCGGTTTACCGCCTGATAATCAGCGCGGCACCAGATCCAGGCACACCGAGTTGATGCAGTAGCGCAGGCCGGTCGGTGGCGGGCCGTCCGGGAATACGTGGCCCAGGTGCGCGTCACATTTGGCGCAGGTGACTTCGGTACGGATCATGCCGTGGCTGACGTCACGGATCTCGATCATCGCGCTGTCGGCAATCGGCTCGTAGAAGCTCGGCCAGCCGCAACCGGAGTCGAACTTGGTCTTGGAGTCGAACAGCGGTTCATTGCAGCAAATGCAGTGGTACACGCCATCGGTGGTGGTGGCGTTGTACTTGCCGGAGAACGGGCGCTCGGTGCCTTTGAGGCGGCACACCTGATATTGCGCCGGGTCCAGCATGTCCTGCCATTCCTGAAGGGTTTTTTCCAACTTTTGCATCGGTACACCTCGGCAACTGAAAAAGCCTGATCTGTGTCTTTTCCATGGATCAGGCGGCACGTATGATTGCGCCTCTTCAAAACACCAGTCTGGCACCCGCGCTTTCGGCATTCAAACGTATTTATGGGTGCGGGCCCCGCAGGTTTCACAGTACGGTAGTGCCTATACCGTCTGGATCGTTCATTTTCAGGATCACATCGCCATGCAGGTCAGCAAATCGAACAAGCTCGCCAACGTCTGCTACGACATTCGCGGCCCAGTGCTCAAGCACGCCAAACGCCTGGAAGAGGAAGGCCATCGCATCCTCAAGTTGAACATTGGCAACCCGGCGCCGTTTGGTTTCGAAGCACCGGACGAAATCCTCCAGGACGTGATCCGCAACCTGCCCACTGCCCAGGGCTACAGCGACTCCAAGGGCCTGTTCAGCGCGCGTAAAGCGGTGATGCAGTACTACCAGCAGAAGCAGGTCGAAGGTGTCGGCATCGAAGACATCTACCTGGGCAATGGCGTGTCCGAGCTGATCGTGATGTCCATGCAGGCCCTGCTCAACAACGGCGACGAAGTGCTGGTGCCGGCGCCGGACTACCCGCTGTGGACCGCCGCCGTGACCCTGGCCGGCGGCCATCCGGTGCATTACCTGTGCGACGAAGGCGCCGACTGGTTCCCGGACCTGGCCGACATCAAGGCCAAGATCACCCCCAACACCAAGGCCCTGGTGATCATCAACCCGAACAACCCCACCGGCGCGGTGTATTCCAAGGAAGTGCTGCTGGGCATGCTCGAACTGGCGCGCCAGCACAACCTGGTGGTGTTCTCCGACGAGATCTACGACAAGATCCTCTACGATGACGCCGTGCACGTGTGCACCGCCTCCCTGGCGCCGGACCTGCTGTGCCTGACGTTCAACGGCCTGTCCAAGTCCTACCGCGTGGCGGGTTTCCGTTCCGGCTGGATCGCTATTTCCGGTCCCAAGCACAATGCCCAGAGCTATATCGAAGGCATCGACATGCTGGCCAACATGCGCCTGTGCGCCAACGTGCCGAGCCAACACGCGATCCAGACCGCCCTCGGCGGCTACCAGAGCATCAACGACCTGGTACTGCCCCAGGGCCGCCTGCTGGAACAACGCAACCGCACCTGGGAGCTGCTCAACGCGATCCCGGGCGTAAGCTGCGTGAAACCCATGGGTGCGCTGTACGCCTTCCCACGGATCGACCCGAAAGTCTGCCCGATCCTCAACGACGAGAAGTTCGTGCTTGACCTGCTGTTGTCGGAAAAGCTGCTGGTGGTTCAGGGCACTGCGTTCAACTGGCCGTGGCCGGACCACTTCCGCGTGGTGACCTTGCCGCGTGTGGATGACCTGGATATGGCCATTGGTCGCATCGGTAACTTCCTCAAGTCCTATCGCCAGTAATGAAAATGACGCCGAACGATCGAAATTCGGTCGTTCGGCGATTATCTGGCAACACTTCTTTGCGCTGTGCCCTGCCCCATGCGGCTTTCATCTTGCCCCTGGCACTTGCCCCCTATAATCAAGGGGCTTCGAGGCGCTGACGGGTCAACTCGAACGGCGTTTCCTTGTCGGAAATTCCCTTCAAGGCTCTACATTCCGGCTGTAGGACACAGTTTGAAATAGTCGCTCGGTTGAATCACCCAATGGCGCACCTTATATACCCCGCAGTACGCGACATATTAAGCATGAGGAGAACTCTACAACCATGATGCGCATCCTGCTGTTCTTGGCCACTAACCTGGCGGTCGTGCTGATTGCCAGCATCACCCTGAGCCTTTTCGGCTTCAACGGGTTCATGGCGGCCAACGGGGTTGACCTGAACCTCAATCAGCTGCTGGTTTTCTGTGCGGTCTTTGGTTTTGCCGGCTCGCTGTTCTCGCTGTTCATCTCCAAGTGGATGGCGAAAATGAGCACCAGCACCCAGGTCATCACCCAGCCACGTACCCGGCATGAGCAATGGTTGCTGCAGACCGTCGAGGAGTTGTCCCGCGAGGCTGGCATCAAGATGCCGGAAGTGGGGATCTTCCCGGCGTATGAAGCCAACGCCTTTGCCACCGGCTGGAACAAGAACGACGCACTCGTTGCGGTGAGCCAGGGCATGCTCGAACGCTTCTCCTACGATGAAGTGAAAGCGGTGCTGGCCCACGAGATCGGCCACGTGGCCAACGGTGACATGGTCACCCTGGCGCTGGTACAGGGCGTGGTGAACACCTTCGTGATGTTCTTTGCACGGATCATCGGCAACTTTGTCGACAAGGTGATCTTCAAGAACGAAGAAGGTCGCGGCATTGCCTACTTCGTGGCGACCATCTTCGCTGAAGTGGTGCTGGGCTTCCTGGCCAGTGCAATCACCATGTGGTTCTCGCGCAAACGCGAATTCCGTGCAGACGAAGCCGGCGCACGCCTGGCCGGTACCGGCGCAATGATTGCAGCGCTGCAACACCTGCGCTCCGAACAAGGCCTGCCGGTGCATATGCCGGACAGCCTGACCGCCTTCGGTATCAACGGCGGTATCAAACAGGGCATGGCGCGCCTGTTCATGAGCCACCCGCCGCTGGAAGAGCGGATCGACGCACTGCGTCGTCGGGGCTGATAGCCAGGTGACATAGAAAGGGGCGATCTGATCGCCCCTTTTTTTGTCCATGTGTCTCAAGTTGGTCACGGTCAAAAATGTGGGAGGGGCGGTGCGACGATTCGACTTGCCCCCTCCCACCTTCTGGCCTACGCAACCCTAGTAATCCGATACACCCGCTCCTCAAGCCGCGTGACGCCGTCCTGCACAAACTTCCAACTCTCCCCCAGCACGTCCTGTTCTTCCAGCACTTGCAGCGCCCAGTGCGCCCCCAGCAACACCTTCACTTCCTCATCGGTCACCGCAAACGGTGGGCCGGCCTTTTGCGTCTGCTCGTAATCAAGGGTGACCAGCAGGCCCTGGCAGCCCCGTTGCAACAGGTGGTTCAGATGCTCGGCATACTGCGCGCGCATCAACGGCGGCAAGGCGATCAATGCGGCGCGGTCGTAGAGCGCGGTGCAGTCGGCGAGCATCTCGGCTTCCAGGGCGAAGACATCCCCGCACCACAGCTCGATCAAATCAGCCTGGTACACCTTGAACCCACCGCGCTGGCTGATGCGTGGCGTGAGGTTCTGCTCGCTGAAGAACGCCTCCACCGCCTGCTCTGACAGCTCCACCCCCATCACCCGCAACCCGTGGCTGGCCAGCCACATCAGGTCCAGGCTCTTGCCACACAGCGGCACCAGCACCTTCGCGCCGTCAGGCAAGGCCAGCGTTGGCCAATGGCGTTGCAGGTAGGGGTTGACCTCGGGCAGATGAAAACCGATCTGATTGCGCGCCCAGCGCTCCTGCCAAAACTTAGGCTCCATGGATCACCCCGAAAATTCGATCAAATAGCGCTAAAACTTATATTAGATTTAGATCAATGATCTGATTGAAGATGGGCCCATATTAACGCTCAGGACCCCTCTTATGTTCCCTAGCCTGTTTATCTCCCATGGTTCGCCCATGCTGGCCCTGCAACCCGGTGCCAGCGGCCCGGCCTTGGCGCGCCTGGCCGCTGAACTGCCGCGCCCCAAGGCCATTGTGGTGGTGTCGGCACATTGGGAAAGCCAGGAATTATCTGTCAGCGGCAGCGCCGCCCCCGAAACCTGGCACGATTTTGGGGGCTTCCCCCGCGAACTGTTTGCCGTGCAATACCCGGCGCCGGGCGACCCGCAGCTGGCCGGTGAGATTGTGCAACTGCTGCAGGCCGACGGCCTCAACGCACGCCTCGACAACCAGCGGCCCTTCGACCATGGCACCTGGGTGCCGTTGTCACTGATGTACCCGGCGGCGGATATCCCGGTGGTGCAGGTGTCCCTGCCCAGCCGCATGGGCCCTGCCCTGCAGACACGGGTCGGGCATGCCCTGGCCAGCTTGCGCGAGCAAGGCGTGCTGTTGATCGGTTCCGGCAGCATCACCCATAACCTCGGTGAGTTGAATTGGCATGCCGGCCCTGAAAGCATTGAGCCGTGGGCGCGCGACTTCCGGGACTGGGTAGTGGATAAACTCGCCGCCAACGACGAGGCCGCCTTGCACGACTATCGCCGCCAGGCACCGCATGCCGTGCGCAGCCATCCCAGCGATGAACACCTGCTGCCGTTGTACTTTGCCCGCGGCGCCGGAGGTGAGTTCAGCGTGGCCCACAAAGGCTTCACCATGGGCGCGTTGGGCATGGACATCTACCGCTTCGGCTGATCGATAAAAATCCAAGGATGAGTTAAATCCAAAGCAAAAAAAATCCCCGAACCAGTCGGGGATTTTTTATGTGCGATCAATCAGCCCAAGGGCGGATCAATCTTCGCGGTAGCGACGCAGCTTCAGCTGCTTACCGGCAACGCGAGTGTCTTTCAGCTTGGCCAGCAGTTTTTCCAGACCGTCTTCCGGCAGCTCCACCAGGGAGAAGCTGTCACGGACCTGGATGCGACCGATGGCTTCACGTGCCAGGCCACCCTCGTTGAGGATAGCGCCCAGCAGGTTCTTGGCCGCGATACCATCACGCGCACCCAGCGCGGTACGGCAACGAGCACGGCCTTCAGCCAATGGAACCGGAGCGCGACGCTCACGATCACCACGGTCTGGACGGTCGCCAGTACGCTCTGGACGATCACCGCGTGGCGCGTTGTTCGGGACCAGTGGGCGTTCTTTCTCGATGGCTGCCAGGGTCAGGGCCTGACCGTTGGTAGCTTTGCGCAGCAGGGCTGCAGCCAGGGCACGTGGGGTGCAACCGATATCGGCGGTCAGGCGGTCCAGCAGGTCGCCGTGGGTCGATTCAGCGTCAGCCACCAGCGGCGACAGGCTGTTGGTCAGTTTCTTGATGCGCGCATCCAGAACAGCCTGAGCGTCCGGCAGGCGCACTTCGGCTACTTTCTGACCGGTTACACGCTCGATCACTTGCAGCATGCGGCGCTCACGTGGAGTCACCAGCAGCAGTGCGCGACCTTCGCGACCTGCACGGCCAGTACGGCCGATACGGTGCACGTAGGACTCTGGGTCGTAAGGCATGTCAACGTTGAATACGTGGGTGATACGTGGAACGTCAAGGCCACGGGCGGCAACGTCGGTCGCTACAACGATGTCCAGACGGCCATCCTTGAGGGAGTCGATTACGCGCTCACGTTGGTTCTGGGCGATGTCACCGTTCAGCGCAGCGGCTTTGTAGCCTTTGGCTTCCAGGGCACTGGCCAGGTCCAGGGTCGCTTGCTTGGTGCGCACGAACATGATCAGGGCGTCGAAGTCTTCGACTTCCAGCAGGCTCAATACAGCCGAGGTCTTCTGGTCAGCGTGAACCAACAGGTGAGCCTGTTCGATCGCGGTAACGGTCTGAGTCTTGGTCTGGATCTTCACGTGTTGCGGATCGCGCAGGTGGCGTTCGGCAATGGCACGGATCGACTGTGGCAGGGTGGCCGAGAACAGTACGGTCTGACGGGTCGGTGGCAGCGCCTTGAAGATGACTTCCAGGTCATCCATGAAGCCCAGCTTCAACATTTCGTCAGCTTCGTCGAGAACCAGGTGGTTCACGGTCGACAGCACTTTCTCGTCACGACGCAGGTGGTCGCACAGACGGCCCGGAGTGGCGACAACAATCTGTGCGCCGTTACGGATGGCTTTCAGTTGTGGGCCCATAGGCGCGCCGCCGTAAACGGCCACAACGGTTACGCCTGGCATTTGCTTGGCGTAGGTTTCGAAAGCGGTTGCTACTTGCAGCGCCAACTCACGGGTTGGCGCCAGGATCAGGGCTTGCGGCTCGCGCTTGGCAGGATCGATGCAGTGCAGGATAGGCAGGGCGAACGCGGCGGTTTTACCGGTACCGGTTTGCGCCTGGCCAATCATGTCCTGGCCGGCCATGATGATCGGGATCGATTGCTGCTGAATCGCCGAAGGTTCTTCGTAGCCGGTCGCGATGACGGCAGCAAGAATGTTCGGGTTAAGATTAAAAGCGGCGAAGCCGCCGGTTTCCTGGGTCATGGGTCTGCCTCTAAGTGCATCCGCAAAGACCCATGCTCCAAAGCTGCGCATGCCGTGTTGAGACTCAAGAGTCGCCCTGGCTGCTTTGTCGGCGGGGATTTGCGAAAACGAATGAATGAAAAAGATTCGTCAAGGGAGAGTCCGCTGTGCGGACGTGCAGCCGAAGCTGACTTCGGGGAATTGCGCTACCTAAACGCGGCCCGGTTAAAGGCCGGCGCGCACTATACCGGAAATAGCTGAAAAAGGGAGCTTTTTTTATCGGGAAACACCGATAAACCGCGCTGCGTCACAGTCTTTGCGTAGATGCCCGCCAGGGTCTATTTTTCAAAGGCCCGGCCCTGCTGGTCATAACGCTTAAACGTTTCACCTACGCATTGAGACTCGTTGCTCCGAAATAGCTCCGAAACCCCACCCGCGCCCGAGGGCACACCCCATGAATCAAGCCAGCAGCAGCCGCGTCAGCCGTGAACTCCAGGGCCATGTCCTGTTGCTGGGCCTGGACCGGGTGGCCAAGCGCAACGCTTTTGACCTGGATTTGCTTAACGAGCTGAGCCTGGCCTATGGCGAATTTGATCGAAACGACGACGCCCGGGTGGCTGTGGTGTTTGCCCACGGCGACCATTTTACCGCCGGCCTGGACCTGGCCAATGTCAGTGCCGTGATGGCCGGCGGCTGGCAACCACCGTTGGGGGGTTGCGATCCCTGGGGCGTGTTCGCTGGCCCCAGGGTCAATAAACCGGTGATCGTGGCCGCCCAGGGTTACTGCCTGACCATTGGTATCGAATTGATGCTCGCGGCGGATATCAATCTGTGCGCGAGCAACACGCGCTTTGCCCAGATGGAAGTGCAGCGCGGGATCTTCCCCTTTGGCGGCGCGACCTTGCGCTTTCATCAGATCGCCGGCTGGGGCAACGCGATGCGCTGGTTGCTCACCGGCGACGAGTTCGACGCCCATGACGCCCTGCGCCTGGGCTTGGTGCAGGAAGTGATGGCCAGTGAAGACTTGCTGCCACGCGCCATCGAGCTGGCTACTCGCATTGCGCGCCAGGCACCGCTGGGCGTTCAGGCTACGTTGATGTCGGCGCGGTTGGCGCGCATGGAAGGTGAAACCGTGGCGGCCGCCGCGTTGCCGCCGATGGTGGATAAGTTGCTTAACAGTGAGGATGCCAAGGAAGGGGTGCGGGCGATGGTTGAGAAGCGGCCGGGGGTGTTCAAGGGCATTTGAGTGTAGGCAGTGATGGCCTCATCGGGGGCAAGCCCCCTCCCACACTTGGAATGCATTGCAAATGTGGGAGGGGGCTTGCTCCCGATGAGGCCGGCAAAGACAACTTAGGTCGCCGGCCGAATCGCCTTGATCAACGGCTGCAACGAGTACCCCAGCCGCGGCGCCAACGCCTCGGCACGGGCCGTCAGCGCATCCAGGTCCAGCTCCTGATCCAACTCCGAAGGCACCAGCAGAATCACATTGCCCTCCTTCACCGGCAATTCCCAGTAATGCCGGTGGTACAACCCGCGCAACAATGCGGCCCCCAGCGGTTTGCCATCGTCGGTGGCCCACTGGTTGATCACCAGCCAACCGCCGGGGTTGAGTTTTTTCTGGCAGTTTTCCAGGAAGCTCCAGGCCAGGTGGCCCACGCCTGGGCCGACGTCGGTATACAGGTCGACGAAAATCAGATCCGCCGGCTCGGCGGTATCGAGTAACTGCAAGGCGTCGCCGATGCGGATGTAGAGCCGTGGGTCGTCGTCCAGCCCAAGGTACTCAATGGCCAGGCGCGGCACATCGGGGCGCAGTTCGATGGCTTCGACGTCTTCCAGCGGCAAGAACTTGAGGCACGCCTGGGTCAGCGTACCGGCGCCCAGGCCGAGGAACAGCGCACTCTCCGGCAGCTCATGGCACAACGCGCCAATCAGCATCGCGCGGGTGTAGTCGTACTCCAGCCAGCTCGGGTCGGCGGTAAAAACGCAGCTTTGCTCGATGGCGTCGCCAAATTCGAGAAACCGGTAGTCGGCCACTTCGAGCACACGGATCATGCCGAAATCATCATGGACTTCGGCCAGCAGGTGCTCGACACGCTCCTCGCTCATCACTACTCCTAAAGGGTTACCGCACGGCAAAGCCGCGATTGTCAGCCAACCGGCAGCAGCAGGTCACGCACTAATTGCTGATAACATTGGCGCCCGACCGTCAATCAGCCAAACGAGTTCATGATGAGCCAACCCTGGAGCCCCGACAGCTGGCGCGCCCTGCCGATCCAGCAACAACCCCAGTACCCGGACGCTGCACACTTGCTGCAAGTGGAGCAGAACCTGGCCAGCTACCCGCCACTGGTGTTTGCCGGGGAAGCCCGCGAGTTGCGCCGTCAGTTTGCCGAAGTGACCCAGGGCCGCGCGTTCCTGCTGCAGGGCGGCGACTGCGCCGAGAGCTTTGCCGAGTTCTCCGCGGCGAAAATCCGCGACACCTTCAAGGTGCTACTGCAGATGGCCATTGTGATGACCTTTGCCGCCGGTTGCCCGGTGGTCAAAGTCGGGCGCATGGCCGGCCAGTTCGCCAAGCCGCGTTCGGCCAACGATGAAACCATCAATGGCATCACCCTGCCCGCCTACCGTGGCGATATCGTCAACGGTATCGGTTTCGACGAAAAAAGCCGTGTGCCGGACCCGGACCGCCTGTTGCAGTCCTACCACCAGTCCACCGCCACCCTGAACCTGCTGCGCGCGTTTGCCCAAGGCGGTTTTGCCGACCTGCACCAGGTGCACAAGTGGAACCTGGACTTTATCGCCAACTCCGCCCTGGCGGAAAAATACAGCCAGTTGGCCGACCGCATCGATGAAACCCTGGCTTTTATGCGCGCCTGCGGCATGGACAGCTCGCCGCAACTGCGCGAGACCAGCTTCTTCACCGCCCACGAAGCGCTGCTGCTCAACTACGAGCAAGCCTTTGTGCGTCGCGACAGCCTGACCAACGACTACTACGACTGCTCCGCGCACATGCTGTGGATCGGCGACCGCACGCGCCAGCTGGACGGCGCCCACGTCGAATTCCTGCGCGGAGTGAACAACCCGATCGGGGTCAAGGTCGGCCCAAGCATGAACCCCGACGACCTTATCCGCTTGATCGACATCCTCAACCCGGACAACGACCCCGGCCGCCTCAACCTGATCGCACGCATGGGCGCCGGCAAGGTCGGCGACCACCTGCCAAACCTGATCCGTGCCGTGCAGCGCGAAGGCAAGCAAGTGCTGTGGAGTTCCGACCCGATGCACGGCAACACCATCAAGGCCAGCAGCGGCTACAAGACCCGCGACTTTGCGCAGATCCTTGGCGAAGTGAAGGAGTTCTTCCAGGTGCACCAGGCCGAGGGCAGCTACGCCGGCGGGATTCATATCGAAATGACCGGGCAGAACGTCACCGAGTGCATCGGCGGCGCGCGGCCGATCACTGAAGACGGGTTGTCGGATCGTTATCACACCCATTGCGACCCGCGGATGAATGCGGATCAGTCGCTGGAGTTGGCGTTTTTGATTGCTGAGACGTTGAAACAGGTCAAGCGCTGAGACCTTAGTTGTCAGGGCTGACGCCATCGGGGGCAAGCCCCCTCCCACATTTGAAATGCGTTCCCCTGTGGGAGGGGGCTTGCCCCCGATGGGGCCCTACAGGCCAACATCCATGCTGAGCATGGCCACCCTCAACCGATCAGCACTCACCCGCGGACAATTGAGCTGCACCTGCTCCAACCCCAACCAATCAGCCATCTGCCGCAGGTTCACGGCCAACGCCTGCATCCCCTCCTCATCCAGCCCCGGCTCCTCCTCGTGCACCGCATGCACCGCCAGGCGCCCATTGGCGCGTTCGGCACGCAGGTCGACGCGCGCGGCGATCCGCTCGTTGTGCAAAAAAGGCAGCACGTAGTAGCCGTACACCCGCTTATCCTGCGGGGTGTAGATCTCCAGGCGGTAGCGAAAATCAAACAGGCGCTCGGTGCGCGCGCGTTCCCAGATCAGTGAATCGAACGGCGACAGCAAGGCGCTGGCCGGCACTTTGCGTGGCACTTTCGGTTCGGGCAGGCAATACGCCGGCTGCTTCCAGCCTTGCACCTGACAGGTCAGCAACTGCCCGTCCTCCACCAGTTCGGCCAAACGGGCGCGGCTGTCGGCGGGGTCGAGGCGGAAGTAATCGCGCAGGTCTTTTTCCGTGCCGACACCCAATGCGGTGGCGCTGTGCAGCAGCAGGCCACGCTGGGCCTCGGCTTCGCTCACGGATAGTTGCAGCGCCTCAGCGGGGATCACCCGTTCCGGCAAATCATACAGGCGCTCAAACCCACGCCGCCCGGCCACGGTGACCAGCCCGGCGGCAAACAGCCATTCCAGCGCATGTTTTTCATCACTCCAATCCCACCAGGGGCCAGCGCGTTCCTCGCGGGTCGACAAACTGCCCGCAGCCAACGCGCCCTGCTGTTCCACGGCTTGCAAGACACGCTGGATGGTGGCTTGCTGCTCGCGGCCAAAACGTGCCATCTGTGAGTAAATCCCCTGCCCCTGCTGCGCCCGCTCCATGCGCCAGCGCATCAACGGGTACAGCGCCATCGGCAGCAACGACGCTTCATGCCCCCAATATTCAAACAGCGAACGGCGTCGGCCCTGGCTCCAGGCGGCCTGTTCAAGCAGCAAGGGGGAATAGTTGCCGAGGCGGGAAAACAGCGGCAGGTAATGGGAGCGCACCACGGCATTCACCGAATCGATCTGCAACACCCCCAGGCGTTCGATCAACCGGTTGAGGTGCGCGGCCTTGATCAATGCAGGCGCCTGGCGCCCGGAAAAACCCTGGGCCACCAGCGCCATGCGTCGAGCTTGCTTGAGTGAAAAGGACAGGTCGGCGAGCATGGGAATCTCCGTGTGGGCGCGCCGACCACCCTACTGCATCCTGGATTATTTTCGCAGCGGGTCTTGCCAGAAATGCAGGTGGCGCTCCTGCTCCACGTCGCCGCGGTTAAGACCGATGTCCTTGAGAGCATCATCACTCAAGGTCGCCAACATCTGGCGCTCCTCATGCAGCGCCTGCCAACGGGCAATCTTGTGAAACAGCCCGGAAAACGGACGTTTCGCCATCAACACAAAACCTCTTTGACCTTTCATCTTCTCGCCCTCCAGTGGGGATGACGCGAGTGTGTGCCTGGGCTTAAGATCAATCCAACGAATGTTTCTTATGCAATACATCTCGGAGATTCATCAATTGTCCGGCTACCCGAGCATCGACACTGAAGTGCTGCGCACCTTCGTCGCCATCGCCGACCAGGGCGGTTTCACCCGCGCCGGCGAAGTGGTCAACCGCACCCAGTCGGCGGTGAGCATGCAGATGAAGCGCCTGGAAGAAGACGTGTTGCAGCGCAAGCTGTTCGAGCGTGATGGCCGACAAGTGCGGCTCACGCCCGAAGGCCAGGTGCTGCTGGGCTACGCGCGGCGCATCCTGAAACTGCACAGCGAGGTGTTTAACACCCTGCGTGAACCGCATATGGTCGGGCTGGTACGCATCGGCACGCCGGACGACTACGTGATGCGTTTCCTGCCGGGGATTCTCAAACGGTTCTCCAAGGCGTATCCGCTGATCCAGATCGAGATGCACTGCGAGGCGTCGACCGTATTGATGCAGCGCCGCGACCTGGCGCTGACCGTGATCAGCCGTGAGCCCGGCAATGAGATTGGCGAATTGCTGCGCACCGAACGCATGGTCTGGGTGGCGGCGCCGTGCTTCTGCGTGGACGAGCACGATGCGCTGCCGCTGGCGATTTCCGGCGTCGACAGCTTCTGCACCCAGTGGACCCGCGCGGCCCTGGACGCTGCCGGGCGCGATTACCGCCTTGCCTACCACAGCTCCAACGTGGCGGCGATTCAGGCCGTGGTGAGTTCCGGCCTGGCGGTCATGGTCAGCATGGAAAGCCTGGTCACCGAAGACCTGCGCGTGCTCGGCAGCGAAGAAGGCTTCCCTCCCCTGCCGTCGATGAATCTGCGATTGCTGCGCAACCCGGCGATGACCTCGCCCATCACCGAATGCCTGGCGGATTACATCCTCGAAGGCTTCAGACTTTAAACGTCAGCATCACCGCGCACACCACCAGGAAGCCGCAGAACAGCCCGCGCAATACGCGCTCCGGCAGCGCGTGGGCCACCTTCACGCCCCAACTGATGCTGAGCAAGCCGCCAACGGCCAGTGGCACACCGATCATCCAGTCCACCTCGTGGTGCCAGGCGTAGGTGACCAAGGTTACGCCGGTGCTGGGCAGCGCCAAGGCCAGGGACAAGCCTTGAGCGACCACCTGGGTGGTGCCGAAAAGGCTGGTCAGCACCGGCGTGGCAATCACTGCGCCGCCTACCCCAAACAGACCGCCCATGGAGCCGGACGCGGCGCCCAAAACGCCCAGCCATGGCCAGGAGTAGCGCATCTGTGCCGTCGGCGGTGCATTGCGGGTGAACATGCGCAACACGTTGTAGGCCGCCAGCGCCACCAGAAAGGCGATAAAGCCAATGCGCATCGCCGCCGCATCCAGGCCCACCGCCCAGATCGAACCCAACCAGGCAAAACTGAAACCCATCACCCCCAGCGGCAATGCGTGACGCAGCTCGATACGATTGCGCTGGTGATAACGCCACAGCGCCAGCATCACATTGGGCACCACCATGACCAGCGCGGTGCCTTGGGCAATCTGTTGATCCAGGCCGAACAACACGCCGAGCACCGGAATGGCAATCAGCCCGCCGCCAATCCCGAACAGCCCGCCCACCGTGCCGAGGGCCGCGCCCATAACCAGGTATATCGCTAAATCCAACACCACGCGTCACTCCACAATCCCAGGCCTTGCATGCTACGCAGTCGGCTCTGGCGCGGAAACGCACAGCAACGCACAATGGCTATGCCAATCTCGCATAAGCGCGCGCCTATGAACCCCAATACCCTCACTGATCAACTCGGCCTGTTTCTCGATGTGTTGGAGACGGGCAGCTTTTCCGCCGCCGCCCGTCGCCATCCGTTGACGCCCTCGGCGGTGGCACGGCGCATCGACAGCCTGGAAAGCTCGGTGGGCAGCCGCCTGTTCCAGCGCAGTACCCACGCGGTGCTGCCAACCCCGGCCGGCCTGGCGTTTGCCGAACGGGCGCGGCGGATTGTTACTGAGTTGCAACTGGCGCGGGCCGAAGCGGTGTCCCTCAGCCATGCGCCGGAGGGTTTGATCCGCGTGGATGCCCCGGCGGCGTTCGGGCGGCGGCATCTGGCGCCGGTGATTGCGGACTTTTTGAACGTGTACCCGGGGCTCGATGTGCACCTGCATCTGATCGACAGCTTCGTTGATATGCAGGGTTCGCACTTGGGCAAGGTCGACCTGGTGCTGCGCGCCGGGCATATCGTCGACACACGCCTGATCGCCACGCCCCTGGCCAGTATCGTGCGCATCGCCTGCGCCAGCCCGGCGTATTTGAAAAGCCGCGGCACCCCCACCCACCCGCGCGAACTGAGCGAGCACGACGGCCTGGACTGGGAGGGCATGGCGCCGATGTTCGCCTGGCGTTTCGAGTTGGACGGGCGCCGCGCCACGTATCGCCCGCAACGCATCCGCATGAGCGCCAACAACGCCGAAGCCTTGCTGTCCGGCGCCCTCGCCGGCCTGGGCATCGCCCATCTGCCGACCTGGTTGGCCAGTGAGTATCTGGTGCGTGGCGAGCTGCTGCCACTGTTTTGCGAAGACGGCCTGCCCAGCCCGGAAACCACCGGGATCTACGCCTTGCGCCTGGAACAACAGGCCAACGCCCGTAGCCGATTGCTGCTGGAATACCTGAAGTCCAGATTCAGCCCGGTGCCGCCCTGGGATCTGGCGCTGCAGAGTGGCTTTGTCTGACCGCTAGGACAGAATTACCTGGCGCATTAAACATTTGCCCGCTAGATTCCAGACCAGACACGCTTTTTTGAGGCACTGCCATGAGCAAAAATCCAGACCCGTGCGAATCCCTGATGCTGGATAACCAGCTGTGCTTCGCCCTGCACTCCACCTCACTGCTGATGACCAAGGTCTACAAGCCGCTGCTGCAAGCCCTCGGCCTGACCTACCCGCAGTACCTGGCCATGATGGTGCTATGGGAAGAGGATGGTTTAACCGTGGGAGAAATCAGCAGCCGCCTGCTGACCGATCCGGGTTCCCTCACCCCGCTGCTCAAGCGCCTGGAAGCCGAAGGCCTGCTCAGCCGCACCCGCAGCCGTGAAGATGAGCGCGTGGTGGTGGTGGAATTGACCGATGCCGGCCGGACCTTGCAGGCAAAGGCCATGGGTATTCCGCAGTGCATCCTCGGCGCCAGCGGGTTGGAGCTGGAGCAATTGCGCAAGCTGCAAGCTGACCTGGTTGCACTGCGCAGCAACCTGCAGAACGCAATCTAAAACACTAAGCGGATCGAAATGTGGGAGGGGGCTTGCCCCCGATAGCGGTGAATCAGCCAATGAATCTTTGACTGATACACCGCCATCGGGAGCAAGCCCCCTCCCACATTGGTTTTAGGTGCTCCCGAAAATATTTTATAAATTTATCTTGCGCACTAAACATTAGCGCTATACATTCACCTCACCAACTACTTAGCGCGCAAATATTTAGCGCTAATAATCAAAGAGGACGACACCATGCAAACTCTCTATACCGCAGTAGCCACCGCCACCGGCGGCCGTGATGGTCGCGCTGTTTCCAGCGACAACATCCTCGACGTCAAGCTCGCCACCCCTAAAGAACTCGGCGGTGCCGGTGGCCAGGCCACCAACCCTGAGCAACTGTTTGCCGCCGGTTACTCGGCCTGCTTTATCGGCGCCCTGAAATTCGTCGCCAGCCAGACCAAACGCAAAATCCCGGACGACGCCTCGATCACTGCCCATGTCGGCATCGGCCAGATCCCGGGTGGTTTCGGTCTGGACATCGACCTGCACATCAGCCTGCCGGGCCTGGCCCAGGACGACGCGCAAAGCCTGGTCGACGCCGCCCACCAGGTCTGCCCGTACTCCAACGCCACCCGTGGCAACGTCGATGTTCGCCTGCACGTAAGCGTCTGATGACCACCGCCGTCCGAGGAGAGAACAATGAACACAATTGGTAAAGCACTCACCGGCACCCTGCTGGCCCTGTCCATCACCAACGCCTTCGCGGCCACTGGCGATGTAGAACACACCACCCAGGCGTTCCTGGATGTGTTGAACGCCGGCAGCGGCAAGCCGATAGAGCAACTCACGCCGAAGGACGCCCGTGCCGTACTGACGGGCGCCCAGGCCGGGGTGAAGTTGACATTGCCAGCGGCGGACGTGAGCCAGAAGACCATCCAGGTCGATGGCCAGCCGCTGGGCCTGACCATCGTGCGTCCAGCCGGGGTCAAAGGCACTTTGCCGGTGTTCATGTTCTTCCACGGCGGCGGTTGGGTGCTGGGGGATTACCCCACCCATGAACGCCTAGTGCGGGATCTGGTCGCCGGTTCGGGGGCGGTCGCGGTGTTCGTCAACTACACGCCGTCACCCGAAGCGCACTACCCGGTGGCCATCAACCAGGCCTACGGCGCCACGAAATGGGTGGCTGAACACGCCAAGGAACTCAATGTCGATGGCAAGCGCCTGGCGGTAGCGGGCAACAGCGTCGGCGGCAATATGGCGGCGGTCGTCAGCCTGATGGCCAAGGACAAGGGCACGCCGGCCATCAAGTTCCAGCTGCTGCTGTGGCCGGTAACCGATGCCAACTTCGAAACCGCGTCCTACAACGAGTACGCCGAGGGGCACTTCCTCAGCAAAAACATGATGAAGTGGTTCTGGGACAACTACACCACCGATGCCAACCAGCGCGCCGAGATCTACGCCTCGCCGCTGCGGGCCAGCACTGATCAGCTCAAGGGTTTGCCGCCCGCACTGATTCAAACGGCCGGGGCCGACGTGCTCCGCGATGAAGGCGAAGCCTATGCGCGCAAGCTGGATGCAGCCGGTGTGCCGGTAACCGCCGTGCGCTACAACGGCATGATCCATGACTACGGTTTGCTCAACGTGGTCAGCCAGGTGCCGGCAGTGCGCTCAGCCCTTCTCCAGGCCTCGGATGAACTGAAGCAACACCTGAAGTAAAAGGTAACGCGCACAAAAAAGCCCGACTCAAGGTCGGGCTTTTTATTCGTACCGGTTGGCCAGAATTACTTCTTGGCGCGACCTTTGTACGAACCACCTTCACGGGTGTCAATCTCGATCAGGTCGTCGATTTCGATGAAATCGGCCACTTGCAGTTCGGTACCGTTAGCCAGCTTGGCAGGCTTCATTACTTTGCCCGAAGTGTCACCGCGAGCGGAACCTTCGGTGTAGGCAACCTTACGCACGATGGTGGTCGGCAGCTCTACGGAAACCAGACGGTCTTCGAAGAAGATTGCTTCGCAGACGTCTTCCATGCCTTCTTCCACGAACGGCAGAACGGCTTCGATATCTTCAGCGTTCAGCTCGTACATGGTGTAGTCGGTGGTGTCCATGAACGTGTAGGTGTCGCCGCTGATGAAGGACAGGGTCGCTTCTTTGCGGTCGAGGATCACGTCGTCCAGTTTGTCATCGGCGCTGTAGACGATCTCGGTCTTGTAACCGGTCAGCAGGTTCTTCAGCTTGGTCTTCATGATTGCGCTGTTACGACCAGACTTGGTGAACTCAGCTTTCTGAACCAGCCAAGGGTCGTTTTCGAGACGGATCACTGTACCGGGTTTCAGTTCTTTACCAGTTTTCATTGCATATATCCGAAATTTGGATGGGATTTACAAAAATCAAGGTGGCGTATCATATCCAACTTTCATAAAAGTGTACCAGCGCCGTCGCAAGATCGGCCTGCAAGCCTTGTTCCAGACACCACGTCTCGGCGTGCTGGCTGACTTCTGGCCAGTGCTCAAGCAGCATTTTCCAAGGCTGTGCCATATCGCCATCAGTGTTCCACACCTGCCAGAGTGCGACCAGCGCAGCCCTTGCCGCCGGCGACAGGCCTGCCGTGTACAGCGCCAGGAACGCGTCGAGCTTGTCGAGGTGGATGTCTTCATCCTGACGGTAGATGTGCCACAACAGTGGCCGCCCGGCCCACTGGGCACGCACGAACGAGTCCTCGCCGCGCACCGCATTGAAGTCGCAGCACCACAGCAGGCGGTCATATTGCTCCTGGCGCACGAACGGCAGCACCTGCACGGTCAGCGCCTCGCGCTGATGCACAGCACCCGCCGCCAGGCCTTCTACCTTGAGCCAGCGCTCTACATCACCGAGGATGCGCCCTTCCGGCACCAATAGATGGGTGGCACGCCCGTCCGTCGACAACGCGTCAAGCCAACTGGCGAGCCCGGCGTTTTCATAGGCAAACAGCGAGATCAGCCGCGCACCGGCGGCCGGCACCACGCCCAGGGTGTGCAGGAATTGGCGCTGCGCCGCGCCATCCTGCTGAAACGCCCGACGCTGCTCCAGCAACCCCGCCTCACGCAACAGGCCGCCAGTGCCAGGCCGGAAGCCTGGAAAAAAGAAGTACTTCTGTACGCCCTTGAACTTCACCGAAGGCAAGCGGTGGCAACCGACCACCCAGTCTTCGGCGCTGAGGTAATCCAGGTTCATCCACAAGGGCGTGCGGTCGCGCTCGGCCATGGCTTCCATGTAGTCGGGCGGCAATTGGCAGGCGAAGGCGGCGATCACCACATCCGCCGCCGCCGCCCCGGCCCACTCGGCCGGCCAGTGGCGCACTTCGACGCCCTCCTGCCATTGCTGCTGCAATTGCACGTCGATTTGCGGGCACATGCGCTCGAAGGCCCGCAGGTCGTCGACCCACAGGCGCACGTCGCAGCCGTGTTCCACTACCAGTTGCCGGGCCAGGCGCCAGGTCACGCCGATGTCGCCGTAGTTGTCGACGACGCTGCAAAAAATATCCCAGCGGGCTTTCATTCCGGGCTCCAACGCTCAAAGGCTCGATTGTCCGCATAAATGCGCTGATGCAGAAGGCTTGATCGCGATTATTCTGCACAGAGGCTGTGCGACAATCGCGGCTACGTCTGCAATGCCTGCCAGGAGGCCCTCATGTCTGATCGTCCGTTATCGCTGCTCAAGCTGTGCATCGCCATTGCCTTGGGCGTGTGGCTGGGGTTTATCGCCATTGCACTGACCACCTGGCTGGCATCGCGCTATCTGTTCCCGCAAAGCCTGGCCCCCGTCGCCCAGGCAGTCCAGCAGTTGGGCCAGCCGGCCACTGTGGCGCCAGCGCCGGAGCCGCCGAACCGCATGTTCGAGCAGTACCAGCAGAACCTGCAAAAGCAGCAACAACAGCAAACCCTGGAGCAGGCGCGCAATAACGCACGCAACCTGGCCAACCCTAAATGCCAGTTCTGGCTGCAACAGGACCAGAACGCGCCCAATGAAAAGAGCCGGGCGAATGTCCTGCAATTTTGCGAATGATCAAGCACAACCATGAATAAACACGCCGTCCACCAAATGATGCTGGAGAAACTCAGCGTCGACCTCGACATCACCCAACGCGCCGCGCAGACCGCCTACGAAACCGCGACCCACGAAGAAAATATCGCCGAGAACAAATACGACACCCTCGGGCTGGAAGCGTCTTACCTGGCCGCCGGGCAAGCCAAACGCGTCGAGGAAATCAAGCAGGCGCTGGCGCTGTGCCAGGCCATGCCGCTGCGTGCCTACGATGATCAGCGGGGTATTGAAGTCGGCGCGCTACTCGGCCTGGAAGACGAAAACGGTCGCCAGCAATGGCTGTTCCTGGCGCCGGATGCGGCAGGCTTGAAGGTGGAAGTGGTGGGGCAACCGGTGACCGTCATCACCCCGCGTTCACCGTTGGGCAAAAGCCTGCTGGGCAAGTTCGAGGGTGATGAGGTGGAGATTCTGGTGGCAGGCGCTCGGCAACTGTTTACGGTTACCGAGGCCAAATAAGCTTGCCTTTGCAGTGACGCGGTATCAGTGAACCGGCAATTCTACGCCGTCAAACAGCTCTTCCAGCTCCTGCTTGTTGTGGCACTGGATCGCCTTGGCCATCACTTCACGGGTCAAGTGCGGCGCGAACTTCTCGATGAAGTCGCACATGAAGCCACGCAGGAAGGTGCCACGACGGAAACCGATCTTGGTCACGCTGGATTCGAACAACTCGCTGGCATCGAGTACCACCAGGTCTTTATCGAGGTTGGTATCTACCGCCATCTTGGCGACGATGCCCACGCCCAAGCCCAGGCGCACGTAAGTCTTGATCACGTCGGCGTCGGCGGCGGTGAACACCACTTTCGGCGTGAGGCCGCGATGGCTGAAGGCTTCGTCGAGCTTGGAGCGGCCGGTGAAACCGAACACATAGGTCACGATCGGGTATTCGGCCAGGGCTTCCAGGGTCAGCTTCGACAGCTTGGCCAGCGGGTGGCCCTGAGGCACCACCACGCAACGGTTCCAGCGGTAGCACGGCATCATCACCAGGTCCCCGAACAGCTCCAGGGCTTCGGTGGCAATGGCGAAATCAACGGTGCCGTCGGCGGCCATCTCGGCGATCTGCATCGGCGAGCCCTGGTGCATGTGCAGCGCCACGTCCGGGTACTGCTTGATGAAATCGCGGATCACCGGCGGCAAGGCATAACGTGCCTGGGTGTGGGTGGTGGCGATCGACAGGGTGCCTTTCTTCTCGTTGGAGAATTCCTGGGCGATCTGCTTGATGCTTTCGACTTTGCGCAGGATCTCGCCGGCGGTGGTGATGATGCGTTCACCGGCCGGGGTGACGCGGGTGAGGTGCTTGCCGCTACGGGCGAACACTTCGACACCCAGCTCGTCTTCGAGCAGGCGGATCTGCTTGCTGATACCCGGTTGCGAGGTGTACAGGCTTTGAGCGGTAGCGGAAACGTTGAGGTCGTGGTGCGCCACTTCCCAGATGTAGCGCAGTTGTTGAAGCTTCATATGTGTCCCTCAAAGCAGATAGACGCCACGGGTATCAGCGACGGTATATAACTATATTAAAGGTTTGACGGATAAATCTAGAACTTTTTATCGTTTTCTATCCATCACACGTCATCGCTGCGTCGACGTTGTAAGGAAGGCACCAGGTAAACCGGCACCGTAGACAGCTGCAACACCCGCGCAGCGGTACGCCCAAGCGGTGTGGCCGCGGCGGTTGCATGGCTATGGCTGCCGACGATCAGCAGGTCTACGGAGAGTTTGCGCAACTGTTCGAGTATCACTTCGCACGGGTCCCCCTGGATCACCCGCACCGAGCGGATCAATTTCAGATCCTGCTCCCCCTCCCCCAATTCCTCGCGAAAACTGTCCAGCACCCGCTGCTCGATGGTCGCCATCACCGTGGTCAGCCCCTGGCTCTGCCATTCACGCAAGGCCGCCTCATCAAGGTAGCTCTGCAACACCGATTCGGCGAACAGCCCGATGGGCTCGACCACATGAATCACGTACAAATCAGCCTTGAACGTTCGCGCCAGCGCCAGCGCATGCTGCATCACGTAAGGCGCATACAGACCGAGGTCCGTGGCATACAGCATCGAACGAATCATAGAACCTCCTGGGTTGCCAGGACGGCGGAGATTGAATCAGCTTAGCAGCGCCCAGGCGACTTGGATTGACTTAGATCTTCACCTCGTTACTGATGCCATGGGGCACGTGCCCGGTGGCCACAACCTCCCTGGCCTTCTCGCAATGCCCGGCCTGATCATCGAAAAATACATCGGCGGCGAACGCTTCCAGAAACGCGGATTTTTCCAGGCCGCCCAAGAACAGCGATTCATCCAGGCGGATATCCCACTCGCGCAGGGTGCGAATCACCCGCTCATGGGAGGGTGCCGAACGGGCAGTCACCAAGGCGGTGCGGATCGGGCAGGCCTCGTCGGGAAACTCGCGCTGCAACAGGTTCAACGCTGCCAGGAAGCCCTTGAAAGGCCCGCCATGCAAAGGCTGGCGCGCCGACTCACGCTCGCTGGCCTGGAACGCCTCCAGCCCGCCGGCCTGGTAAACCCGCTCGGACTCATCGGAAAACAGCACCGCGTCGCCGTCAAAAGCGATGCGCAGTTCCTCGCTGGAAGCCCGGCGCGGGCCACCCGACAGAATCGTCGCCGCCGCAAACCCGGCATCGAGGGCGCTGCGCACATCCTCGGCATGGGTGGACAAAAACAGGTGGCAACCAAATGCCGCCAAATAGGGATAGGGACTACGCCCGCCGACGAAGGCCGCGCGGGAAATATCCAGACCGTAATGCTGGATCGAATTGAACACGCGCAAGCCGGTGTCGGCACTGTTGCGGGACACCAGCACCACTTCCACGCGGGCACGCCCAAGGCTCGCATTAAGGCTGAGCAGCTTCTTCACCAATGGGAAGGCATCGCCGGGCTCGAGATTTTCCTCTTCGTGTTCGATCTGGTATTTGCGATAGGCCTCCACGCCCTGGGCCAGGTAGACCTTGTGGCTGTCGCTCAGGTCGAACAGCGCCCGCGATGAAATCGCCAGCACCAGTTTGTCGCCCAATCCCTTCGCCATGGTGTTTCCCCCCAGTCAGCGGTTGTGCCGATCGATAAAGCTCAAGGCCTGATACAGCGCTTGCATGCGCGGCAATTCGCACCCTGCGGCCTTGGCGGCGGCCAGTGGCCGAGCGTAGATCGCCGCCAGTTCCAGCGGGCGTTTGTGCACATGGTCGTGGTACATGCTGGGCAGGTAGTCATCCATGGACTCGGTCATGGTGAACATCTGCTCGGCGTAACTGTTGGGGATCGCATGGCCGCAGGCATTGGCCCCCTGCACCACCTCGGCCATCAGCGCCTGGATCAGTTCGCGGCTGGATTCATCCGCCATCAGCGCGGTGGTGCCAGTGCCCAGTAATACGGACAGGCCGTTGTAGGGCACATTCCACACCAGCTTGTGCCACCGGGCCTGATGCACATTAGCCATGGCCTGGGACTCGATGCCGGCCTGGTGAAACAGCGCGGCGCCGGCCTCGACAATCGCCTTCTGGCGGTCTGCATCGTTGGCTGCAGTGCCGCTGTGATAGCCGAGGTTGACCCGGCCCAACGCCTGGTGCTCGACCACGCCAGGCGCGGAGCGATGCACGCCGATGTAGCACAAGCCGCCGAGCAGATGCAGCGACGCCGGCAGGTGTTCACGCAGGCTGTCTTCCACATCGAGGCCGTTTTGCAGCAGCACCACTTTGGCATCCGCTGCCGCGACCTGGGCGATGGTCGGCGCCAGGTCCACGTTGCCGGTGGATTTGGTGCCCACCAGCAACCAGTCGCACGCCGGCATATCGGCCGCGCGGGCGTAGGCCTGCACCGGGTGCAAGTGCAGCTTGCCATGCAACGTACTGTTGAGATGCAAGCCGTGCTCGCTGACGGCGGCATATTCGCTGCGCAACAGGAAGTGCACATCGAAACCTGCACGCGCCAGCATCAGGCCGTAGAAACCACCGATGGCGCCGGTGCCAATGATGCCGATACGCGGCGATTGTGCTGTCATGGCAGATCCTCAGGAGTACGGGTAAGCGCTTGATTGATCGCATCGCTCAGGTCGGCAAGTGTAAGACGTGTCTGTATTTGCCCGAGGAATTGACCCTCGCACACCACGAACAGCGCGGGCAAATGAAAGATCTGGTAGCGTTCCACCGCCCCCCCGTTGTGCCCGGCATCCACCCAGCACACGCGGTCCAGCGGCAAGCGCCAGCCCGGCAGTTGCTGGCGTGCCCAACGGCAACTGGAACACCCCACACTGGTGAACACCACCAGCGAAATCCCTGGCAATCCCAGCAATTGCTGGTCAATATCCAGGTCGGTCAATTCCAGTTCCTTCACTATACTGCTGCTGCCGCCGTCAACTGGACGGTGCTTGGAGTCCGTGTACATGGGTCGTTTTTTACCTCACCCTGATGATGTCGCCGTCGAGTTAATCCAACGCCCCTCCCCCACAATCCCCCGTCAACGCCTGCACACTATCGGCCTGGGCGGCATCGCCTGCAATTGGCCGCGCGCCTGGCGCCAGGGTACTGCGGTTGATCTGCACATCCCCTCACTGGGCGCCAGCGCCCGATACCCGGGCTATGTGGCGTGGTGCCGCAAGGTCGAGAACGGCTACCGCATCGGCATCTCGTTCACCGACGAGCATGCACTGTTCGGTGCACGCATGGGTGAGCAAGCATGCCGGATGGAACGCTACTGCCGCCAGCACGAAGACGCCGAGCCGACGCCTGAGCAACTCGAAGCCCTGGCCCGGGAGTGGGTGTCGCGCCATGCCGGCGAGTTCTCCCATGAGGCATTTGTGCAGCCAGCGCGGGATTAAAGCGGGCTTTGCCCATTGTCGCGGGCCCGTGTTACGCGCTAAGGTTCCTCCCCCCTGCATTCAAATCATGCTGTGCCCGCCGCACGGGGATGGCTGGCGGCCGGCACCCGTGACCCTGGCGAGTAACACGATGGCTGATTTACCGATCAATGACCTTAACGTCGAATCCAACGAGACGCTGATCACACCTGATCAGCTCAAGCGCGAAATCCCCCTGAGCGACGCTGCCCTGCAGACCGTCACCAAGGGTCGCGAAGTCATCCGTGACATCCTCGACGGCACCGACCACCGCCTCTTCGTCGTGATCGGGCCTTGCTCGATCCACGACCTCAAGGCTGCCCATGAATATGCCGAACGCCTCAAGGTGCTGGCGGCAGAAGTGTCCGACACCTTGTACCTGGTGATGCGCGTCTATTTCGAAAAACCGCGCACCACCGTCGGCTGGAAAGGCTTGATCAACGACCCGTACCTGGACGACTCGTTCAAGATCCAGGACGGCTTGCACATCGGTCGCCAATTGCTGCTGGACCTGGCCGAAATGGGCCTGCCCACCGCCACCGAAGCCCTCGACCCGATCTCCCCGCAGTACCTGCAAGACCTGATCAGCTGGTCGGCCATCGGCGCGCGTACTACCGAATCCCAGACCCACCGCGAAATGGCGTCCGGCCTGTCCTCGGCCGTGGGCTTCAAGAACGGCACCGACGGCGGCCTGACGGTTGCGATCAACGCGCTGCAATCGGTGTCGAGCCCGCACCGCTTCCTGGGTATCAACCAGGAAGGTGGTGTGTCCATCGTCACCACCAAGGGCAACGCCTACGGCCACGTGGTGCTGCGTGGCGGCAACGGCAAGCCCAACTATGATTCGGTCAGCGTTGCGCTGTGCGAGCAGGCGCTGAACAAGGCCAAGATCAAGCCGAACATCATGGTCGACTGCAGCCACGCCAACTCCAACAAGGACCCGGCCCTGCAGCCGCTGGTGATGGAAAACGTCGCCAACCAGATCCTCGAAGGCAACCAGTCGATTATCGGCCTGATGGTCGAGAGCCACCTGAACTGGGGCTGCCAGGCGATTCCAAAAGACCTGGCCGACTTGCAGTACGGCGTGTCGATCACCGATGCGTGCATCGACTGGGCGGCCACCGAAAACACCCTGCGCAGCATGCATGCCAAGCTCAAGGACGTATTGCCCAAACGCAAACGCAGCTGAATTGCGCACACAAAAACGCCGGGCTAGCCCGGCGTTTTTTATTCCCTGCTGATCCGTCAGAGCTTGGCGGCGTGGCGCTGGTGGCGCTCCATGTAGCGTTCTACATAAGAGCACGACGGGATCACTGTGTAGCCTGCTTCTTCGGCGAACTTCAAGGCTTCTTCGGTCAATGCCGCCGCGATACCACGGCCGCGCAGTGCGTTGGGCACGAAGGTCCGATAGATATCCAGGGTCTGCTTCCCGAGGTCCATATAGGTCAGATAGGCACGATGACCGTCCACATTGGTCTCGAACTGATGACCAGCCTGGTCATGGTGGATGGACAACGCCTCGCTCATCACTACTCCTCGCGGGTCTTGAATTTTGACCCCTACCTTACCGATGTTTTTCCGGCGAAGGAACATCTACGCCACCCCGTGCCGGTTTCGACAACGAGAAAACCTGAGCGCTCACAACCAGCACGTAAGGAATAGTAGGCACCAATCCTGCAATTGCTCAAGGCGCACTCGTCATCCCCTGCCACTGGTGGATATAGAAAGGGCCTCGATCAACCGGTGACCGATAGCCTGAACATTGCCGGCAGTTGAACCTTGAGACGAACAGGCGCTCTTAAAGTCACCTCTACATGGGTAAAAGATACCGAAAGGGCTAAACGCGGCCTGAGCGAAAGTGCGAGCCTGGATATATAAATTTTCATCTATTTACAAGGCCTAACGCATGCAGGGCGGTGCTCTCAGCCTGGATCCAATGCTCATCCATATGAAAAAAATTGGACGCTTTTTATACAAATTTCCAAAAGATTAGCCAAAATAGATTCGGCACAAGAATTTTTTTTGCTTCTTGCGCTACGTCAGTTTACTTACTACAAGTAATGAGTAGTATGTACGCCGGCTATCAGCTCACTCTGAGAAAGTAGCCATTTAATAGAAAGTCCTTGAAGGGGAACACGATGAACAACGTTCTGAAATTCTCTGCTCTGGCTCTGGCCGCAGTTCTGGCTACCGGTTGCAGCAGCGTCTCCAAAGAAACCGAAGCTCGTCTGACTGCAACTGAAGACGCAGCAGCTCGCTCCCAGGCCCGTGCAGACGAAGCCTATCGTAAAGCTGATGAAGCTCTGGCTGCTGCTCAAAAAGCACAACAGACTGCTGACGAAGCTAACGAACGCGCTCTGCGCATGCTTGAAAAAGCAAGCCGCAAGTAATAGTCCTTCGGGGTTGTTACCAAGCCGATCCATTTATGGGTCGGCTTTTTTATTGCCTGAATATGAGAGGGGGCTTGCTTCCGATGGCGGAGGTCAGTCACGGAGGTGTTGACTGATACACCGTTATCAGGAGCAAGCCCCCTTCCACAAGGTTTACTGTTGCAGGTCAATCGGTGCACTGGACGCTATAGGCGCTGCACCCGGCACACCGATCTCGGTCGGCAGGCCATCTTCCGCCGCGACCACATCGCGCACCTGGTCCCAGTTCACCCGCAGGTTATTGGCCAGGTCCTCACGTTTGAGCAGAGCGTTGATCACCGCCGTGTGCTTGTCGACCACCGACGGTGTGCCGTCATCGTTCAATGGCGTATGCGCTTCGAGGTAGACCTTGCCACCACTGCTGCCAAACTTGTACGCATCGTTGATGATGCGCACTGACGTGCCCACCGGCACCATGCCGGCCATTTCCAGCACGTTGTTGTTGAACATGCGGAAGCAGCCGTGGCTAGTACGCGTACCGATGCCGAACTTCATGTTGGAGCCGTGGATCAGGTAACCCGGCGTGCCCAGGGTAAACTTGAACGGGCCCAGGGGGTTGTCCGGACCGGCCGGCACCACATTGGGCAGCGGGTCACCGTTGGCGGCGTGCTCGGCCTTGATCGAGGCCGGCGGCGTCCAGGTCGGGTTCGGCGTCTTGGCGATGATGCTGGTATGGGCGATGGGCGAGCCCCAGCCTTCACGGCCGATCCCCAGCGGGAAGGTGTAGACCACGTTCTGGCCCTTGGGGAAGTAGTACAGCCGGTATTCCGCCAGGTTGATCACGATGCCTTCGCGCGGGCCCGGTGGCAGGATGAAACGCGTCGGCAGCACGATCTCGGTGCCCGCCCCCGGCAGCCAGGCATCGACGCCCGGGTTGGCCGCGACCATTTCCGAATAGCCCAGGTCATAGGTGGTGCCCAGGTCGGCAAAGGTGTCTTCGTACTTGGCCTTGATCACCTGGACCTGGCCGACGATGTCCTCGCCCGGCGGTGGCAAGGGCAACTGCAAAGCTGACGCAGAACCGGCCGCACAGAGTGCAGCGAGAGACAGGCAGCAGGTGACGACGGAAAGGCGCGACAACATCCGGAAAATCCTTCGCAGAACGACGGGTAGGTAAAAATCGATTGTATACGTGAAGCGCACTTCTAGCTGCAAGCTTGTAGGCGGGCCTACAGCTCGAACCGCAGCTCCGGCCAGATCGGCGGCGTGCCGCGCTTCTGCGACTCGAGAATAGCCCGGCACAAGGGGCACAGGCGTTGGTCCTGGAAAATCGAACGATCCACCAACGACCAGCGCGGTTGCGCCGGCAATAAGGTGCCGCACAGCGTGCGATCGATGGAGCCGCCCAGTTCCAATTGACGCGTCACCAGATGCACCCGCACTTCCTGGCAGGCGAACAGATCCAGCTGCTCGTCCGGCTCGATCAGTTGGTAGTTAAACAGGGACCAGGCAGGACGCGACATCAGGGGCTCCAAATCGGGGGGGCGCCACCTTAGCCGAAAGCCTGCCGGTAGAAAAGCGTCATAGCAGCGGTTTTAGCGCCGGCCAGACATTTTCCAACAACTTGCCCTGGGCGCCGACCGCCGGGTGCAGTTGATCCGCCTGCATCAGCTCCGGATTGCCGCCAACGCCGTCGAGGAAAAACGGCACCAAAGGGACGTTTTTTTCCTTGGCCAGCGCGCCATACACCTCGGCAAACGCAGTGGTGTAGCGCGGACCATAATTGGGTGGCAATTGCATGCCCAGCAACAGCACCTTGGCACCGCCAGCGGTGGACTGCTCAATCATCGACGCAAGATTTTGTTTCAATTGCGCTGGCGGCTGGCCGCGCAAGCCATCGTTGCCCCCTAATTCGATCACCACCACGTCCGGCTTATGCTCTGCAAGCGCCGCCGGCAGCCGCGCGAGGCCTCCGGCACTGGTGTCGCCGCTGATCGAGGCATTGACCACTTTATCGTCGAAACCTTCGCTCTTGAGCCGTTGCTCCAGCAGCGCGACCCACCCTTTGCGGGTATCCAGGCCGAAACCGGCACTGATACTATCGCCAACGATCAGGACTGTACCCGCCGCTGCGTTCTGGGCCATGCACATCAAGGCCAGGCCAGCACTCAAAAACCACATTCGCATCGGATTCTCCATGGGCGCAAGCATTCTCACCGCGCGGAACCTTAGCAAAGTGGTTCCCAGCGCGGAAGGTGAACTGACTATCCTGCACGAACTGAGCCTGGAACTGAACAAGGGCGATAGCCTGGCTATCGTCGGCGCTTCCGGCTCCGGCAAATCCACCCTCCTGGGCCTGCTGGCCGGCCTCGACCTGCCAAGCAGCGGCGAAGTCACCCTCGCCGGGCAAGCCCTCAGCACCCTTGACGAAGACCAGCGCGCGCGCATCCGCGCCGAGCACGTGGGCTTCGTCTTTCAATCCTTCCAGTTGCTCGACAGCCTCAACGCCCTCGAAAACGTTATGCTGCCGCTGGAGCTGGACGGCCGCAAAGACGCCCGCGAGCGCGCCAGGCACCTGCTCGAGCGCGTCGGCCTGGGCCAGCGCCTCACTCACTCGCCGCGCCAGCTGTCCGGTGGCGAGCAGCAACGGGTCGCAATCGCCCGGGCATTCGCCGCCGAGCCGGACGTGCTGTTTGCCGATGAACCCACCGGCAACCTCGACAGCCACACCGGCGAGCGCATCAGCGACCTGCTGTTCGAACTCAATAAAGAAAGCGGCACGACCCTGGTGCTGGTCACCCACGACGAGCGCCTGGCCCACCGTTGCCGACGCCTGATCCGCCTTGAAGCCGGCCTGATGGTCGCGCCCCTGGAGCCTTGATGGCACGTTTGCCGCTGTTGCGCCTGTTCAGCCTTGCCATGCGCCAATTGCTGCGCGATGCCCGCGCCGGCGAATTGCGCGTGTTGTTCTTTGCCCTCCTGGTGGCTGTGGCCGCCAGCACCGCCATCGGTTACTTCGGTGCCCGCCTGAATGGCGCCATGATGCTGCGCGCCACCGAGTTCCTCGGCGCCGACCTGGTCCTTGAAGGCAGCTCGCCGGCCCGGCCGGAACAAATCCGCTCCGGGACCGAATTGGGCCTGGACCACGCGCGCGTGGTGGAGTTTTCCAGCGTCATTGCTACCGATAACGGCATCCAGCTCTCCAGCATCAAGGCGGTTAACGAGCAATACCCGCTGCGGGGTGAACTGAAGAGCGCCGCCGCGCCGTTTGGCGATGAAACCCCAGGCGGCGGTCCGAAACCCGGTGAAGCCTGGGTCGAGGCGCGGCTGCTGACCGCACTCGACCTCAAGGTCGGCGACAGCATCGACGTGGGCATGAAGACCCTGCGCCTGGCCCGCATCCTGACTTATGAGCCCGACCGCGCCGGCAACTTCTACAGCCTCACGCCCCGGGTCATGATCAACCTGGCGGACCTTGACGCCACCGGCGTGGTCCAGCCCGGCAGCCGCGTCAGTTACCGCGAACTGTGGCGTGGGCCGCAAGCCAGTACGGCGCTGCAAACCTACCGCGACCTGATCAAGCCAGGCCTCGCCGCCAACCAGCGCCTGCAGGACTCACGGGACGGCAACCAACAGATCGGCGGCGCCCTGGGCAAGGCCGAGCGTTACCTGAACATGGCCAGCCTGGTGGCCGTGCTGCTGGCCGGCGTGGCCGTGGCGTTGTCGGCCAACCGCTTTGCCACGCGACGTTTCGACGCCAGTGCATTGTTGCGATGCCTGGGGTTATCGCGACGCGAAGCCATGTTGCTGTTCACCCTGCAACTGAGCGTGCTGGGCCTGCTGGCGAGCTTGACCGGCGCCCTGCTCGGCTGGCTGGCGCAGTTTGGCCTGTTCTACTTCCTGCACGACCTGCTGCCGGCGGACGTACCGCCTGGCGGGTTGCTACCGGCCGTTGCCGGGATCGGTACCGGGCTGGTCGCCCTTGCCGGCTTCGCCCTGCCGCCCTTGGCGGCCCTGGGCCGGGTGCCGCCGCTGCGGGTACTGCGTCGCGACTTGCTGCCGATCCCGTCCAGCACCTGGATGGTCTACGGTGCTGCGCTGTTCGCCCTGGGCCTGATCATGTGGCGCCTCAGCCTCGACCTGGTGCTGACCTTCGCGTTGCTCGGCGGCGGCGTAGTGGCTGCGCTGGTCTTGGGCGGGCTGCTCCTGCTGCTGTTGCAAAGCCTGCGCCGCCTGCTGGCCCGTGCCTCGCTGCCGTGGCGCCTGGGCCTGGGGCAGTTGCTGCGCCACCCACTGGCCGCTGCTGGCCAATCCCTGGCGTTCGGCCTGATCCTGCTGTCCATGGGCTTGATCGCCTTGCTGCGCGGCGAGCTGCTCGACACCTGGCAGAACCAGTTGCCAAAGGACGCGCCCAACTATTTTGCGCTGAATATACTGCCGGCCGACAAAGACGCCTTCGGTGCGCGCCTGCTGGAACTGCAGGCCCAGTCAGCACCGCTGTACCCCGTGGTGCCGGGCCGCCTGATCAGCATCAACGGCGAGCCGGTGCAGGAAATCGTCAGCAAGGACTCCAGTGGCGACCGCGCGGTACAGCGTGATTTGAGCCTGACCTGGGCCGCCGACCTGCCACCGGGCAATGCCCTGACCGCAGGCACCTGGTGGTCGCAGCAACCTGGCGATGATATTCCCGGGGTCTCGGTAGAGGCCAAGGTCGCGGAAAGCCTCAAGCTCAAGCTCAACGACCACCTGGTATTTACCGTAGGCGGGGAAAATCGTGAAGCGCGGGTCACCAGCCTGCGGACTATCAACTGGGATAACTTCCAGCCTAACTTCTTCATGATTTTCCAACCAGGCACTTTGAAGGACCTGCCCGCCACCTACCTGACCAGCTTCTACCTGGCACCGGGCCACGACCAACAGATCGTCGATCTGTCCCGGGCCTTCCCGGCGGTGACCATCCTGCAGGTCGAGGCGCTGCTGGAGCAGTTGCGCAGCATCCTCGCCCAAGTGACGTTGGCAGTGGAATACGTGCTGCTGTTCGTACTGGCGGCCGGGATGGCGGTGCTGTTCTCCGGCCTGCAAGCCACCCTTGATGAGCGTATCCGCCAGGGTGCACTGCTGCGCGCCCTGGGCGCCGAGCGCAAGCTGCTGGTCAAGGCCAGGCGCATCGAGTTCGGTTTGCTCGGTGCGGTGAGTGGGTTGCTGGCAGCGCTGGGAACAGAGCTGGTGACCTGGGGGTTGTACCGCTATGCGTTTGACCTGGTCTGGCAGCCTCACCCATGGCTGTTACTGCTGCCGGTAATCGGTGCCGTGTTGATCGGTGGGGCCGGTGTGTTCGGTACGCGCCGCGCATTGAATGCCAGCCCGTTGACCGTATTGCGCGAAGGCTGAAACCTAGATGGCCCGCGCCCTTTGCAGGGGGCGGGCCACTGCCGGCTACTTCACATACTCGATCCCGGTGATCCACCAGCAGACTTCACCGCCAGGCGTCTGCACCATGGCCTCATCGTCGACTTCCTTGCGCAACAGCGCGCGGGCCATCGGTGAGTCGATGGAGATATAGTCCATCCGGTCATAAATCTCGTCATAACCGACGATACGAAAACGCTTGGTTTCGCCCTGCTCGTTTTCAATATCGACCCAAGCACCGAAAAACACCTTGCCCTCCTGCTCCGGCATGTACTCCACCACACGCATGTCTTCCAGGCGCTTGCGCAGGTAACGAACCCGGCGATCGATCTCACGCAGCAGCTTCTTGTTGTACTGGTAGTCGGCGTTTTCGCTGCGATCACCCAGCGAAGCGGCCCATGTCACTTTGCGCGTGGTGTCCGGACGTTTTTCCCGCCACAGGTAATCCAGCTCTTTCTTAAGCGCCTCATGACCTTCTTTGGTAATCAACTTGGTACTCAAACGTACGCATCCCCGGGCAATGTCCATAGGTGTCGCCAGGCCAGGACATCACGCCCTGGCATCGGCTTGGCAGGCATTGATAATAAATGAACCCGGGAAAGTAGCCAGACCGGTCTAGCCATCCAATGCCTGATCCAGTTCAAGCAGCATGCTTCGCAAGCCCTGCCGCATACCCGACACCTTCGACGCCAGGGCCTTCAGCGCTTCGGCACGTTGGCTCACTGCCAGCGACTGGTCATGTAATTGAGTGGTGCGCTGCTCCAGTGCTCGGGTTTGCTCATCCAACTCGCTTTGCTGCTGCTGCAACCGAGACTGCCATTGCTCGAGCGCGGCGTCCCGTTCGATTGCAGCGAGTTTTTTCTGGGTCAGCTCCTGAGCGACGCGAGCAAGGTTGGTCAGCGTACTGTCCATTTCGAACAACGTGCTGTCGTCCACTGCCGAAAGCGCCGGAACCAGCTCCGGCTCCGGTTCCGTCAGCGCTTCATGCTCACGCGGTACAGCGGGTGCCTCCTCGGGCATTTCGACGGGCACCCGTTGCGGTGCTTCCACAGGAAATTCCTGCACCGGCCGCCGCTCAGGCTCAGGGGCGCTCGCCACCTTGGGGGCAGCACTCATTTGTGATGAAAAACGAATCGAAGGCACGATCAACGAAGCACTTTCGATCGCCGGCAATGCGGGTGCAGACATGCCCAGGGTAATCACCTTCATCACCAATGCCTTCTTGATGATCACCGAGTGATGATCATCGGGCCTCGCAGTCGGCAGCTTGCAGCCTTTCAAATCGACAAAATGATAGGACACCTGGGGGTCGGCAGCAGCACCCGCCTTACTGCCCGACGTTGCCAACATCAGGATTTGCTTGAACACCTGCATGGCCACTTGCAGGTCCTCCTTGGACTCAACGCCGTCCAGGAAATACCGATCGGCTTTTTTACGCAGAGCCGCGATATAGACCCTGGAACTGCCCGGCTCCACCTCTTCATCCAGGCTATAAACAAGAAAATTCGAGGCAATCTGACCCACAGCAAACCCACAGAGCAGTGCTCCGTTAACCGGAGCGTCCTGGCCACTGCGTTCAAGAACAAGGGTACGTAGAAGCATCATGGTAATCAGGCCTTATTACGAAGGGCGACAATTTGAAGGTTGAAATCACATCACAATTGTTTCAGTGACTCGCCTAACAAGCACGTAGGACTCTTCTTATAAATGCCTAGCGCCGTTCCCAAAAGGCACTATTGCCCGTACCCTTTTTTAGCTTCGCACCCTACGTGAGCCAAAACTTGTCGGGTAATAACATGATAGAAATACACAATCTGACAAAACACCTGGACAAGAAAACCATAATTAACAGTTTTTCTTTTATCGCCAATACACAGGAGTGCCTGGGACTCTTTGGCGAGGAACGTGCCGCCAAAACATTACTGCTTAATATGATCGCCGGCACTACAACACCTTCCAGCGGCCATATAAGCATCCACGGGTTCGATACTCAAAACCAAACACTTCACGCAAAAAAACTCGTTGGCTACCAACTTAACCACGGCCTCGACCACCCCACCCTATCGGTTAAAGAGTTTCTTAACTTCATTGCGGCCGTGCGTGGGTTCCATGGCAACGAAAAGCGCTCGCGGGTGGAAGAAGCCGCCACGCGGCTGGAGCTGTGGACGATACTCCACGTCCCTCTAAGCGCACTCTCCACCGGGTGGAAGCGCAAAGTCGCCATCGCCCAAGCCATCCTCCACGGCCCGGCCTTGTTGTTACTGGATGAACCCACCGAGGGGCTTGCGCCGGATGAGAAGTACAGGTTCAGGACGCTGATCCAATCATTGACGCAGGAAATGACAGTCATCATCGCCTCCCGCCACTGTGATGAATTGTCCGAACTCTGTACACGCGCACTGGTTATCGCGGGGGGGCGCCTGGTGGCCGATACCCCGCTGCCCGATTTGCAACGTGAGTCCCGCCATTTTCAGGCGGTCACCCTCACGGCGCAGACGCCCTTGGACCTGCTGGCCCTCGCGGTCCTGCCGGGTGTAGCCGGCATCGAAGAACACCAGCACGCACCCGGCACGGTGACGGTTCTGGCCATGCCGGGGCACGCCATCTCCCCCCATATCCACACGCTTATTGCCAATCGCCGCTGGAACGTCAGCTCACTGAACCTGGAGCCAGGCCGGTTGCACGACGTGATCCATCACCTGAGCCGGGAAACCACCTCTTGAAACTGTTGCCCGTCATATTCAAGCGTCAGCTCACCAGTTATGCCTGCACACCTGGCACCTACCTGAGTATCGCCATCTTTTTAGCCCTGAGCGTGATAGTGGGGCTGCATATAGGCGCGGGGACGGAGCAAAACAGCAGCAACCTGCTGGCCTTCTTCCAGTTTCACCCCTGGCTTTATTTCCTGTTGATACCTGCCCTCGCAACTCAACTTTGGTCAGATGAGTCGAATGCAGGTTTTCTCAGCCTGATCAAAACCTTGCCCATCACCAGGTTTGAATGGGTGCTCGGAAAGTTCCTAGCCGGCTGGGTCGTGCTGGGATTCACCCTGATGTTGATGTTCCCTCTGGTCATCAGAGCCAATTACCTGGGCAGTACTGACAACAGTGTTATTGCCTCACAATTTGCTGCCAGTTGGCTGCTGGCTGGCAGTTACTTGTCCGCCAGCTTTTTTATTTTCACCTTGATACGCCAGCGTACGATCATCGTCATGCTGACCATCGCCTTACTGCTGATAGCCACCGGGCTGTCATCGGTGTTGGAGGCCCTTCAACACCAGGCCCCTATCTGGATGATCGACAGCCTGGCCACGCTCAATCTTTTTTCGCGATTCAGCGCTATCGACGATGGAAAATTTGCACTTCGCGACCTGCTTTACTTCGTTAGCATGATCCTGGCTTTTCTTGCTGCCACAATAGTCACACTCAACTCCAAATACAGTTGAGAAGGGAAGCCCTCAATGCGACACACTCTGCGCAACGGCATGACACTCGCCGTCATACTGTTATTGTTCCTGGCTTTCAACTTGGTATGGGTCGATAAGATTCCCAATATCCGATGGGACTACTCCATACAAAAAACTCATACTTTATCCCCACCTGTACGGCAACTATTGGCGTCACTGGAAAGTCCCCTGGACGTGTATTACTTCAATGCGAACAACGACCCAAAAAGAAGCTACGCGGTAAAACGATACGGTAAGCGCATTGAAGATCTGCTCAAGGAGTATGAAAAAGCGGCTAAGGGCATGATCAATTTGCACGTTATCGAGCCTGCGCCTTTTTCAGAAGATGCCTACAAAGCTGAGCTATTTGGCCTCGACGAAAAAGAGGGGTTTCTTGGCCTGATCGGCACACGTGCCGGCCACGGCGCGCAACGCATCGAATCCTTCAGCCTCGAACGCGAACCGCTGCTCGAGTACGAAGTCAGCCATCTGATCTCTAAGCTGCAGCACCCGGAACGCCCCATGATCGGGCTGCTACCAGGGTTGGCGATGGGAGAATCCGCAAGCCGCCTGCTTAAGCAGTTGCAGCAGCATTTCAACCTGGTCAATCTGGATCCGACCATCGAGCGTATACCGGAACACCTCCAGACTCTGATGGTCGTGCACCCGCACACGCTGGCCGCCCCAACCCTGTATGGGATTGAGCAGTTTGTCTTGAAGGGCGGTCGGTTGATGATGTTTATCGACCCGCTGAGCGAGCAAAATTCAACCGCCACGCCAGCCAACTCGCGGCTGGACGGGCTGCTAGCCGCCTGGGGCATCCAGATGCCGGCAGACAAATGGCTGATCGACGACCTCTACGCATCAGGCGGCGCAAGCAATGCGGCGCAGCACCCAAGCCGATTGGACCTGCCCCGTCAGGCGATGAACACCCATGATGTCAGCACGTGGAAATTGAACGGGGTAACGGTGTCGAGCAGCGGCGCCCTTTCACGCCTGAGTAAAAGTCGCACAACGTTCATCCCGATCCTGCACAGCTCCGAGCGTTCGGAGCTGCTGGGCAGTGAGCGCTTGGCCGGCACCACCGCGCGCGAAGCAGTGAACGATGAAGCGCCCCACCCAGGAAAACGCCATGTGCTTGCTGCCCGTATCGAGGGGCCGGGTTATTCGGCATTCCCTGATGGCATCAAGGGCCAGCCGCCCGGTTTGCAAAAAGCTGCGCAGATCCACGTCGTAGTCGTCGCCGACACGGACCTGCTCCTGGATAACATCAACACCTCAACACCTGACGGCAACTCACTGTTTGTCTTGAACACATTGGATAACCTGTCCGCACCTGATGCCCTCGCGAATATTCGTCCCCGTTTGGCCCAGGAAAGCTCACCGACAGGGTTGCAAACCTTGCGCGACGCGGCAGAGCAAAGCTACCGAGCCAAGGCCGGTGAATTGGAACGGCGCCTTTGGCGCACGGAACAGGAATGGCAACAGTTGAACCCACCGACGAGCGCCCTCGGCACCGAGGCCGTGGACACCTCGATCCAACTGCAAGCCCTCAACAAAGAGCGCCTGCGCCTGCCCATGGAGTTGCATGAGTTGCGGGTCGCGGCTTACGCCCAGGTAAATCGCCTGGAACTGGCGATAAAACTGGTCACGACCTTTACGCTGCCGCTGACGTTATGCCTGATGGCCTGGGCGGTTTTCCTCGGGAATCGCCGGCGCCGCATGCAGGTTCGCGGCACGGTTCACTAAGCGCTCAACGCCTGGCGATCAGCCCCTGACGGGCTATGCGGGTCAGTTGGTGAATCACTTCAACTGCGTTGCTGGCATTGGGGGCCTGGATAACCGCGAGATCGAAGCTGTTAGTGGCAAAGCGCGCAAGGGAGTCGCCGTCTTCGACGAATTGGATCAGGAACGCCGAAGGCCGGCCAGTACGACGCGGCCAACCATCCAGGTAACGCAGGAGCGTCGGCTGGTGCTTGCCGCCAAGCAGGATTTTCGGGTTGCGCTGAGTAAGGTCCGCGGTGATCGGGGCCAGGCGTATCAGGGGGCGTAGTGCATTCATCGTGTCGTGTCTCTGCCTCAAAAGTCTGCGGGCAGGTGAGAGGCAACACCGAACCAGCGCTTTAGCGGTATTTCGAAGCGGTCTCGTCGAGGGAGACCATGCTTCTGTCGGGCTGTATCGAGTCCCGGTGGCGCCCCGCAATTAGCTGTTTAAATCGGCGCATGAGACGCATCCTAGAGAAGCGGGTGGGCCGGTGTCAAGAATCCCGAGCAACGAAAAGGCCCACGCAATGGTGGGCCTTTTCAGAGTTTTACGTGCTGGTCAGTTCGCGATGGCGCGGTCCGCAGACAGTTTGCCGGCGCCTTCCAGCAGTACCGCCAGCGAGCCACCCAGCAAGGCCAGTGCGAATTCGTAACCGTTGTTGGCCATGAACAGACCGTTATGGATATGCACCGAGAAGATCGCCACCAGCGACAGGATCGTCAGGCCCAATGCCGCTGGGCGAACCAGCAAACCAATGATCAAAGCCAGGCCGGCGAAGAACTCGGTACCGCCCGACAACAGTGCCATCAGGGTACCCGGCGCCAGGCCGATGCTTTCCATCCACTGAGCAGTGCCCGCCAAGCCGTAGCCACCGAACCAGCCGAAGAGTTTTTGCGAACCGTGGGCGGCGAAGATGATGCCGACCACAATGCGCAGAATAGTCAGGCCGTAACCGGCGCGGGTGCTCAGGATGTTCTTGATCAGTGGGCTCATGGTGCTAATCCTTTTTGAAGTAGGGGTTGGTTGGCCGCTATATTAATCAGTTTAAACAATGATAAAAGGCGAAAAAATGCCTGATTAATATCGATAAAATCGATTACTTCCGTGAGGCGACTTTCGGCGTTGGCGGTTCCAGGGATTCGCGCTCCCGATCAAACGCCAAGTAATACTTGTTCACGCTATTAACATAGCTGACGCCGCCCATCCCCACTTGCTCCATGGCAATGCGTTCAACCTGGAAGAACCACTGGTTGGGGTTGAGCCCCCGGCGCTTGGCTTCGGTACGCATGCCCTGCACGCGTTCCGGCCCCATGTTGTAAGCCGCCAGCACAAAGGCCATGCGCTCGCGCTCGTTGAGCTTGGGGCTGGAGAAAAACTTGCGGCGAATCATCGACAGGTAACGCGCGCCCGCTTGTACATTGTTGTCGAGGTTCTCGATATTGTTCACCCCCACCCGCTGCGCCGCCGAAGGCGTGATCTGCATCAACCCGGTGGGCCCGCCACTGTTGCGCGCGCCGGGGTCCAGCGCCGACTCCTTGAACGCCAGCGCGGCGAGGTTCAACCAATCCATGCCCTGCTCACGCGCGTGTTTTTGCAGCACCGGGCGTAGTTTCTCCAAGCGCTGGCGGTCGACCCGGGCCAGCGGGTTGCGCACCTGATACAGGCGTCGGTAGATCCGCTGGAACGCCACATCCTGGTCGGCGGGGGTTCGATAGGTCTTGAGGAATCGATCAATGCTGGCCCGCAGCATCGACGCATCCTGGCGCACAAACCAATACTCGTCGCCGGGCTCGCTGATGGCTACCTGCTTGTCGAAACGCAATTTGGGCAGGATCTTCGACCAGCGCTCGGCAATCGGCTTCTCGACAATGGTCAGGTGGAAAATACCCGCCTGCACCATCTCCAGCACATCCTCCACGGCCAGGGTCGGGTCAACCCACTCCACCTTGATCGGCGGCTGCTTGTGCAGGGCCAGCTTCTGGTTGACCTGGCTGATCGCATCCGCCGCCGCGCTGCCGGTGGTCAGCGCCAGCGTACGCCCCGACAACTGCTCCAACTTGGTAAAGCGCCGCTCGCCCTTCACCCCCACCAGCCACAACGGCACATCGCTGGCAATCGGGTCGCTGGTGCTGATCTTGTGCGCGGCCTTCACATCGAGCAGTTCACCGGGGGCCACCAGGTCGCCTTCACCACGGGCCAGGGCGCCGAGCAACTGGTCCTTGGCCTTGGGAATGATCTTGAGGTTGATTTCCTGGCCATCACGGGCATGCCCATTGAGGTACTGCTCGAAGGCGCGCAGGCGGTGGTATTCCACACCGACGGCCTGGCCCTGCACTTCGCCGGAACTGTTGCGGCTCTGGTTGACCAATACGCGCAGGGTGCGGCTGGAGCGGATTTCCGCCAGGTCACGGACCTTGCCGGGTTTGGTCACTTCCAGCGGCCCGTCCAAGCGCGCGACCGCCGCCAGGGGCAGCAGTAACGTCACGCACAACATAAGCAACGCCGAGGGTCGGATCATCCGCTCTCCGGAAAGAATACTGGCCAACGCCCTCGCGAAAAACGCGGCGCTGGGGGTCAGAAACAGAGCGCTTTATGCGCTGGCAAGGCGCGCAACGGTGGCACAGGGTAAGGCGTTCGGCCAACCACAATGTCACTTGCGACGTTCAAAGACAGCTATAACTCGTTGTAGTTCTTCGATTTTCTTATAAATCTACAGCTCTGATATGCTTTCCGTCCGCAGGCGGAGGTAGCACCATGCAACTCATTGATATCGGCGTCAACCTGACCAACCCCAGTTTCGACGAGAAGCACCAGGCGGTGCTCGACCGAGCCTACGCCGCTGGCGTGCAACAATTGGTGCTCACCGGCACCAGCGTCGACGGCAGCGAACACGCGCTGGAACTCTGCGTAAAGCTCGACGAAAGCGCGCAACGCCTGTTCAGCACCGCCGGCATCCACCCCCACTCCGCCAGCGACTGGAACGGCGACAGCGCCCAGCGTTTACGCGGCCTGCTCAGCGAAACTCGCGTACGTGCCGTGGGCGAATGCGGGCTGGATTTCAACCGGGATTTTTCCCCGCGACCGCAACAGGAAAAAGTCCTCGAAGAACACCTGGCCCTGGCCGTCGAGCTGAAACTGCCGGTGTTCCTGCATGAGCGTGACGCCAACCAGCGCCTGCTGGAGATCCTCAAGGACTACCGCGACCACCTCACCGCCGCCGTGGTGCACTGTTTTACCGGCGAACAGCAGGCGTTGTTCAGCTACCTCGACCTCGACCTGCACATTGGCATCACCGGCTGGATCTGCGATGAACGCCGTGGGACGCACCTGCACCCGCTTGTAAGAGAAATTCCGCGTGGCCGTCTGATGCTGGAAAGCGACGCGCCGTACCTGCTGCCGCGCACCTTGCGGCCCAAACCCAAAAACGGTCGCAACGAACCGGCCTACTTGCCGGAAGTGCTGCGCGAAGTGGCCCTGCACCGCAATGAAAGCGTGGAAGACCTGGCCGCGCACAGCACCGCCAGCGCACGTAGTTTTTTTGGGTTACCTGCCGTGGATTGATGCGGTGCATTGACCCATGTCAAAACCGGTTTGCTGAGTAGCGGCACAATAATGGCACCTTGCCAATGCTGTTTCCGCTATCAGAGAAAACCTTCCATGGGTGCCTGGCTTAGCAATATCTCGCTGAAGTACAAATTCTGGGCCGTCAACGCGGTCGCTTTCATCACCACCCTGCTGCTGGTGCTGTACGCCGTGCAGCTCGAACAACAGGCGCGCAGCACGGCGTCCCAGGCCTCGGCGCAGGCCCAGGGGCGATTGCTGAGTGCCTGGCCCGCCGATAAACCGCTGCCCAAGGGCGAGCAATGGCTGACCTTCGCGCGCGGCCAAGTCCCACAACTGGCCGATCTGGATCTGTCAGCCCTGAGCCGCGCCACGGGCTGGGTCGAACTCAACCACATGCCGCTGTTCGGCGAAAATCCGCTGATGGGCGCCGAAGTCATTGCACGCCCGGATGGGCAATACATCGCCGTACTCGCCTACGCGCCAAGCTTGCGCCAGGTATTCGGCGAACGCTTCGCCAACTATGCCGTGGCGGTGGCGATCCTGATGCTGGCGATGCTCTGCGCCTCGCAGCTCTTGATCCGCTTCCTGCTCAGCCAGCTCAACACCCTCAAGGACGTGATGCTGCACGTCGAGAAAACCGGCGATCTGTCAGCCCGCGTGCCATTGGCCTGTAAGGATGAGGTCGGCCAGATGGCCAGCGCTTTCAACGCCATGCAGGCCGGCTACCAACGCGTGGTCAACACCGTGGCGCGCACCGCCCGGCAACTGGACGACGGCGCCGCGCGCCTGGCCAGCAGCATGAACGACGTGCAGCACGGCATGCTTGGCCAGCAAAGCGAAACCGACCAGGCCGCCACCGCGATCAATGAAATGACCGCCACCGTCTACCACATCGCCCAACATGCCGGCGCCACCCGGGACCTCTCCCAGACCGCCGATACCCTGGCCGGCAGCGGCCAGGAAGTGGTCACCCGGGTACAACGCTCGATTGCCGGGCTGTCCACCGGTGTGCAACAGACCGCCGAAATGATCCAGAAACTGGCCGAGGACAGCCAGAAAATCAACGGCGTGGTCAGTGTGATCCACAGCATCGCCGAACAGACCAACCTGCTGGCCCTCAACGCCGCCATCGAAGCCGCCCGCGCCGGCGAAATGGGCCGTGGGTTTGCGGTGGTCGCCGACGAAGTGCGCAACCTGGCCAAGCGCGTACAAAACTCCACTGATGAAATCACCCATATGGTCTCGGCACTGCAGGCCGGCACCCGCGACGCGGTGGACTTCATGCAGGAAAGCTCGTTCAAGGCCGACGACTGTGTGCAACAAGCCCAGGAAGCCGGCGCCGCACTCGCCGAAATCACCAGCGCCGTGGCACAGATGCGCGAGAGCAACACCCAGATCGCCGTCGCCGCCGAACAGCAAAGCCACGTGGCCGAAGAGATGAACCGCGCAGTGGTGAGCATTCGTGATGTGACCGAGAACACCGTGCAGCAAACGGTGGATTCGGCGACGACCAGTAATGAGCTGGCGACCTTGGCTGGGGAGTTGAGCAAGGCGATTGGGCAGTTGAAGTTGTAAGACGGTTCAACCTGTAATCCTTCTCCCACAACAAAGCCTCAATGAGCCTGAGGTTTTGGCGAAACCTCCTACCTATCCCGGCGAATAAAGCCGACTTCTTTCCCCTTCCAACCCCTCCAAAGTCTCTCGCCTGATCAATCAGCGCGAGGGACCGCCGATGCACTTCTCCGTTAATGCCCTGCTCAAAGGGGCAGCCTCTTGAACCCGGCCATCGGCCGCTTGGCCCTGGCTCCCATGGACGTGAAGGCGCCTGATATCGAGGGCGTCTTCAGCGACTTCCGCGACTGCCTGAACACCTTTGACGAATGGGCCGATAGTTTCTGGAGCTTTTCGGCACTGGACGTCGAGCAGGTGTTCAAGGTGGGGGATGAGGTGCAGTTGGTCGCGCCGGTATCCTCAAAAACACCCAGCCGCACCGTGGCCATGTGCAGAGCCCAAGGCTCGCTGACCCTGGTGCATATGTTCGAAAGCACGCGGTTCGTGCCCATCGGCAATACGCCGGTGATGCTGCAAGCCATTGCAGCGGATGGCCGCCCATCAGGCCCCCCGCTCCATCACACCATTGGCCCCAGCGGCATCCTTGAAATCAAGGACTGCACCCGCGACCAGCAATACCAGATCACCTTTTACCCCAACGTTTCCAAGGATCACGTCAAGGCGCTGTATGCGTCTTATCAGTCGGTGATCTCAGGGCTGGAAGCGCGTTTGCGCGAAGAGTGGAACAACACCTTCCAGGATCAGTGGAACGACTACACCGACGCCACTCCGCTTGATCGTCGCAGGATGGTCGAAGCGGCGTTTCTCAGCGGCATGGGTAAAGCGCTTTACAACCTGTGGGACAACATCGCACAGCTGTATGAGCTGCTGGGGGACATCCAGGCCAACAGTGAAAAGTTGCTTCACTACGTCTCTCAAGCCGAACTCGATGAGCTGTTGAAGCTGGGCAAGGACAAGATCACCCTGGGTCTGCTGGCGCTTAGTGATGAGCCGCTGCTGTTTATCCATGTGGCCGCGATGGTCAGCTGGATGCGGTTGCTGCCGCCGCCGCAGATGAATGAGCTGATGGGGGAGATCACCGGGGAGGTGTTGATCAACCTGCTGCTGATTTGGGCAACGGCAGGTATGGGGGTGGCGGTGCGCCTGGGGGGGCAGGCGCTTGAGTCTATCAAGTCCAGGCGGGCGCGTGGGCTGTTGGAGTTGCTGGCCAAACAGTTGGTCGGGCCGAAGCTGGAGCCGCATGTCGAAGCGGCTAAACCTTTGTTGCTGGGGAGTCCGGCGACCTCGATCAAGACGGTGCCGGCTGCGCAGTTGAAGGCTGGGGAGCAGTTGGTTGCCAACCCGGTGCCAGCGGTGCGCAGCAAATCCCAGCAGACGGTGTTGGTCAGGCAGGAACACGTAGATGACGTTCCCCTGTCGGCGAAAAACCCGAAGGGGGATGCGGCAGCTTCTGCGGATAAGACTGCTACCAATGGTTGCCCGGTGTCGATGGTCACTGGCGAGGAATTGCTGACGCTGACCGATGGGACGCTGGATGGGGTGCTGCCGTTTGAGTGGTCTCGGTTGTATCGCACCAGTGCGGTGGAAGTGGATTGCGGGTTGGGGTTTGGGTGGAGTCATTCGCTGGCGCAGCGGCTTGCTGTTTCTGGCGAATCGGTGGTGTGGACGGACCAAGAAAATCGGTCGACCACCCTGCCCTTGCCTACCGTTTCTCGACCGGCAATCACCAATAGCCTGGCCGAATCGGCTATTTATTTGGGCGCTTCGCCTGATGAACTGGTGCTGGCCCAGGTCTCGCGTTTCTATCATTTTCGCGATGGCGTGCTGGTCTCGATCAGCGATGCGTATGACAACCGGTTGCGGATTATTCGGGACTACTCCGGGCGTATTGAGCGGCTGGATAACGGTGTCGGGCGCTCGCTGTTTTTGCGCTATGCGTCGGGTCGCATCGTCGCGGTGGACTATCAGGTTCAGCGCGCCAAGGGCCATGAACCCTTTGAATGGGTTACCGAGTTTTGCATTGTTTCCTACGCCTATGACGACGCTGGCCGGCTGACCTCGGCGACCAATGCTGTAGGTGAATGTGAGGTTTATCGGTACGACGATCAGCACGTCATATTGGAACGTGGGCTGGCCGGTGGGGCGAGCTTCTTTTGGGAGTGGGAACGCGCGGGTAAGGCGGCACGCTGTGTCCGGCACTGGGCCAGCTTTTCACAGATGGACACGCGCTATGCCTGGGACGACAACGGCGGCGTCACGGTGCACAACGCCGATGGTAGCCAGGAAGTGTACGTCCACAATGACCGTGCGCGGCTGGTGCAGCGCATCGATCCGGATGGTGCCGAGCACTTTAAATCCTACGACGCGAAGGGCCGGCTGACGGTTGAGCAAGACCCGCTGGGGGCGGTGACGGCGTATCAATACGACGAAGCCGGACGCTTGGTGGCGTTGTTTCCGGGGACGATGAGCCGACTTCCTACGAGCATGACAATGGTTTCGTACGGGTCGTGCGGCGTGGAAAAGCAGTCTGGAAATATGAGCGCAACGATCAAGGCGATGTCGTCCGTAAGACAGATCCCGAAGGCCACGTCACCGACTACAGCTACGACAAAAAAGGCCAGCTGATTGGGGTTTGGTATCCGGATCACAGCTGTCTGCGCCGGGTGTGGAATGAGCGTGGCCAGCTCATTGAAGAACAGCTGCCGAATGGTGGGATCAAGCGTTATCGCTATGACGATCTTGGACGGCAGATTGCGCGGGAGGATGAGGTTGGGTCCCTGACCCAGTATCAGTGGGACAGCGTGGGCCGCTTGATTCGCTTGGTGTTGCCAGGCGGCGCGGCGCGGGAATACAGCTACAACCCCTACGGAAAAATCACCGCTTAACGCGATGAGCTGGGGCACGTCACCCGCTACGAATACGCCGATGGGCTGCACCTGATCAGCCGCCGTATCAACGCCGATGGCAGCCAGGTCAAGTATCGCTATGACAATGTTCGGTTGCTGCTGACCGAAATTGAAAATGAAGTCGGCGAGACTTACACACTCGACTACCACCCCAACGGCCTGATCCAGCAGGAAACCGGGTTCGACGGCCAGCGTACGGCCTACGTCTATGACCTCAACGGCAACCTGCAGGAAAAGACCGAACACGGCGATGACGGCAGTCAGCTGGTTACCCGCTACGAGCGCGACCACGCCGGGAGGCTCGTACGAAAAACTCTGCCAAATGGCGATAACGTCGATTACGTCTACGACCGCCAAGGCAACCTCCTAAGCGTCGACGATAACCACTGGTTTCTCGCCTACGAGTACGACGCCCAAAACCGCCTCACCGCCGAACACCAGGGTTGGGGCACCTTGCGCTATGGCTACGACGCCTGCGGCCAACTGCAAAACCTACGGCTGCCGGACAATAACCGCCTGGTGTTCAACCATGGCAAAGCCGGCCACTTAGCCACCGTCGAACTAAATGGCACGCTGCTAACCTCGCACCTGTTCAAAGCCGGCCAGGAACAGCAACGCCAACAAGGCCAACTTCTCAGCCACTACCACTACGACGACCAACAGCGCCTGCACGCCCACGCCGTCACCCAACAGCAACACACGCTTTACCAACGCCAATACGACTACGACAAATCCGGCAACCTCAACCGCCTGCTCGACACCCGCAAAGGCGAACACCACTACCACTACAACCCGCTGAACCACCTCACCCGCGCCGACCACTCCCAAGACATCCAGGAACGCTTCGCCCACGACCCCGCTGGCAACCTCCTGATGCAAGACCGCCCCGGCCCCGACATCGTCGCCGGCAACCGCCTGACCATCCAGGGCGACCGCCATTACGACTACGACACCTTCGGCAACCTCATCCGCGAACGTCGCGGCAAAGGCCATCAACTCGTCACCGAATACCGCTACGACAGCCAACACCGCCTGATCGGCCTCACCCAACCCAACGGGCAGAAGGCCAGCTATCGCTATGACCCGTTCGGTCGGCGCATCAGCAAAACAGTGGACGACATCACCACCGAGTTTTTCTGGCAAGGCGACAAGCTGATTGCCGAACACCATGCAGACCGACATCGCAGCTACGTCTACGAGCCGGATAGTTTCAGACCATTAGTGCTACTCGAAGGCTACGGCCCAAAAGAAACCAAACCCTACCACTACCAACTCGACCACCTCGGCACACCTCAGGAACTCACCGACCCCGACGGCGAAATCGTCTGGTCCGCCCACTACCGCGCCTACGGCGAAATCGCCCGCCTCGACGTAGGCAAAGTCGACAACCCGCTGCGCTTCCAAGGCCAATACTTCGACCCGGAAAGCGGGCTGCACTACAACCGCCATCGCTACTACAATCCGGATATTGGTCGCTACCTGACGCCGGACCCGGTGAAGCTGGCGGGAGGGATTAACGCTTACCAGTATGTGCCCAACCCGACCGGGTGGGTGGATCCTTTAGGGCTCAGCGCAAATTGCTCTGGGTCAATAAAAAGAGATCCATCCTGCGCCACTCCAACTCAACCGGACGTCCCTGACGTTTCTCGTAAGGGGGCTTTCAGGCAAGCTAAAAGAGATGCTCGTATACCGATGAATCAAAGCCCAGATGTGATAATCCACCCGAAAACAGGTCAACCGACCCAGTACAAAATGGAAAACATGACCGATTTGAACGACAAAAAAATATTGGATGCCGCTGGTCATCCTATCAAGACGAGGGTATATCAGTTTACAAGAGAAGATGGCTCTCAGGTCCTCATTCAAGATCACTCAGCCGGGCATAAATTCGGTCGAACGGATGGCATTGGCGATCAAACAACACATTTCAATTTACGGTCTATTGAACAACCTCGGAACGGCAAATTAATCGGCGCAGAAGCACACTATTTCTTCAGGAAGAAAAATGAAATATTGGAATGAGCTAGATACAAATATTTTTTTTGAAAAAATCTTCACCCAACCTGTAGAGATAGGAGAAATCACTATATTTTCTTTACAAATAGATAACGACCGGCCTTCTCTGGGAATTGGTTTCGATATACCTGACTTCCCAGATTCACTACCAGAAAAATGGAAAAACAAAGGTTACAACGTTTGCAGGCTTGGTATTGACTGCTATGGCATTAGCGATCTGAAGATACTAAACATCCCCACTCGAGATACTTTTTTTTTAAAAATAACAAAAGAAGATGAACAGACGTTCTTCCATGCTACCAACAAAAACTCCTTAATTGAATTCAAGGCCCAGAGCATCTCCATCTGCAACCCTAATGTTTACATAAGAGGCGATGATGAGGACTTTTGAACCAAGCAGCACTATAAATAAAAATACTACAAGCAAGAAATTTAGAAAATTAAACACCGAAACTAATTAATATGAGCTATTGGACTTTCATTCCGGGGGGGGGGGGGGGGGGGGGGGGGGATAGGAACTTCACGTTTCTGGTGCACATAGACGACCACGAATGCGTCATTTTGGGGTAAAAATAGCTGACCATAACTTGCCCTCTATGACCTCTATAGCCAACCCCAATTCGCCCCCCCCACCCAACCCCACCTAAACTCTCTCCATGTTGTTTCAACGGACAGAGGATTCACCATCATGGGCAAACGTCATCCCAATCTCCCCGCCTGGCAATGGCGTAACTACCCGCAAAACCACCAGCACCCGACCAACCTGGCGCTGCACCTGATTGCTGTGCCGCTGTTTATCATCGGGTTTCTGTTGATTGTTTCCGGGGTGTTCAGCCTGAGCCTGGCCAGTTTCGCCGTTGGGGTGGTTGGCATCCTGGCCGGCCTGGCGTTACAGCGGCATGGGCATAGTCTGGAAGCCCAGGCCAATGAACCATTCAGTGATCGTAAAGACGCGGTGCAGCGCCTGGTGGTTGAACAGTTCGTGACCTTTCCGCGCTTTGTGTTGAGCGGTGGTTGGTGGCGTGCCTGGCGGCAGCGCCACAGGCATTAAAATCAGGCGAAGACCACCACGGTCTGGCGGCTGATGGCGATGAGTTCGCCGGTCGGGCTCCAGAGGGCGGCGGCGGCGTGACCGTAGCCGTCACGCGCGTGTTCGATGCTGACGTGGTACTGGCACCAGTCGAGGGTCGTCAGGTTCTGCAGCGGCTGAATGAATTCGATGGTCCAAGTCAGGGTGCTACCCGGCGCGGGCTTTTTCAGGTGTGGCAGCAACGCCGGGGGCCAGGCGTCGACTAACGCGAGGATATGCGCCTCAGTCAGCGGCTCTTCTTTCACGTCTCCGCGCAAGCGTACCCAGCCGCCCATAACGCGGGATTTATTGCCGGTGAACGGCAAGCCGCCGACACTCCAGCGCATTGCCAGGTGGCGCATGAATTCTGGGGTGACGCCCTTGATGTAGGGCAGCTCCTGGCATTCATCCCAATGTTTGAACACCGGCGATGCTTCGCTCTCGACAGCGATTTCCGACTCACGGGACGCGCCGAAACTGGCCTGCACCAGTGTCGCCACTTCGCCGTTCTGCACCACACGCCCGAGCAATTGGCTGACGGCTTTGCCTTCGCGCAACACTTCGACTTGATAACTGGCAGGCACATCGGGTGCCACCGGGCCAACAAAGGTGATTGCCAGCGAACGCAAAGGGCGATCCGCCGGTACTTGGGCGCGCAAGGCTTCGTATTGCAACGCAGCGACCAGACCACCAAAGGTGGCGCGACCCTGGGCCCATTCGGCGGGGATGGTGACATCCAACGGGTTGCTACGGGCAGCGTCGAGCAAATCACTAAAGCGCATGGCGACCTCACATCAAAAGAAACAGATGGGGGATCTTAACCATCGTGCCAGCAAGGTACAGCGCTTATTCCGGCCAAAAACCGGACCGATTCAAAAACAATCGGCGCTGAGTTTATCCAGCACCCGGTCGGCTTGCCCCTCTGCCTTGGCCATGGTGCGGTGCCATACGGCAACACAGGGCTGCAGATCTGCCTGACGTTCGGCCTGGGCCAGCCACTGCCAGCAATCGTGCCAATCCCCCAGGGCAGCCTGGGCTTTTTTCAGGCGTGACATGGCGTTGGCAGGCAACTTGTCCAATTCGGGGTAGGCCTCTGCGGCGTAGCGCACGCGTTTGATCAGCAACCGCAGGCGATGGCGGTCATGATCAGGATCCTTCAGGGCCTCATCGAGTTTCTGCCACTGCTTGGCCAGGCGTTTTTCAATGCGCGGGCGCAGGCCTTTGAGCAGTTTCTGGTGTTCAGAAGCGCGGATAAACCGCGGGAAGGCATCGAGAATCAGCAGCAGATGCGCGAGTTCCGGGCTTTGCGCCACGTGGCGATAGGTTTCGGGTTGCAGGCGCAAACGCCGCTCGGCGGCTGCGTGGTGACCATGCTGGTGCAAATACGCCGCCAGCACCTCACGGTCGCGCAGCGGCGTGGTCAATCGGCCGACCGTGCTGGCGGCCAGTTCAAGCTGCTCCACACCCGGCAGCCCGCGCAATGGGCGTAATAAGCTGCGCAGGCGGCGCACCGTGGTGCGCAGGTCATGCAGGGCTTCATCGTCGGTGACGGCGGCGAGGCGAGCCTGGCAGCTCAGTAACCCAACTTCCAGGCCAATGACCTGAACGACTAACTGATCGACCAAAGCTGACATCACGCCCTCACTTTCCGATGAAAATCCTGGAAGCTACCGATCAACGCCCGGCGCGCGACTCACGAATGTAGAACCGCGCTTTCTCGGCCTTGTTAGAGCAACCTTCAAACGCTTCGAATTGTTGCTGGGTCTTGGCGCCGGTCAACAGCGACAACGCCTTGGAGTAGCTCACGGTACCGGCAAACCCTTCGGCCTTGGCCAGGTCCAGCTCGTGCCACGCCGCATCCAGTTGGGTGCCGCAGCTGTCGCGGTAGGCGGTTTTACCGGCACAACCGGCCAGGGCCAATACAATCACAGGCACACACATCCAGGCTTTCATCGATGACACCTCAAATAAAGAAAAACAGTCGTACGGTGTAGACGTTGCCTACAAGGAAAAGTGCCTTGTCAGTCAGCCTGAAATCAAACTCTCCGATTGCCAAAGCATACGCGAGCACCATGGCTATTCTGGAAAAATATTACAGGCTCCTGCGAAGATTGTAGCCAGCCCCTCAATGGGCGCATTGTGGGCACCTGCCTAGGGGAGGACATGGACCATGAAGAAACGCGTTGCCTTGGTGCTGGGCTCCGGCGGAGCCCGCGGCTACGCCCATATCGGCGTGATCGAGGAGATCGAACGGCGCGGCTATGAGATTGCCTGCATCGCCGGTTGCTCAATGGGCGCCGTGGTCGGCGGGATCTACGCCGCCGGCAAACTGGACGAGTATCGCAACTGGATTGAAAGCCTCGACTACCTCGACGTGCTGCGCCTGGTCGACGTGAGTTTTCGCCTGGGGGCGATTCGCGGCGAGAAAGTCTTCGGGCAAATTCGCAAGATCGTCGGCGAGATCAATATTGAAGAGCTGCGCATCCCCTACACCGCCGTCGCCACTGACCTGACCAACCAGCAGGAAATCTGGTTCCAGGAAGGTTGCCTGCACCAGGCCATGCGCGCCTCGGCAGCGATCCCCAGCCTGTTTACCCCAGTGATGCAAGGCAACCGCATGCTGGTGGACGGCGGCCTGCTCAACCCGCTGCCGATCGTGCCGGTGGTGTCGAGCCATTGCGATTTGATCATCGCGGTCAACCTCAACGCCACCAACCAGAAGCACTACCACTTGCCGGTGATCCAACGCCCACCCGCGTTCAAGAGCCGCTTCAACAACCTGGCGAAATCACTGGGGTCGCATTTGCCGTTTCGCCGCAAGCAGGCCGAACAATTGATGAAGCTCGAGCAGGAGGCCTTGGAGGCACAGGCGGCGGAGATCAACCCATGGCTGGAGTCTGCCGAGCCGGAATCGCAGCAACCCGCCGCCGCCCCGGAAAAAGCCGGGGCACCGAAGTCAGCGACCGGTTCGTTCATCATCGATAACGTCGGCCCGGCGTCATTGCTGGACCTGATCAACCAGAGTTTCGAGGTAATGCAGACGTCGCTGGCGCAGTACAAGATCGCGGGTTATCCGCCGGATGTGCTGATCAACGTGCCCAAGCGGGTGTGCCGGTTTTTTGAGTTCTACAAGGCGCCGGAGTTGATCGCACTGGGGCGGGAGATTGCCAGTGATACGTTGGATCGGTATGAGAGTGAGCAGCCCTGAGATTGATGGCGTTGCTGAGGGCCCCATCGGGGGCAAGCCCCCTCCCACATTTGGAATGCATTCCCCTGTGCGAGGCGGCTTGCCCCCGATGAGGCCAGTTCAGACGCTGATAATCTCAGGCACTCAATAACCGATACCCCACCCCCGCCTCAGTCACAATAAACCGCGGCTGAGTAGGGTCATCCGCCAGCTTCTGCCGCAGATGCCCCACCACGATGCGCAGATAATGGCTGTCCTCGGTATGCGTCGGGCCCCAGATGTCCTTGAGCAGTTGTTGCTGGGTTATCACCCGCCCCGGGTGCCGCGCCAATTGCGCCAGCACCGCGTATTCCTTACGGGTCAACGCCACTTCCACTCCGTCCAGCAGCACCCGGCGATAGGCCAGGTCCACCGTCAACGGGCCAAAACTCAAGGCCGCTTCCTGCGCTTCACCGGCCGGCGCCTGGCGCAGCAACGCGCGCACCCGGGCCAGGAACTCCTGGATGCCGAAGGGTTTGGTCACATAGTCATTGGCGCCACCGTCGAGGGCCTCGACCTTCTGACCTTCGCTGGCGCGCACCGACAGCACCAGCACCGGCACCGTCGACCACTCGCGGAATTCGCGCAGCACCTGCTGGCCGTCCATATCGGGCAGGCCGAGGTCGAGCACCAGCAGGTCCGGCTTGCTCAGCGCGGCCTGGGCCAGGCCTTCGTTGCCGGTGCCGGCCTCGATCACTTTATAGCCCTGGGAAGCCAGGCTGATGCGCAGGAATTTGCGGATCTGCGGTTCGTCATCAATGACCAAAATCGTCGCGGTCTGGCTCATGGTATCCAATCAAGATCCGTGGAAAAAACAGGGTAGCTCACGCCTCACCTTCCAGGCCAGGCTGTGTCGGCAACGGCAGGAACAAGCTGATGCAGGTGCCGCGCCCGTCAATGCCATCGGCCACACGGATATGCCCCCCATGCGCACCGACCATGCCCTGGCAGATCGCCAGGCCCAGGCCTGTGCCCTGCCCGCCGCGATCCCCGCGCGCGGCGGTGTAGAACATATCGAAGATCTTCGCACGCTCCTCCTCTGGAATCCCCGGGCCCTCGTCGGCCACGGCGAAAAACAGCTGGTTGTCCGACACCCCCGCGCTCAGTTGCAAGCGGCCGTGGGGCGGTGAAAAACGCGCAGCGTTTTCCAGCACATTGACCAGCGCCTGTTCGATCAGCGCGGCATGTACATACAGCAACGGCAACTGTGCCGGCACCTCCGTGCTCACCTGCAACGGCGCCAGCACCGCACGTAAACGCCCGAGCGCGCTGCCGACGATATCCCCCGGCGACACCCAATCCCGCGCCAGCTTCAGGGCACCGTGGCCGAGGCGAGTCATGTCGAGCAGGTTCTGGATGTAGCGGTCGAGGCGCTCGGCTTCGTCGCGGGTGCCTTCGAGCAAGTCGCGGCGATCCTCCAGGGGGATGGCTTCACCAAGCGCCAGCAGGCTGTCGATGCTGCCACGCATGGAGGTCAGGGGGGTGCGCAAATCATGGGAGACCGAAGCCAGCAAGGCGCTGCGCAATTGCTCGGTTTCGCCGTGCAGGCGCGCCGATTCCAACTCCTGCGCCAGTTGTGCCCGCGCCAGCGCCTGGGCCAATGGCTGGCTCAAGGCAGTCAGCAGGCGACGGCGCTGGCCGCTCAATTCGCGGCCCGGTTTGGCGCTGACGCCGAGCAAGCCCAGCGGCCCCTCTTCACCTGACAGCGGCCACCACCACCAACGGCCAAACGGCAAGGTGCCGGTGCCCATGCCTGCCGGTTGGTCATGCTGCCAGGCCCAATCGGCGGCGGCACGCTCGGCTTCGGTAAGGGTCAACGGGCCGCCGGTTTCGATAGCCCAACCGCCCTGGCCGTCACGATTGACCAGGCACAGGTTCAGGTCGCTCCACCCCTCCAGATGGTGCGCCGCCGCACTGATCACCGCCTGGCGGTCGGTGGCGGCGGTGAGTTTGCGCGACAGGTCGAGCAGTTCGCTGGTTTCTTCCTGGGTGTCACGCAACGCCTGCAGCTGCCGACGCTGGCGCGCTGCCAGGTTACCGGTGAGCGCCGCCATCAGCAGGAAGAACAGCAACGTCAGCACATCCTCCTCGCGCTGGATGGCGAAGGAAAAATTCGGCGGGATAAACAGAAAGTCATAGGTCATGAACGACAGCGCGGCGCACACCAGCGACGGCCCCAAACTACTGCGCACTGCCACCAGCAATACCGCCGCGAGAAACACCAGCGAGATATTCGGCAACGGTAAAACGCTGGACACCGCCCAGGCTACAGCCGCCGCGACCACGGTGGCGACCACCGCCAAGGCATAATCAAACCACACCAGCCCGCGCACATCCGGCAGGCGTGGCGGTGCGGGGATGTCGTCGCTGTCGAGCACGTTGATTTCCAGACCCCGCGCATTGCGCAGCAACCGCGCAGCCAAGCCGCCACCGAACAGGCGACGCCGCCAGCGCATCCGCGACTGCCCCACCAGCAACAGGCTGGCACGGCGCTCGGCAGCATGCTGGATCAGCGTCTTGGCCACTTCCCCGGCGCGCAGTAACACCACTTCCCCGCCCAGGCGCTCGGCCAGTTGCTGGGCGTTTTGCAGGCGCAGGCGCGCTTGTTCATCCCGCGCGCGGCCGTTGTCGATATGCACCAGGCTCCACGGCAGATGCCGGCGCTGGGCCACGCGGCTGGCATGGCGCACCAGGCGTTCGGCCTGCGCATCGCCATCCACCCCCACCAGCAAGCGCCCGCGCACCGCCGGCGCCGCCTGGCCGAGTTGGCGATAGCCTTGGGCCAAGTCGTCATCGACGTGGGCGGCGGCGGTTTGCATCGCCAGCTCGCGCAGGGCCATCAGGTTGGTCTGGGTAAAAAATGCATCGATGGCGGCGCGGGCCTGCTCGGGCACATACACCTTGCCGTCGCGCAGGCGCTCCAGCAGCTCGCGCGAGGGCAGGTCGATCAGCAGCAGTTCGTCGGCCTCTTGCAGTACCCAGTCCGGCAGGGTTTCACGCACCTGCACGCCGGTGATGCCGCGCACCTGGTCATTGAGGCTTTCCAGATGCTGGACGTTGACCGTGGTGAACACGTTGATGCCGGCGGCGAGCAATTCCTGGATGTCTTGCCAGCGTTTTTCATGACGGCTGCCGGGGGCATTGCTGTGGGCCAGTTCGTCTACCAGCACCAGCTTGGGCTTGGCGGCGAGCAGGCCGTCGAGGTCCATTTCTTCGAGCATCACGCCGCGGTACTCGCTGCGCAGCAAGGGCTGCTGCGGCAGGCCGCTGAGCAAGGCTTCGGTTTCGGCGCGGCCGTGCGTCTCGACCACGCCGGCAACCAGCCGCACGCCCTGGCGCAGTTGGGTGTGGGCAGCCTGGAGCATGGCGTAGGTCTTGCCCACACCCGGCGCGGCACCGAGGAAAACTTTGAGCCGGCCACGGCCGTCCCGTGGCAGGTCGGCTAGCAGGGCATCGGCGCGGCCGGAGTCGCTCATGCGCGGGGGTTCCTTCAGGTATTTATATAGAGTCTTTTAGGGCCTCATCGGGGGCAAGCCCCCTCCCACAGGGGGATGCATTCCAAATGTGGGAGGGGGCTTGCCCCCGATGGGGCCTGTCTTGCCTACAACTTTTCCAGGGCTATGTTCAGCGCCAATACGTTTACTACAGGCGGGCCCACCAGCGGGCTTTCGATGTGCTCATCAAGCAAACGCTGCAGGGTCGACACCGGCACATTCCGCGCCGCCGCCACTCGCGCCAGTTGATAGGCAATCGCCGATGGTGGCAAGTGTGGATCAAGACCGCTGCCGGAGGTAGTCAGCAAGGCCAAAGGCACCGGGCCCTGGCTTGGCACCAGTTGTTTACTCGCATCATCGAACACACGGGTGGCCAACGCCGGGTTGCTCGGGCCGAGGTTGCTGGCGCTGCTGGAAACGGTGGCAAAGGCGCCGGCCGACGGGCGTGGGTGGAACCAGCTGTCACCGGTAAAGTCCTGGGCGATCAGGCTGGAACCGCGCACCTTGCCGCTGGCATCGCGCACCAGGCTGCCATTGGCCTGGTCGGGGAAGGCAACTTGGGCAACGCCGGTGACCACCAGTGGGTAGGCGACGCCAGTGATCAGGGTCATGAGCACCAACAGGCTCAGGGCCGGGCGGATCATGTTGGACATTTCAGATTCCTCAATTCAGTCATTGCAACCTGTGGGCACAGCGGGTGTGCCCACAGGAGTCGGGTCATACCAGGTGCAGCGCCGTCAGCAACATGTCGATCGCCTTGATGCCCACGAACGGCACCAGAATCCCGCCCAGCCCGTAGATCAGCAGGTTGCGTCGCAGCAACGCCGCCGCACTCGCCGCCTGCACACGCACGCCGCGCAGTGCCAGTGGAATCAGCACCACAATGATCAGCGCGTTGAACACGATGGCCGAGAGGATCGCGCTCTGCGGGCTCTGCAGGTGCATCACGTTGAGCACGCCGAGTTGCGGGTAGATCGAGGCGAACAGCGCCGGCAGGATCGCGAAGTACTTGGCCACGTCGTTAGCGATGGAAAACGTGGTCAGCGCACCGCGCGTCACCAGCAATTCCTTACCGATCTGCACCACGTCCAGCAGCTTGGTGGGGTCGCTGTCGAGGTCGACCATGTTGGCGGCCTCACGGGCGGCCTGGGTGCCGTCGTTCATCGCCATGCCGACGTCCGCCTGGGCCAGCGCCGGGGCGTCGTTGGCGCCGTCGCCGCACATCGCCACCAGGCGGCCGTCGTTCTGCTCGTGGCGGATGCGGGCGAGTTTTTTCTCCGGCGTGGCTTCAGCCAGCACGTCATCCACACCAGCTTCGGCGGCAATCGCGGCGGCGGTCAGCGGGTTGTCGCCCGTCACCATCACGGTGCGAATCCCCAGCTTGCGCAACTCGGCGAAACGTTCGCGGATACCCGGCTTGACCACGTCTTTCAGATGAATCGCGCCAAGCAATTTGCCATCGGCACACACCAGCAATGGGGTACCGCCGCTTTGCGCGATCTTGTCGATTTCCCGCGACAGCGCGGGTTGCAGGTCGCGGCGCTGTAAACCGATAAACGCCAGCAGAGAATCCACCGCGCCTTTGCGGAACACGCGGCCCTGGTAGTCGACACCCGACAAGCGGGTTTCGGCGCTGAACGGTACGGCGGTGAGCTCATCCAGGGACGGCTCGGCCTGAGGGTGCAGTGCGCGCAAGTATTCGACGATGGATTTACCCTCCGCCGTGTCATCCGCCAGGGAGGCGAACAACGCGCCTTCGGCCACTTCCCGACCGCTGACGCCAGGCGCCGCGACCACCGCCGAGCAACGGCGATTACCGAAGGTGATGGTGCCGGTCTTATCCAGCAACAACACGTGCACGTCCCCCGCCGCTTCCACCGCGCGGCCGGACTTGGCGATCACGTTGAGGCGCACCAGTCGGTCCATACCAGCGATGCCGATGGCCGACAGCAAGCCGCCGATGGTTGTAGGAATCAGCGTCACCAACAGTGCGACCAGGAACACCAGCGGCAAGCTGCCATTGGCGAAGTGGGCAAACGGCTGCAAGGTCACCACCACCAGCAGGAAGATCAGGGTCAGGCCGATCAGCAGGATATCCAGCGCGACTTCGTTCGGGGTTTTCTGGCGTTTGGCGCCTTCGACCAACGCGATCATGCGGTCCAGGGTCGACTCGCCCGGGTTGACGGTGATGCGGATTAGCAGCCAATCCGACACCAGGCGGGTGTTGCCGGTGACGGCCGAACGGTCGCCGCCGGACTCGCGGATCACCGGCGCGGATTCGCCGGTGATCGCCGCCTCGTTGACCGCGGCGATGCCTTCGATGACTTCGCCGTCACCGGGGATCATTTCCCCGGCGGCGACGCGCACCACATCCCCTTTGCGCAGGCTGGTGGCCGGTACGACCTTGAAGCTGCCGTCGGCCTCCTTGCGCCGTGCGCTGAGGCCTTCGCTGCCGGCCTTGAGGCTATCGGCACGGGCCTTGCCGCGACCTTCGGCCAAGGCTTCGGCGAAGTTGGCGAACAACACGGTGAACCACAGCCACACGGCGATTTGCACGGCGACAAACGTCGGCACGGCGGTATCGGGCACGAAGCACAACACGGTGGTGAGGATGGCGGTCAGCTCGACCACCAGCATCACCGGCGAGCGTTGCAACTGGCGCGGGTCCAGCTTGACGAAGGCCTGGACCAGTGCCGGACGCCACAGGGCGGAGATCGCAGTTTTTGGCGGTTCCTGGGTGTTCACGGGAGCCGCATTTTTTGCAGGCATATTCATTTTCATATCCCCTTAGAAGCCCATGCTCAAGTGTTCAGCAATCGGGCCCAACGCCAGCGTTGGCAGGAAAGTCAGGCCGCCCACCAACAAAATGGTCACGGTCAACAGGGTTACGAACAGCGGGCCATGGGTCGGGAAGCTGTTCTGGCCAATCGGTGCGGTCTTCTTCATCGCCAGGCTGCCGGCCAGCGCCAGTACCGGGAGGATGTAGCCGAAGCGGCCGATCAACATGCCCAGGCCGAGCATCAGGTTGTGGAACGGGGTGTTGGCGCTGAAACCGCCAAACGCCGAGCCGTTGTTGGCACTGGCCGAGGTGTAGGCGTAGAGCAACTGGCTGAAACCGTGGGGGCCAGGGTTACTGATGGCACCGGCCGGGCCCGGCAGGCTGGCGGCGATGGCACCGAGCACGAGCACGCCAACCGGCATTACCAGCAGGGTCACCACGAGCAATTGCACTTCCTTGGCCTGCAGCTTCTTGCCCAGGTATTCCGGGGTGCGGCCGATCATCAACCCGGCAAGGAACACCGCGATCAACACATTGAGCAACATGCCGTACATACCGGCGCCGACGCCGCCGAAGATCACTTCGCCGACCATCATGTTGACCAGCGCCACCATCCCGCTGAGGGGGTTGAGGCTGTCCTGCATACCGTTGACGGAGCCATTGGACGCGGCCGTGGTGGTCACCGACCACAGCACCGTGCCGGTGGTGCCGAAGCGCGCTTCCTTGCCTTCCAGCGGGGCAGTCTGCTCCACGGCCGGGTTGTTCAGGGTTGGGTTAGGCTGGTATTCGGCCCACAGCGAAGTCGCGCCGCCGATCAGGAACAACGCCAGCATGCAACCGAGGATCGCGCGGCTCTGGCGCAGGTCTTTCACGTAGTGGCCGAAGGTGAACACCAGCGCCACCGGAATCAGAATGATCGCGGCCAGCTCGAACAGGTTGGCCCAAGCCGTCGGGTCTTCAAACGGGTGCGCCGAGTTGACCCCAAAGAAACCGCCGCCGTTGGTGCCCAACTGCTTGATCGCAATCTGGCTGGCCGCCGGGCCCAGGGGAATCACCTGGTCCACCCCCTGCATCGTCACCGCATCCACATAATGCGCGAAGGTCTGCGGCACGCCCTGCCACACCAGGAACAACGCCAGCACCAGGCACAACGGCAGCAGGCCGTAGAGGGTGGCGCGGGTCATGTCGACCCAGAAGTTGCCCAATGTCTTGGTGGATTTGCGACCGATCCCACGGCAAAGAGCGACCAAGACTGCAAGGCCGGTGGCCGCACTGACGAAGTTCTGCACAGTCAAGCCGACCATCTGGCTGAGGTAGCTCAGGGACGCTTCACCGCTGTAGGACTGCCAGTTGGTGTTGGTCATGAAACTGATCGCGGTGTTGAAGGCCAGAGTCCATTCCTGGCCCGGCAATTTCTGCGGGTTCAGTGGGAGATAGTCCTGGAACAACAGGATCGCGAACAGCAGCACAAAGCCCGCGAGGTTGAATGCGAGCAAGGCCAGCATGTACTTCTGCCAGCTTTGTTCCTGATGCTCGTCCACGCCAGACAGGCGATAACAGGCGCGCTCTACGGGGCCGAATACCGGTGTAAGCCACGTGCGTTGGCCTTCCATCACCTTGTAATAGAACCGCCCCAGGAACGGCGCCGGCACCAGCACCACGGCGAAGAAGGCGATGATCAGCCAATAGTCATAACTGTGCATAGCCTGCTCCTAGTTCCGATCCGCGCGTAACAGCGCAACCAGCAGATAAATGAACAGTGCCACGGCCAATAGCAGTGACACCCCGTCCAGAACGCTCATGGAAGTCTCTCCGTTTAGCGGCGAGTGCCGCGTGTGGGGTGATTGTCGACAGGAGTGGCGTAAAGGAACGAGAGCGAGGGCGCGGATGGGGCGTAAAGATGGCGTAAAGAGTGGGTTTATGCGGGGTTTACAGGGGGATTTATACTGGCTTGAAGGGCCTCATCGCGGGCAAGCCCACTCCTACATTTGACCGAGTTGTCCTGTCGAGCGCCGATCGAAATGTGGGAGGAGGCTTGCCCCCGATGGCGCCGGCCCAGCCACCACCGCCCCCATCTGGTGCGGCAATGTAAAATTTCAAACGCCAAACCATTCCCCACGCGACAATCGCGCCGCTTTACGACAATGATTCTCAGCCTGGCATGGCCGCTGCAACACCTTGAATCATTCCAAACGGTTCAGGGAGAGCAACACATGAACACACAACTCAAACCCACCTTGGGCACCCTGCACTTATGGGGTATCGCCGTCGGCCTGGTAATTTCGGGCGAATACTTCGGCTGGAGCTATGGCTGGGGCGTGGCCGGCACCTTGGGCTTCCTGGTGACCTCACTGATGGTCGCCGCAATGTACACCTGCTTTATCTTCAGTTTCACCGAGCTGACTACCGCCATTCCTCACGCCGGTGGGCCATTTGCCTACAGCCGTCGCGCCTTTGGTGAGAAAGGCGGCTTGATCGCCGGCCTCGCCACCCTGATCGAATTTGTCTTTGCGCCACCCGCCATCGCCTTGGCCATCGGCGCTTATCTCAACGTGCAGTTCCCGGCACTCGACCCGAAGCACGCGGCCGTCGGCGCCTACATCGTGTTCATGGGCCTGAACATCCTCGGCGTGAAACTCGCCGCCACCTTCGAACTGGTGGTGTGCGTGCTCGCTGTCGCCGAGTTGCTGGTATTCATGGGGGTGGTCGCGCCCGCATTCAGCTTCAGCAACTTCGCCCTGAATGGCTGGGCCGGCTCCGACACCTTCGGCGCCCCGGCGATTGCCGGGATGTTCGCGGCGATTCCCTTCGCCATCTGGTTCTTCCTCGCCATTGAAGGCGCGGCCATGGCGGCTGAAGAAGCGAAAGATCCTAAGCGCACCATTCCAAAAGCCTACATCAGCGGCATCCTGACCCTGGTAATCCTGGCCATGGGCGTGATGTTCTTCGCCGGCGGCGTGGGCGACTGGCGCACCCTGTCCAACATCAACGATCCATTGCCACAGGCGATGAAAACCGTGGTGGGTGATAGCTCCGGCTGGCTGCACATGCTGGTATGGATCGGCCTGTTCGGCCTGGTGGCGAGCTTCCACGGCATTATCCTTGGCTATTCACGCCAGTTCTTCGCCCTGGCCCGCGCCGGGTACCTGCCATCCTTCCTCGCAAAATTGTCGCGTTTTCAGACACCCCACCGGGCAATCATCGCCGGTGGCGTGGTCGGTATCGCAGCGATCTACAGCGATGGGCTGATCAACCTCGGCGGCATGACGCTGACCGCGGCGATGATCACCATGGCGGTGTTCGGGGCGATCGTGATGTACATCATGAGCATGCTCAGCCTGTTCAAACTGCGTAAGACCGAACCACTGCTGGAACGCACCTTCCGCGCACCGGGTTACCCGATCGTACCGGGCATCGCGCTGGTACTGGCGGTGGTGTGCCTGGTGGCCATGGCCTGGTTCAACGCGCTGATCGGTCTGATCTTCCTGGGCTTTATGCTGGCGGGCTTCATCTACTTCCAGCTGACCGCCCAGGACCGCGCCGATGCACCGGCAGATGCGATGTTGACCGGGCTCTAAGGTTAATGAGGCGGAACAGGCCTACACTGAACTACTAAGAAAGCCTGTTACTCAAAGCCGTTATTACCGTGGGAAAACTCTCCCACGGTAGTCCGCCTCAAGGAGAGCCTTATGCCGTGGTATGCGTGGTTGATTATGGTAGTCGCGATCGGGTCGATCGTCGGCGGGTTGATGATGCTGCGTGACAGCGCCAACAAGGTGGAACTCACCGACGAACAACGCAAGCGCGTGGCCGAGCGCAACGCCCAGGCGGATGCCAAGGACGCGCAGGATCGCTAAGCATTGGGTTACTCCCAAGACGCCTTGGCAATCTGCAAACCGTGCTGCCCTTTATAGGCAGCACGCTCCGGCTGGCTCCAGCCTTCCAGCAATGCCTCCTCCAGCTTATAGATCTCCACTCCCAACGGACGACACACCGTCAGCGGGTCCTGCGCCTCTGGCCCCCACATCGGCAGCGACAGATCCCCGCCCGGGCACGTCGACAGCGCGCACAACACATCAATCTCGGCAAAGAACTCCAGGTAATCGCCCTTCTGCGCCGGGCACGCCTTCATGAAATACATGTCGTCGTGATTAAGGCCGGTGCACTGGAAAATATTCAGCACGTCATGCACGTCGAATTCCGTCAGCCCGTGGGGCAATACCGCACGGGTCAGGTTCGAGTGGCAATGGTGGTGGAAGTCCTCACCGGTGAGCATGCGATTCACATAGGGATCACAGCGCGTACCCAGCAAGTCGTGCAGGCGCCCGCCGTGCTCATCGATCCCGTAACCCGCCAGGCTGTCATCGGTGATTGTCACCAGGGGCCTTAGAAATGGCAGGTTCGACCACAACCGGTCATGAGTGCTGACATGCGCGCCCTGCAACTGGCGAGTGCGCGCCGCCCAAAGGCGTTCGCGAGGGTCATTGGCATTCCAGATATTAAAGTCGCCCACCTGCGGACCGACCGGGGTGGTCACACGGAACACGTGCCCGGCCGGGACCTTCCACGCCCTGCCCGTACGAATGGGCACCTCGAACTGCTCAATCAGCGTGCGTTGGTCTTTTTGATCACGAATACGGCTGTAAAACGCCGTGTCGACCTGCAACGCCGAGCCTTTGCTGACCTGGTACGCGGCTGGGTAATCTTTGTACATGATGCAAATCCTCGATCAGGGGTGGTCAAACAGGGCCAACGACAGACGTTCCGAATCATCCAGGTACAGGCTCATAGCCTCCCCCGCCGCCGGTTTGTCTTTTTTGCACAATAGTTGGTAAATCTCACGATCACGTTCCAGCCAGGGCGACTGAAAGCGTTGCTCGTCGGGCGCGGCGCAAAACACCAGGCGCAACTGCGCGATGACCTGAGCGAAAAACTCATCGAACAACGGGCTGCACATCAACCCGACAATCTGCTGGTGGAACACCAAGCTGTGGGTGGCCACGGCGCGCCAATCTTCGCGTTCCCGGGCCAGGGTGGTGGCGTCGATAGCGTTCTGCATGCGCTCGGACTGGTCTGCGCTGAGCGCACGACTCTGGGCAATGGCCTGCAACTCAAGGGTGCGACGGACCACAAACAAATCCCGCACCTCCTCCCGCTCCAGGCGACGAACCATTACACCCTTGTTACGTACGTAACGGGTCAACCCCTCCTGCCCCAAGCGATGCAAGGCTTCGCGAATGGTATTGCGCGAGGCGTTATAGGTCTTCACCAAATCCACTTCGACCAACGCCATCCCGGGCAACAGCCGCCCGCCGATGATGTCGGCACGCAGCTCCAAGGCAATCTGGTCCGCTAAAGACAGGCTGAGCGTCATCACTTCCTCACGATTGTTGAACAATCCCATGTGTAGGAGTAATCACTTTCCGTGCCAATGTTTCAACTCAGGGCCACGGGAGTAAAAAGGTGCAATATGGTTAAAATGCCAGCATGCAAGCGAGGCCGCCCAATGCGCTATTCACAAGACCACAAAGCCCAGACGCACCAGCGCATCATCAAGGAAGCCTCCGTGCGCTTTCGCCGCGACGGCATCGGCGCGACCGGCTTGCAGCCCTTGATGAAGGCGCTGAACCTGACGCATGGTGGGTTCTACTCGCATTTCAGGTCCAAGGACGAACTGGTGGAAAAAGCCCTGCAGGCTGCGGCGGCGGAGTTGGATGCGCACTGTGAGATGCTGTTCAGCCAGGAACGGCCGCTGGAGGCGTTTATTGATAGCTACCTGTCGGAGTGGCACCAGAACTCGCCGGGTGAAGGATGCCCGCTGACGACGATGTCTCCTGAGCTCGGGTTGCGAGGGCAGCACAGTGCGACTACGGACTCCGTGCTGAGCGCACGTGTGCAGCAGATAGAAGCGGTGTTAGAGGACGGACATGGCGACGGCTCTGGACTGGTGATGATGTCGACGCTGGTCGGAGCTTTGGTGTTGGCGCGGAGGGTCGAAGATCCAGAAATGGCGCTGCGAATACTGGATGTTGTACGGGAGAGTTTGAAGGCCAAGATCCCGGAAGATCAAAAGGCCAGCCAATGACCGGCCTCTTGGGTGGCTTAGTTGATCACCACCCTATCGCGATTCTTCTCCAGCAACGCCTTGCCGATGCCCTTTACTTCCAGCAACTCATCCACAGCAGTAAACGGGCCGTTACTTTCGCGGTATGCGACGATCGCTTTGGCTTTTGCAGCACCGATACCGAAGAGATCGCGGCGCAGGGTTTCCGCATCGGCGGCGTTGAGATTAACCTTCATGGACTGCACGGGGCTTGAAATTTGCGCAGTAATGGGGGCGGGGGCTTCGGGTTTGATGGTCGGGGCTGCGGTGGTGGTGACGGAGAGGGTGGTGAGGAAGGCAAAGATCAAGGAAGATATATACGTGTTTTGCATTGGTGACGCTCCATGACATCAATAAGAGAAAGCAGCTTTCCGAAGCTGCCCTTCTAAAACTAGATGAAAAATTGACAACGTCAAAAAAACTGGCGTTACAACATGTAAACCTGACATAAATGTATCAAGTCGCTACCATTTTCTACCCATGCTAAACCCGTCAAGCATGTCATCACACCTTAGGCAGAACTTTAATTTTACAAATAAAAAACCTGCAAAACACTGGAACCAAAAACTAAAACCTAATAAAACAACCATCCCCCCACAAACCGAGATTAAAATATGAAAAAAATATTACTTACCGGAGCAACAGGCTTTGTTGGCTCAGAACTACTGAAGCAGCTACTCAAACTAAAAGATTACTCAACAGTCGTCGCATCACGATCCGGTCCTTCACACGCTGAGGCAGGCTGCCAATTTTTTAATGTTGGCAATTTCAACGCTCATACGTCGTGGCGCGAAGCAATGACTGGCGTTGAATGTGTGATTCACACTGCTGGGCGTGCTCACGTATTAAAAAAAGAAAGCAATGCCCTTGAGCTGTTCAAAGAAACCAATACCGAAGCGACACTCAATATGGCCAGGCAAGCAGAGGCCATGGGCGTTAAACGCTTCATTTTTATCAGTTCAATTGGAGTAAACGGCGCTTATACATCAGATAAACCTTTCTCGGATGACTCCCAGCCTGCCCCCCACACCGACTACGCAGTCTCAAAAAGGGAGGCTGAAGCGGGGTTATTAAAAATCGCCGAAAATAGCAAAATGGAAGTCGTAATCATACGCCCACCGCTGGTATATGCCGCACATGCACCGGGCAATTTCCAACGCTTACTTAAACTTGTCAAGTCAGGAGCCCCCCTCCCCTTTGGCCTAATTAACAACAGTAGAAGTATGGTGGCGCTTGAAAACCTGATTGACTTCATCTGCCTATGCATTGCGCACCCAAAGGCAGGCAATCAGATATTCTTAGTATCTGATGGATTAAATCTTTCCATTAAGGAGATCACTCAATCTTTGGCCATTGGCATGGGACGACGAGTATTACTTTTACCCATCCCTCCGTCTGCCCTAAAGGCGTTGACTCAATTGCTCCGCAAGCCAAGCCTCTATACACAACTTTGCGAATCACTGGAAATTGACTCATCAAAATGCAGAGATCTCCTCGGATGGATACCGCCCACGTCACCTGAAAAATCAATAATCGAAGCAGGTAAAATTTTCATAAATACCCTTCCAAAAAAAGGTTAATGCTTGAAAAACATTCACCCCAACACATTTTTTCAGCCCCCCCCCCCCCGAGACGAAATAAAACTTAGCGCATGAATTCAAACCTGAGGCTACCAGCCCTCTTACAAATACCTCTCTGCCAGTTTCGCAGGCTTGGCATTGGCAGCCCCGACGTCAAATAGATCGCGACGCAGGTCTACGCTTCAGCAACCATAAAGATGCGCGTGGTGGATTGCTCAGGCCTGACCATCCGGACGACGAAGGACCTCCAGGCTTCAGGCCCGAAGCAAGAAGGTACTGTGGGGGTAGCGAGTAGGTTACAGAGTGTGTCCATTATCCACGATGCCTGCGGTGCTGCCTGCCCGAATACAGCCCATCTTGCATTTCCAGTTAAGGTCCCAAGCAGGTAGAATTACCGCAACTTTTCAGGTGGATCAATCCAGACGGGCTGGTGCGTTATCGCACCAAGCGCGTGTATTGATCATATGGCCTGTGAGCAGCTGCCCGCCGAACAGGGAAACATCTGGTACAGGGTAGAATGCAATCCTCGTATTCATTACATCCATAGCAATACCCCCCGCAGGAAATCGCGGCGCCGTGCCAGCTTGTCCTATTTTCTCACGTAGCAAACGGCGACCCACTATTTTGCAAAACCGCTGGCGGTTACCAGCAGGGGTCAACCGGTATGACGATGAAGCCGGTAGCTTTTTCAGCTTTAACCTATACGAAAATACCCCGAGCTTGGGATATACAGTCTGCACGCTGAATTTCGTGTCACGTTCAGCTCTATGACGAGAGGAGATGTAAACGTACATGGGTATCAAACGCATGGCGCAGGTGTGTACAACACCCAGAATTCAATGGGATGAGTTGCATCCTTGTGACACCGACCCTGAGAGTGGTGCCTGACACATGTCAATTGTCACACTGTCGAACCACAAGACATTTACAGCGCAAGGCGACAAAAGCCTTTTGGACTGCGCAAAGTCGCAAGGGACCGTGCTCGAGTACAGCTGCCGTACCGGTCGTTGCGGTGTATGCAAGGCCAATGTGCTTCAAGGCATGACCGAGGTGGTGCAACCGGAGCTGGCGCTGACCGAGGATGAGCGTGCATCAGGCGCAATCCTGACGTGCTGCCGCGCAGCAATCACTGACCTTGAATTGGACATCGAAGACCTAGGCGTACTGGCCGACATTCAGGTCAAAACAATACCTTGCCGCCTCGACACGCTGGAGCGCCTTGCTGATGACGTGGTCCGGGTGGTCCTCAGAACCCCTCCCAACAGCGCATTGTTTTTTCTGGCTGGACAGTACATTGATGTAATTGGCAAGGATGGTGTGCGTCGCAGCTACTCCATTGCCAATGCCATGCGCGCGGATGCCAAGCTGGAGCTGCATATTCGCCAAGTTCCCGACGGCGTCATGAGCCAGTACTGGTTTGGTGAAGCCAAGGCCAACGACCTGCTCAGGCTGGAGGGCCCACTGGGCACCTTCTGCCTGCGCGATACACAGACCACAAACCTAGTGTTCATGGCCACCGGAACCGGAATTGCCCCTGTCAAAGCCATGCTGGAAGCCTTGGCGGCAGCCCCCGAATCACTCGGCGACAAACGTATCTATGTGTACTGGGGAGGCCGTACGGAAGCCGATCTGTACTGGCACCCCGACTTTCCAACACTGGGTCTGACCTACCGGCCGGCACTGTCACGCGCGAACTCACAGTGGTTGGGCGCCAGGGGCTATGTCCAACAGGTAGTCCTTGCAGAAAACCTTGATCTAAACGATACATCGGTCTATGCCTGCGGCTCTGAGGCCATGATCCATACGGCGCGCGAGGTGCTGACACAGGCCGGCCTGCCCCTCAAACATTTCCATTCTGATGCCTTTGTAAGCTCGAATTGACCCGGAGACAGCATGAAAGCAGTTATTTTGGCCGGTGGCCTGGGAACGCGGCTAAGCGAAGAAACCAGTGTACGCCCAAAACCGATGGTCGAAATCGGCGGCAAGCCGATACTCTGGCACATACTGAAGATGTATTCCGCGCACGGCATCAATGACTTCATTATCTGCTGCGGCTACAAGGGGTATGTGATCAAGGAATACTTTGCCAACTATTTCCTGCATATGTCCGACGTCACATTCAACATGCGTGACAACACCATGAAAGTGCACGACCAGCGGGCTGAAGACTGGAATATCACACTGGTCGATACTGGCGATGACTCCATGACCGGCGGGCGCCTACGTCGTGTCGCCGACTATGTCAAAGACGAAGAAGCCTTTTGCTTCACCTACGGCGACGGCGTAAGCGACCTCGATATCAGCGCAACGCTGGCCTTCCACAAGGCACATGGCAAGGCAGCAACGCTGACCGCAACGTTCCCGCCTGGCCGTTTCGGCGCTCTGGACATCCAGAATGGCCAAGTGCTGAATTTCAAGGAAAAACCCAAGGGCGATGGCGCGCTGATCAATGGCGGCTTCTTCGTACTGAGCCCTACGGTACTCGATTACCTGGAAGACGACAGCACGACCTGGGAACAGGAACCGCTAACGAAGCTGGCGGCCGAGGGTCAGCTCATGGCTTACGAACACCCTGGGTTCTGGCAACCTATGGATACACTGCGTGACAAACACTATCTGGAGGATCTTTGGCAGTCAGGCAAAGCTCCCTGGAAATCCTGGGACTGAATGATGAAGTCGACGGTTTCTCCCGCCTTCTGGCAAGGCAAAAAAGTCTTCCTGACCGGCCACACGGGGTTCAAGGGCAGTTGGCTCTCCCTGTGGTTGAGCAGCATGGGCGCGCAGGTGAAGGGTTTTGCCCTGCCACCACCGACTCACCCTGCCCTGTTCGTCGAGGCCGGAGTGGCCGCGGGCATGGAGTCGGAAAAAGGGGATATCCGCGACTTGGCGGCCATTACCCAGAGCATGACGCGCTTCAACCCAGATGTACTGATCCATATGGCGGCACAACCATTGGTCCGTTTGTCCTACCGCGAGCCGGTCGAGACCTATGCCACCAATGTAATGGGCACCCTGCATGTGCTTGAAGCCGCCCGGAAATGCTCCAACCTACGGGCGATCGTCAACGTCACCACGGACAAATGCTACGAGAACCGGGAATGGGAATGGGGTTACCGTGAGGACGAACCTATGGGCGGCCATGACCCATACAGCAACAGTAAGGGCTGTGTGGAGCTGATCACAAGCGCCTACCGCAATTCGTTCTTCAACGATCCGCGCGCTGCCGCCCTGGCGTCCGGCCGAGCCGGCAACGTCATTGGCGGCGGCGATTGGGCGGAAGATCGGCTCATCCCTGATATTCTTCGTGCCTTCGAGCAGGGCCAGCCCGTCACAGTCCGAAACCCGAAGTCAACGCGGCCCTGGCAACACGTATTGGAGCCTCTCAGCGGTTACCTGGTATTGGCCGAACACCTCTGGACCCACGGGCATCGTTTCGCCCAGGGCTGGAATTTCGGCCCTAAGGATGAGGATGCACGCCCCGTTGAGTGGATCCTCGATCACATGGTCCATACTTGGGGGGCAGGCGCTCACTGGCAACTGGATCAAGACCCGCAGCCACATGAGGCCAACTACCTTAAGTTGGATATTTCCAAAGCCCGGACCCACTTGCACTGGGGGCCCAGCTGGAACCTTGAGACCACGCTCGCCCGGATTGTTACCTGGCATCGAGCCTGGTTGAGCGGCAGTGATATGCAGGCCCATTGCCTGGAAGAAATCAACGCCTACATGCTCGCCATGCATGCCAGCAGCAACTAACTCTATTTTTAGCAGGATTTTTCATGACACCCGATATGCTCCGCCAGGAAATCAGCAAGCTCGTCGAGCAATATGCCAATGTCGCTTTGGCGAGCAAGCCATTCGTGGCCGGCGAAACCGTGATACCGCCTTCCGGCAAGGTGATCGGTGCACGTGAGTTACAACTGATGGTCGAGGCCTCCTTGGACGGCTGGCTGACCACCGGTCGCTTCAATGCCGAATTCGAGAAGAAGCTGGCTGAATTTATCGGTGTCAAATTCCTGCTGTCGGTCAACTCAGGTTCTTCCGCCAACCTGGTTGCCTTCAGCACCCTAACCTCTCCCAAGCTGGGTGAGCGAGCGATCAAGAAAGGTGATGAAGTGATTGGCGTCGCCGCGGGCTTCCCGACCACCGTCAACCCCATCGTTCAATTTGGTGCGGTGCCGGTGTTCGTCGATGTCGACATGGCGACCCACAATATCAATGCCGACCTTATCGAAGCCGCAATCACGCCGAAAACCAAGGCAATCATGCTGGCTCATACCCTAGGCAACCCGTTCAACCTAGGCAAGGTCAAGGCACTGTGCGAAAAGTACAACCTGTGGCTGGTCGAAGACTGCTGCGATGCCCTGGGTGCGACCTATGACGGCAAGCTGGTAGGCACCTTCGGCGATATCGCCACCCTCAGTTTCTACCCTGCGCACCACATCACCATGGGTGAAGGTGGTGCAGTATTCACCAACAATCCGATGCTGAAAGTGATTGCCGAGTCGTTCCGCGACTGGGGCCGCGATTGCTACTGCGCGCCGGGCTGCGACAACACCTGTGGCGACCGTTTTGGCCAGCAATATGGCAGCCTGCCCCAAGGCTACGACCACAAGTACGTGTATGCACACTTGGGCTACAACCTGAAAATCACCGATATGCAGGCGGCCTGCGGCCTGGCCCAACTCGAACGCGCCCAGGACTTCATCGATACGCGCAAGCGCAACTTCGCACTGCTCAAGGAGCGGCTGTCCAGCCTGTCCGAGTTCCTCGAAATCGCCGAAGCCACACCCAACAGTGACCCTTCGTGGTTCGGCTTCCCGGTGACACTCAAGGAAAGCAGCGGCGTAAACCGTGTTGACCTGCTCAAGTACCTCGATCAACACAAGATCGGTACACGCCTGCTGTTTGCCGGCAACCTGACCCGACAGCCTTATTTCCAGAACTTGGAATATCGTGTGGTCGGCGAGCTGACAAATACCGACCGCACCATGAACCAGACCTTCTGGCTCGGCGTACAGCCGTCATTGGGGCAGGAGCACTTTGATTTTGTCGGTGAGAAGCTGGAAGAGTTCTTTGGAATCGGCTTCTAGGCGATGAAAGCATCGGATGCTGTGGCGCTGGTTCTTGCACGGAACAATGTTCTGTGTGGTTACGAACTGATTGGCGGGATGATCACGCACCTGGTTGATAGCATCAACCAGTTGGGTAAGACTAAGCTAATCTCAGGTCACAATGAGCAAGGGGCGGCGTTTGCCGCTTCCGCTGCTGCCCAAGAAACGCATCACGAAGTACTCGGCGCTGCCCTGGGCACAAGCGGCCCGGGCGCCACTAACCTGATGACCGGCATAGCTGACTGCTGGCTTGACAGCCATCACTGCTTATTTCTTAAAGGCCAGGTCAATACCTACGAACTCAAAGGCGAGAGGCGCATTCGCCAACAGGGTTTTCAAGAGCTCGACAGCGTGGCGCTGGCCAGCAGCATTACCAAGTACGCATACCAGGTCAAACAGGTCGAATCGCTCGGGCAGTTGGAGGCCCTGGACCTTCCTTACGTAGCCCGTTTGAAAGGTGCGAAAAAAATCCGGGCGAGTGCGAACTACTCGGGCATGCTCGGCGCCTACGTAACGCGTGCTGCCAATCACGCCGTACAAAACTGCGATTTTCTGCCGCTATTGGGAAGCCGCCTAGACGTCCGACAAACCGGCGCCAAACCCGATGATTTCGCCCGTAAGGCCAAAATTATCCAGATCGACCTGATGGAAGGGCAACTAAACAACCGGGTTCAAACACACGCCTCCTAACCCATAAATTTTCGAAACTCAGCTGCTGGTCTTCGAGCAGGCTGAAGCGTCCATCGACGGAGTTTTAAAATGCAAACGCAGGAAAAAACAAAAGTAAGTGAGCAGATCGCTGAAGCACTGGAAAACCTGGGCATTACCCATGCGTTCGGGATTATCGGCGCTGGTAACGTTCATCTTTTTGAAGCCATCAGCCGCCGTGGCTACACTGAAATTGTCTGCGTGCACCACGAACAGGCCGCTTGCATGGCCGTACAGACCTATTACCGCACCAACGGCCGTCTTTCCGCAGCATTGCTGACGACAGGCGCTGGCTCCACCAATGGCGTTACTGGTGTGGTGTCTGCGTGGGCCGACTCCATTCCGTGCGTAGTCATCGCGGGTAATGAGCATTCCAAGCATTGCTCGGTGGATAACCCGCTGCGCATGTGGGGCGTTCAGGGATACGATTCCTGCCAGATGGTGAGCCGGGTATGCAAATACACTCAACGCGTCACTCAGCCGGAGCAGGCCGTATACGAGCTCGAAAAAGCCGTACACGTCGCGCTGGAAGGCCGCCAAGGCCCAACCTGGATCGAAATCCCGATGGACATCCAGTCCAGCCGTATTCCAGCCAGCGAAATGGCGCATTTCCAAGCGCCCGCTGTCGATAAAACGATCAGCGCTGAAGTGGCCGCACAGGTCGACAGTGTCGTGGCCGCCTTACTCAAGGCCGAACGGCCACTGCTCTGGCTGGGCAACGGCATCCGCCTGGCCGGCGCCGTAAAACTTATTGCGCCGCTGCTGGAGAAACTCGGTACTCCGGGCCTCGTATCCTGGGCGGGTATCGACATGATCGACTCCGATCACCCTTTGGTGTTCGGACGCGCAGGCGTCTACGGCCAGCGTTCGGCCAACTTTATCCTGCAAAACAGTGATTACATACTTGCCATTGGTACTCGTCTGGCCATACCACAGGTCGGTTATGACCTGACCGAGCTAGCGCGCGAAGCACGGATTGACGTGGTAGACATTAGTCGTGAAGAAGCGGTCAAGAATGCTTCACGCACCCAGGAAGTCATCGTCAGTGATGCAGCTGTCTTTATCGAGGCATTGAGCGCTCGCCTGGAGCCACTGGCAATTCCTTCCAAGGCCCTATGGCTGGCGCAATGTGAAGCCTATGAAGCGCGGTTCCCATGGGTCGGTGAAGAGCATGCCGACAAAGGCGGCTTCATTAACTCTTATCGTTTCATGGAGCGCCTGAACGGCGTATTCAAACCGAACCAGATCGTCGTGACCGATATGGGCACCGCCCTCTTGTGTGGGCATCAGGTACTGCGCCTGAAAGATGGCCAGCGCCTGATGACTTCTACCGGCCTCGGTGAGATGGGCTATGGCCTGCCTGCGGCACTAGGGGTATCGTTCGCCACGGACCGAGGCGAGGTAATGTGCCTCAACTGCGACGGCGGCATGATGATGAACTTGCAAGAACTGCAAACAATCGTGCACCACCAGTTGCCGATCAAGCTTTTCATCTTCAACAACGATGGCTACTTGATGATCAAGCACACCCAGAACTCGTTGTTCAAAGGTTCTTACGTGGGGACTGACCGGACTTCGGGCGTTTCGTGCCCAGACTTCTCGAAGCTCGCAACCGGCTTTGGTATCCCTTCTTGCCAGATTCGTCATTGGGATGACGTGGACGCAGCTCTGGAGAAAGTACAGGCCGCAACCGGACCAATCATCTGCGAGGTGTTCATGCACCCCGAGCAACTGTTCTCACCGAAGCTTTCAGTGATAGTGAAGGAGGATGGTTCGCTGGTCTCGCCACCGCTGGAAGATCTCTCGCCACTGATTCCACGGGACCAGTTGGAGAGTGCCATGCTCCAAGGGATGCATGAAAAATCAAAGGAGCTGGGCGCATAAGCCCTCTCATGGAAAGAATCTTGCGCAATGCCATAGTAACGAGCGATCTGCTGGCGATTACTACCCAGTACACGCTGCCCTGGCATCGCCTGAAAGGGCAAAAGGTGCTCATTACTGGCGCCTCGGGTTTTCTCGCCGCCTATATGGTAGAAACGTTGTTGTATCTCAATGAAACCCAAGGGCTGGAGATCCAGATTTTCGCCATGGTACGCAGCCGGCAGCGCTTTGAGAGCAGGTTTTCACATGCCTTGTGCAGATCGGATTTAATCTGCATAGAACAAGACGTCAGCGAACCGTTGGCGCTTGATGTGCGCCCTGACTACATTGTTCACGCCGCCAGTCAGGCCAGCCCAAAGTACTATTCGACCGATCCAATTGGCACCTTGAGCGCCAACACGCTCGGGACTGCTGCTTTGCTGAAACTTGCAGCTCAGAGCGAGTCGAAAGGGTTTCTCTTCTTCAGCAGTGGCGAGGTGTACGGGCAGACGGATATCGTGCCTACCTCGGAGCGAGATCTTGGGTTTGTCGACCCGACTTCGGTCCGTGCTTGCTACGCGGAAAGCAAGCGAATGGGTGAAAACATGTGTATCAGTTGGCACCACCAGGCAGGTGTACCGGCCACCATCGTCAGGCCGTTTCACACCTACGGCCCTCACATGTTATTGAATGACGGAAGGGTATATGCTGATTTTGTGGCCAATATCCTGAATAATCAGCCCATCACCATGAAAAGCGACGGTACTGCGCGGAGGGCTTTCTGTTATGCCGCGGACGCGGTAGCAGGCTTCTGGACGGTATTACTCAACGGCACCCACGGCGAAGCATACAATGTAGGTAACCCCGCGGGAGAAATCAGTATCAGAGAGCTGGCCGAAATGCTGGTAGGGCTGTACCCCGAAAAAGAATTGAGCGTCTCGTTTACTACCCGCGAAAATGATAGTACGTACTTAGTAAGTCCAATTGTAAGAAACTGCCCAGATATCACTAAAGTAAAAAGGCTCGGCTGGCTCCCTAGGACGACTGTCCGAGAGGGCTTCAAGAAAACCATTGAGAGTTACACATGAAGAACATGGAAGAGATGCGTCAGTGTTTTGAAAACCAAGCATTGAGCAAACCTGACTACATAGATGGAATGTACAACGACTTCCACAGCAAGCTCTTTTCTTATGCATCATGGTTGAAAGAAACAAACGTTGCCCGCATAGAGATCACTGACGGAAAGGTGATCATGACATCCCGCGACAACGGTATAAAGGTTGTTTGCCCCGAATTTGACAAGCGCGTTGCGCCGGTTGAGATTCTCAACTTTGGCGATTATGAGCTGACCGATTCGAACATGATCATCAAGCTGGTCAAACCGAATGCCTGCGTATTGGATATTGGCGCAAACATGGGGTGGTATGCCCTCAACATTGCCAAAAAGAATCCCGGCGTAAATGTCTACGCCTTTGAACCCATTGATTCCACATATTCGGCACTTCAGGAAAACGTGCGAATCAACGAATTGGACAATATCAAGACCTTCAATTTCGGTTTCTCTTCGGAAGAGAAGACCCTGGAGTTCTATTTCTACCCGGGCGGTTCGGGGAACGCCTCCTCAGCCAACTTGAGCGGGCGCGCCGACGTAAAGAAGGTTACCTGCGACGTCAAGGTTCTCGACGACACATCAACACGCTTGAATCTGCCCAAAGTCGACTTTATCAAGTGTGACGTCGAAGGTGCGGAGCTTTTTGTCTTCCAGGGCGCGATGCGGTTGCTGGCCGAGGACAAGCCAATTGTATTTACGGAAATGCTGCGAAAGTGGGCAGCGAAGTTTGACTACCATCCCAATCAGATCATCGAGCTTTTTCATGACTTGGGCTACCAATGCTTCACCGCTGACGCGGAAGGCAACCTCCGTGCGTTCGGCCTGATGGATGACCAGACGCAAGAAACCAACTTCTTCTTTTTGCACGAAACACAACATGCGCCTGAGATCAAAGAGCTACTGGTAAAATAACGAATTGCTTTGAATCTGCGCCTCCTTGGATGTATGTGATGGTCACTAAAAAAGTACTGAAAGTAGCTATTATCGGTTCGGGCAATATTGGTACCGATCTGCTCGTGAAGATAATGCGCTCTCAGCATCTTGTATGCACGCTTTTCGCCGGGCGTAACTACTCGTCGGCAGGAATGAAAAGAGCTACCGAGCTAGGCATTCCCACGTCCGATCAGGGTATTGGTGCGATCCTCTCGTCGCCTGATGTGTGCGACCTGGTTTTTGATGCAACCTCCGCTCATGCACATATTGAGCATTGGGATGCATTGCGTAAGCTTGGAAAGACCGTCATCGACATGACACCGGCAAAGCTGGGGGTCTTCTGCATCCCTGCCATCAACGCCGGGGAATGCGTAGGCGGAGGTACTCAGAACATCAACATGATTACCTGCGGCGGGCAGTCATCCATTCCCATCGCCAGTGCGATTGCTGCCGTTCATGCCAATATCGAATACATCGAAGTCGTCTCCAGTATTGCATCGCTCAGTGCGGGACCAGCCACTCGGGCCAACCTTGATGAGTACATAGAAACCACTGAAGATGCGCTGATGCGCTTCTCGGGAGCACAGCGGACGAAGGCAATATTGATCCTGAACCCGGCCAACCCACCGATCGACATGCAGACTACCATCTACGCCAAGATCACCAACCCTGACATTCCTGCAATCCGTCAGTCGGTAGAGGCAATGGTTGCCAAACTGAAAGAGTATGTTCCAGGTTATGCACTGATCGTCCCGCCAACGGTTGAAGGAGATCGGGTACTAACGACCATAAAAGTCGTGGGTAACGGCGATTACCTACCGCAGTATGCTGGCAACCTAGACATCATCAACTGTGCAGCTATTGCTGTCGCGGAAATGATCGCGACCTCTGTACACGCCAAGGAAAAACTGCATGCCTAAGCACATCCTCATTACCGATCCTACATTGCGTGATGGTAACCACGCGGTGGGGCACAAATTAGGAGCTGAAGCGTTCGTCGCTTATTGCAAGGCAGCGGAGGCGGCGAATGTACCAATTATCGAGGTCGGCCATGGCAATGGCCTTGGCGGCTCGTCGATGCTGGTTGGAGAAAGCCGCCTCAGCGACCAGGAAATTTTCAGAATTTCCCGCGAGCAGTTGACCAACACTCGATTGGCTATCCATGTTATCCCAGGCTTTTGTACCATCAAGAAAGACCTGAGCCAGGCAGTCGAACTGGGTGTCGATGTATTCCGAATCGCCGCTCACTGCACCGAAGCCGATGTCACCCAGCGTCACATTGGCTATATTCGAGAGTCCGGCAAGGAGGCATGGGGCATCCTGATGATGACGCATATGGCCAGCCCGCAAGTGCTGCTTGAAGAGGCCAGAAAAATGGAGTCCTATGGAGCCCAGGCGATTGTCATCATGGACTCTGCGGGCGCTCAGATGGTCGATGATGTCAAAGCCCGCGTCAGCACTCTGGTAAACGGCCTATCCATCCCGGTCGGCTTCCACGGCCACAATAACCTTGGAATGGCTGTGATCAACTCCGTAACAGCGGTCAATGAAGGCGCGACCATTCTCGATGGCACCATCCGCGGATTTGGCGCTGGCGCCGGCAACACACAGCTTGAAGTGCTGGTGGGGGTGCTGCACAAACTGGGGTATCACACAGGGATTGATCTCTTCAAAATTCTGGATGCTGCCACGATGGCCGAAAAGGAACTGGGGTTTATCGCTCCGTCCATTTCCCCCGTTTCAATTGTGAGCGGCCTTGCGGGAGTCTTTTCCGGCTTCGCCAAACCCGTGGCCAGAGCGGCCGCAGAATATGGTGTAGACCCAAGGGACGTGTTTTTCCGACTGGGTGAACGCAAGGCAGTTGCTGGCCAGGAAAGCCTTATCATCGAGGTAGCCAAAGAGCTGGCCGAGAAGTAGTGATCTGCAGCAACACAGTTTCGGGGGCACGCTTACATTCAGCGGCTATATATGCAGAGTGCCCCTAGTAACACTTCTTGCCTCTCAAAAGTTGAAAAATAAAATGTGCCATCAGCCGTGAAAAACATGCTGCTCAAAACGCTATTTAGCTACGATGTCCGCCACTCCGCAATCAATCAGCTGTGGAGATTGTTTTCCGGACCTCTGCTGCTGCTGTTAGTCCCTCTTTACCTCTCCGCAGAAGCCCAAGGCTACTGGTACACATTTATAAGCCTGGCAGCCCTGGCTGTATTCGCCGACATGGGGTTTTCTTCAATACTCTTGCTGTTTTCATCCCACGAATTCGCGCACCTCAGATTTAATGCCGATAAAACGCTTACGGGTGATACTAAGCACATGATCCGCCTGGCCACCCTTGGCAAATTTGCCTTGAAGTGGTCCAGTGCGATGGCCATCGTAATTTTCCCCGTAGTATTAGCGGCCGGATACTTTTTGCTGAATAGCAAGGGCTCAGCTGTCAACTGGCAACTGCCCTGGTTCATATATGGCGCGGCGTCGGTATTGGTCTTCCTGAACAGCATGTTGCTGTCGTTTATCGAAGGGTGCGACAGTGTCGGAGATGTACAAAAAATCCGCTTCTACATCAGCGTAAGCACAGTCACCGTAACCGCACTTCTGCTGTTATGCGGGGAAGAGCTCTACGCCCTGGCGATAGCCTTGCTATCCGGAGCAATGACCGGATTGGCCCTAATCGGCTACCGCTATAAAAAAATGCTTCAACAGCTTTATACCGCCGGTAAAAACTCGCACCACGCTTGGGCATCGGAAATCATGCCACTGATGTGGCGGTTTGCTGTCAGCTGGATAAGTGGCTACTTTATCCTTTCGATCTTCACCCCTTTGGCATTCCACTTTTATGGAACGGTAGAGGCAGGTCAAGTGGGCCTGTCCATGGCGGTATGCATGGCACTTTTCAGCATCGCTAACATCTGGGTTTCGATCAACACACCCAAGATGAACATGTATGTTGCACAGCAAGATTACCCAGCGCTGAACACCACCTTCAAACGCGCCCTTCTGCTCGCCACGTTGACTTACGTCCTAGGTCTGGCAACCCTGTTTACAGGTATCGAACTCCTCAAGGATTACCTGCCGATTGCCAATCGCCTAGTTTCACACATTGCCTTGGTATTGGTGGGGTTTGGCTGGCTGATCCAATTGTGGATCAACTCAATGGCTGTCTACATGCGAGCTCACAAGCAAGAGCCACTGGTTACGGCTTCCGTGGTACAGGGCGTATATGTGGCAACAACTACGCTAGCTATCTGCATCTACCTTCCCTTCGATTACCTATTTGTCGGTTTCTTCAGCGCGCTTTGCATAGTGACGCCTTGGGTGTACTGGATATTTAAAAACTTCAAGAGATCGCACGTATGAATCCAGTCGGCAATCCCTATCTTTCAATCGTCATTCCGTCCTACAACCGGGCGGACTTTCTTGATAAATCCCTGTCGGTGCATGTTCCGCTGGCCCGAAGCCACAACCTGCAAATTTTCATATCGGACAATGCCTCGTCCGATAACACACAGGACATTATCGCAAAGTGGCAGAAAGAATACAGCCTCATTCGCAGCCTGCGAAACGAGACCACAGTAGGCCCCGAAGCCAATTTCGAGAAAGCGTTGAAGGCCGCGAACACCCAGTACGTATGGCTTCTGGGGGATACGTCGAAAATTCCCGAAAAGGGTATTGTGTCCGTACTCAAGCTCATCGAAAGCTCAAACAGCTATAGTGCAATAGTTGTCAACCTCATCGATAAAAATACGACGGCCAGCAGAAACTATAGTTGCCCGGATGCTTTATTGACCGAACTTGCCGGAATTATGAGCTGCATGAGCTGCCTGATTTACAATAGAGAACTGATCGCCAGTGCGGATTTCAACCGCTACATCGGCTCTTACTTCATGCAGACCGGTGTCATATTGGAACATGCGGCGCGTGACAATACGCTGATTCGATGGGAACAGGAAATATCCATTACGTCACTCGAAAGCCCAACCCTGCAAAAGAAGGGCTGGGCGCATACGCCAAAGATCTTTGAAGTCGGGATTGAAAAATGGGTAAACTTTATATTCTCACTGCCATCAACTTATGCACTGAAGAGCAAACTTTCTGCGTGTCGTAGTTTCGGGACTATATCCGGGGCTTTTTCAGTAAGAGGCATGGTATCCCTGCGCGTTCGTGGGCTGTTGAGCTACTCGATCTATAGGCGATTCAAGCCTGCCCTACGCCTGTCCATCGATTACCCACTGATGATTGTCGCCGTGATTTCACTGACCCCCCGCCCCCTGCTTAAAGCTATGACCGACGTTTATCTTCATCTCACACGCAACCGGCCGCCTGAATCCGGGTATCAATAACGTCTAGATTCAGCAAAAAATTCGTTAACACCCAAGCACGAGTAAATGCGGTGTCATATTTTCTAAAGAAATTAAAACAGCACCACTTGTTCATTATCCCGCTACTGGTGGGGAGGTTCCTCTTAGCGTGGCGCGCGCTCATTCACCTAAGGACGATTCCAGCGCCGGGGAGGCGCGCCTACCTTGGCCGTGCGCCCAAGGTCTTTGGGATGGAACATATCACACTGGGTAACAACTTCAGGGTGGGTGAAGGGCTATGGCTGCACGCCATTCCTCAGTACCTTACGTTCACCTACCAGCCGCTTATCGAAATCGGTGAGAATTTTTCTGCCAGTGATTACCTGCATATAGCGTGCTGTAACAAGATATCTATCGGTAGAAATGTGCTGATGGGCAGTAAAATCCATATTACGGACCATTCCCACGGCGTATACACTGGAGAACACCAATCCAGTCCCCACGAAGCACCTTTCGAGCGTAAGCTGGGAAGCAGTGGCCCCGTAGCCATTGGCGACAACGTATGGATAGGAGACAATGTCGTAGTACTCCCCAACACCTCAATCGGTAGCGGCTCAATTATCGGTGCCAATAGTGTCGTTGCCAAAGATATTCCCGGCAATGCCATCGCTGTAGGTAGCCCTGCCAGGGTCGTGAAAATGTGGAACGAAAAAGAGTGTAAATGGTTAAGCGTATAAGCCTAGCGAGATACGGGTGGCCCCACACATCAAAGGTATGGCATGACGCGTAAGATTGCAGTAGGTATTGTTGTCTATCACGCTGGCGTGGAGTTACTGCGCAGGCTTGAATTGACTTCAGCAGACGGGATTGAAGTGTATGTTTTTGATAACTCACCTGACATCACCAATGTGCGCGAGCTTGCCGAGCATCATCCAGGCATTCATTACTTCACCTGTGGGAAAAACCTGGGGCTTGGCGTAGGAATTTCAACAGTCTGCGCCAACGCTCATCAACAGGGCTACGCTGCTCTTTTATTTTTTGATCAAGACACGGGTTACAATAGCAAAACGCTGTCTTATATAGAAAATAACTATGTAAATAATATCGACGCCTATAAAAATTTCAGTGCAATAGCCTTCAAAGCCGGCGGAGAAGCGTTGGTGCAGGACGTTCCTCTACTGATCAACAGTGGCAGCCTTTATTTCCTCGACAAACTCAAAACCCTGAATTGGCTTGATTGCAGCTATTTCGTGGACAGCGTGGACTACAAGCTTTGTCTGGACTCTTTGAATAAAGGCTACCGAATCGGCTCCTGCGGCAACACCCCTGGCTTTGATCACGTCACCGAACAAGCCGATAGTCGCTATCGAATTGCCGGTCGCACTTATTCGATGCGGGCATACTCTTGGTCTAGAATAAAAGACACCGTATCATCCAACATAAAACTCATTTTCTCCGCGATAAAGAGCGCCCAGTTCGGCTTCGCACTCAGAATCACAAAATTACTGGCTGTCTATTGTGCTTTTCAGGCTCTTGTCAGGATCTTCAATACATTAGGATTATTCAAACGTGACTGATGAACAAGGTGTGACCGGCGAGCAATCGGCCATTTTTACCGTGTGCAACCTAGCCTACCTGTCTAAGGCACTGGTATTGGCCGAGTCGCTGGTCAAATTCAATCAACCAAAACTTAAAATCTATATCTTCGATCGAAAGGTAGATATAGACTTTCCTACCGACCTGGCGGAGTTTCATTGGGTTGAAGAAATTGGGTTACCTAACCTTCTACACTATGCTTTCAAATACGACATCGTAGAGTTCAGCACCAGCCTCAAGCCTTGGATTACCCTGAAGCTGCTTGAGCAGCATGACAAAGTTGTTTTCCTGGACCCCGATACCTGCGTATTCAACCACCTCGATGGCCTGTGGAATGAGCTCGATACCCACGAAATTATCCTGACGCCTCATTACGTCACCCCGCATGTGGAAGGCGATATCGGGATGCTGCGCTTCGGTTCCTTCAACCTGGGCTTTTACGCGGTTGCAAAGACATCGGAAGCCATGCGCTTTCTTCAGTGGTGGAACGACCGCTGCCTGGACCACTGCTATTTCGAGACTCAGTTCGGTCTGTCCACCGACCAGAAGTGGGTCAGTATCGCCCCTTGTTTCTTTCCGACCCTCCACGTTTCGTTCAATCTCGGTTACAACGTGGCTTTCTGGAACAGCCATGAGCGGACGCTTTCGTCTGACGGTCAAGGTGGCTACACCGTAAACGAAACGTTCCCACTGATTTTCTTCCACTTCAGTTCTTTTGACGAGAAAAACCCCGAGCTTTTGAGCAAGCGCGCATTTGCAGGGCGAGAGAAAAAACGACAGGATCTGTTAGAGGTCAGCACCTATTACAAAGAGCGTCTGACATACTTCTCGTCCTTCTCCTCCAGCGCTGTCTATGCGTTTGACTATATGAGTGACGGTAAGTACATCTCCCCTGCCCTAAGGAGGGCATATGCAAGCGTGCTTAACGAGTTGCCAGCGGGCCACGATCCGTTCGACGCAAGCGGTCCTGTCTACACGTTTGCCGGAAAGAACTACCTGTTCGAAAAGAATGGCCCCTACAAGCCTGCTGGTTTTGGCGATACTCAGTCCCACTCTGGAAAACTCCGGATCATCAACTCATTATTAAAAGGGGTACTGTATGTCATGGGGCCTAACCGGTTCATGAACATATCGAGACTATTCGTGTACCTGTCCAGTTTCAGGTTCAACAGAAAGCTTTGGAAGCTTTGATGTGAGTTTTTACTTGCTCGGCTATCTGGCCATTCTTTATATCGCCATTCTGCGCTTCTTCGCACTGCGCCAAGACCTGCCTCTGACGCTGTTTCTGTATGTCTTCATTGGTATACTCGGCGGCATCAGGTTTGAAACGGGCATGGATTGGCCCCAATATGCAGGGTATTTTGAATCGATCTCTGTCGAGCAAGGACCGTTCACTTCCTATGCAGAAAACAACTACAGACTGGCTTTCGAGTTCGGCTACTTCCTGCTTAACTATACGATCAAATACTTGGGCGGCGAGTTAACTAGCGTCTTCATGGTCGCCTCTGTTTTTTGCGCGCTAAGCACTTATTTGATCGCGAGCACTTTTTCGGGAAACAGAGTTTTCATCTTCGTCATTTATGTTTCGTACAATTTCATCTACATGCACTTCTCAACAGTGCGCCAGTCCATTGCCGTAGGACTATTCCTACTAGGATTATGGGCATACCTGAAGCTTTCAAATAAAAAGCTTATGACACTGTTCTTCGCACTGAGTATCTGCTTTCAGATTTCCGCACTGCTTTATATATTCATATTCACCATTTCCCTCTTCACTCGCAACACGCTTAGGTATATCACCTTGTGGGCCATTGGAGTCATAGGTGTATTTATCGCAATGCGCCTAGGCTCGAATTTTTACCAGTTACTTTCGCAGATACTTCCATCTTCATTTGCTGCGAAGCTGATGGAGTACTCAGGATGGGATTACCAATTGAGCATCAGGACTTATTTGTTCGGATTCTATATTGCCGGCTGCGCGCTCAGCCTGGCCTGGCTGGAACTTAAAGAAAAGAGACAGCCCAACTTTTTGCCGTACACTCGCAAAGAAAGGCTACCCTTGAGTCTCGCCGTAACTTCCCTGATGCTCTCGGCCACTTTTATATTGCTATTCCCTAACAATTTCGCGCTATGGACCCGGACGTTCAATGTCGCATCAATATTATTTGCTTGCGTGCTTTCGGGCTTTTACTACTCAACCGTTAGAAACTACAAGCCCCTGTTCCTTGCACATCTCCTGGTTGCTGCAGTAGCGTTCGCCGTATCGCTGAACGGTGCGGCAGAAGCGATGATCCCTTATAAAACTATTTTTGACAGCCAGCCAACTGGCCTGTCAGGGTAATTAAGTGATCAGACTTCACGGTGCCGTTGAATGTGCATCCAATCGACAATATCGCCTTCCGGGCTGTAGCCACTGACAGTGTCTTTCAAAAGTTGCCTGACGAGCACGTAATCACCATCTTCGACAGCGCTCAGCAGCCCTTGCAACTTGCCCTTGAGAGCTTCCCACGTCAGGAACTCCTCACTGGCCCGCATAATCATCGGATGTCTCGTAGCGGCAACGTTGTCGCCAATCAACAGCTCTTCATAGAGCTTTTCACCCGGACGCAACCCAGTGAAATGGATCAGAATATCCCCGTGAGGATTTTTGTCCGAGCGAATACTCAAGCCAGACAGATGAACCATTTTTTCAGCAAGCTCTACAATTTTCACAGGTTCGCCCATATCAAGCACGAAGACATCCCCCCCCTCGCCCATTGAACCGGCCTGGATTACCAGTTGCGCCGCCTCAGGTATTGTCATGAAGTAACGGGTGATTTTCGGATGAGTCACTGTCAGGGGTCCGCCCGCCTGGATCTGCTTATGGAACAACGGAATCACCGAGCCCGATGAGCCTAATACGTTGCCAAATCGAACCATGGTAAAACGGGTTTTGTTTACGCGTGATATGTTCGATGCATCCCTGAACAGAGTCGGCGCTATCTCCTTGCTCAAGGCTTGCAACACAAGCTCCGCCAGGCGCTTGGTCCCACCCATCACATTTGTTGGCCGCACCGCCTTGTCGGTTGAAATCAGCACAAAGTTCTCGACACCAGCCTGTAAAGCGGCCTGCGCGGTATTGAGAGTACCGATCACATTATTGAGAATACCTTCCGCAATATTGTGCTCCACCATCGGTACATGTTTATAAGCAGCCGCGTGATAAACAGTATCGACCGACCAAGTACTCAAAACATCCAGCAGTTTGTCCTGATGCCTTACCGAGCCGAGAATCGGCAGCAACTTCACACTGAGCGCCTCTGATTGAACACGCTGCTCAAGTTCGGACAGAATGCAGTAGAGGTTGTATTCACTGTGATCAAACAGCAACAGACTGGTCGGCTCCAGCGAAAGGATCTGACGGCAAAGTTCCGAACCGATCGACCCCCCGGCCCCGGAAACCAACACCACGCGATTCTTGATGCATCGTTCCAACAACTCAGGCTGCGCCGGGACCGGGTCACGCCCCAGCAGGTCAGCGATGTCCACTTCCTGGATGTCATCGACTTTCACTCGGCCGCTCGCCAGGTCCATGAAACCGGGAACACTGCGCACGTGCAGCGGATACCCTTCCAGGTAACCCAGTATCTCTCGGCGGCGAGCACGCGTAGAGGAAGGAATTGCCAAAAGCAGCTCCTCGGCTCCAGTCTCATTGATCATCTGCTGGATGCGCTTGGGCTTATATACTTGCAAGCCGGAAATGATTCGATCCGAGATACCGCTATCATCGTCAACAAAAGCTACCGGACGCATTACACGGCCCAGACGCAGGGCCGCCACCAATTGATTGCCCGCGGCACCGGCCCCATAAATAGCAACCTTAGTCAGGCCGTCATCACGGCTGGTGAAAGGCATGTGCTGTGCCGCGGTAAACCAGTCCCCCTGAAAATACTGACGCATTGCAAGCCGCAAACCACCGATGATGACCATGCTCAGCCACCAGTAGTTGAAAACGATCGAACGCGGTACCACCGTCTGGTGGTTGCTATACAGGTAAACCACCAAGGCCAGCAGCAACGCTGAAAGACTGACCGCCTTGATAATGGCGATCAGCGCGTCGTTGCCAAAATAACGCATGACGGCACGGTACATGCCGAAGTGAACAAAAAGCGGGATGGCGATAACCGGTGCACTTAGAAACAGCCACAGATGGACGACGAAAGGATTGTTGAGATCGTCAAACCCCAGACGAACGACAAACGACAGCCACAGGGCTCCCCATACCAAGACGATGTCGGCGACCACTTGCAAGAAACGTTTTTGCCTGCGCGGCAAGCCCACTAATCGGGCACGTAGACTATCCATAAACCCTTTTATACCTCAGTCCCTAGTGCAGCCAGCAGAAAAATGGCCGTTGCGTGAGTGTCTAACAAGCTCTTTGTGCACTGTACCGATCGATTATTCAGCTTTTTCCAACTCGCCCGCGTGGAACTTAATGGCCAGAAGCACCAATGGAAAATACGCGACCACCAACCCCGAAAAACCGTCGAGCCCCAGGCCAACACATACGGCGACAGGCAGCAGCCATAGAACATTGATGGCAGCCACCCCGAGCGTGACAGGTAAATGGCTTCCCATCTGGCGCGATGCGTACTGATAGGCGTGACTACGGTGCGCCTCGTAGACTTTGTCTCCGCGGAACAGGCGCCGCCCTAAGGTGAAGGTCGCATCAACGATGAATACGCCCAGTAAAATCAGCCATACCCAAAGCATTTTAGGGGCCACCCAAGTAGCTTGGAGAGACAGCACTCCGAGCACGATACCAAGAAAGCCACTACCTGCATCGCCCATAAAAATACGTGCAGGGGGAAAATTCCAGTATAAAAAGCCGATGACGGCAAAAACTAATAACATCGGAGTGATAATTAGGTATTCATGCCCCGTCAACCAATAAACCAGGCACGCCCCTAAGCAGGTGCAAACCGCCTCAACGCTTGCAACCCCGTCGATACCGTCCATGAAGTTGTAAAGGTTGAGCATCCAGACCAGGTACAAGGCGGCCAGCACATGGCCAAGCCATCCCAAACCTAGTTCAATCCCTGCAAAATTTATCGAAGGCAGGCCTCCCATCCACGACAATGCCCAAATTGCGCCACCGAAATGAGCCAGCAAACGCCAGCGTGCAGCTATATGACCGTGGTCATCGAGGAAGCCAACCAGAGCTATAAGCGCCCCAGCCCCCAATAGCGGCCACGTGGCGCTCCAGCTCGTCCAACCCTCGGACGAAACGAAAACCAACGCCACCAGATACGTCAGCACTATCGCTACACCGCCACCCCTCGGCGTCGGCACCGCGTGCGAACTGCGATCGTTGGGTATATCCATCAAACTACGTGACAACGCGTAGCGACGCAAAACCCAAGTCAATAGAAGCGATGCTATAAGCACCGCGGCAAACACTAACGATATGGACATGTAAGAGAGAGTTCCTGAAGCGTATGCGAGCAAGAAGGGGCTAAGCATTTTTCGCTGCCTGTTATCGATAGGCATTGCAAAAGGCTCTCGACACCCGCCGGACTGCGCACCTTATGAGTGCCACTGACAAACAATAGCTTTTTCGTCATTTATCGCTCCGCCTCAAGGTGGCCTTTCTAAAAAGCACCTCCAAGCGGTCGAACAAGATTGCTTTGGAGAAATGCTCAAAGTAGTAGCGCCTGCCCAGCAGCCCCATGCGCTCACGCTCGGTCGCGGGTAGAGCCCCCATGCTGCGCACAATATTCGCCAGCCCCAGAGCATCTCCCGAACCACAGACCATGCCAGCCCCCGAATTCGCAACGACTTTGGCCGCTTCCCCGTCGATCATGGCAATAATGGGTTTACTGGAGGCAAGATAAGCTTGGACTTTGCCAGGAATAGTCTTCTCAAAGACCTCATTCGTTTTCAACGACACCAGCAGTGCGTCTGCAACGGCAAAGAGCGCCGGCATTTTTTCAAGAGGGTGCCTTCCTAGCAGCAGAACATTGTCCAATCTATGTTCTGCCACATGCCTGGCGAGCCATTGGCTCGCGCGGCCATCTCCTACGATCACCCAACGTACAGGCAGGTCCGCCTTGACAGCTTTGACCGCCTCCATGATTGCCGGAAAATCTTGGGCATCCCCGATATTGCCGGCGAACAGAACGGTGAAGACCGAATCGTCACGCTGCAAAAGATCAGAGGCCACCGGCGCGGCTCCCGAAAAATCATCCTCGGCCCAGCTCGGAAAGTACACGAGCCGGTCCTCAGAAATTGCACGCGTGCAGTACTGCTTGACACTCTCGTCGAAAGAGCGCGATTGCAGCAACAGGTAATCGGCGCGGTTGTAGATCCACGACACCACCTTTCCAGCCCATCCAAGTAATCGCGGACTTTTGATAACCCCGACCGCTCTGAGGCTTTCCGGCCACAGATCCAGGATCCAGATGAACGCCGGAGCCTTTTTCAGACGCCCAAGAACTATTCCCGGAATTGCCACCATGATCGGCGATACGCCAAACACAAAAATCGAATCGAAAGACTGACCACGCAATTTGTAACTGCCGATGGTCGAGGCACTCGCAAAAAAGGAAAGGTAGTTCAGGGCTAAGGTGAGACTTCGCTGACCCCTGGCGAATATCGGAACCCGAACTATCTGGGCTCCGTGGTAGTTGGAAAACTGCGCCGGATCACGCCGATAGTCGGCGTAAATCTTTCCTTCTGGATAGTTGGGCTGCCCGGTAAGCACCGTTACTTCGTGACCTTTTGCAACAAAGCCTTCAACCATGTTGTTGATGCGCATGTTTTCGGGCCAGAAATACTGGGTTACCACCAGAATCTTGAGTGGTTTTTCCTGCGAGAGCCTATCCAATCAATACTGCTTCCATACAGTGCGCATTACGTAATCGCGGTAACTATGGATAATTCGAACAACCTTTTCTGCAACGTTTGGCATGCTGTAATCCGCCACGAGCCGCAACGTCCGCTCCTGTCCTACCGCCTGACCTTGCAGAAGCGCCAAGCCTTGCATTGCACGCTCGACCTCCAGACCGACCATCATGACCGCTGCTTCCTCCATCCCTTCCGGACGCTCATGGGCTTCACGCAGGTTGAGTGCGGGAAAATTCAGGATCGACGACTCTTCGTTGATGGTGCCGCTGTCCGACAATACCGCCTTGGATGTCAGCTGGAGCTTATTGTAATCCTTGAAGCCGAGCGGCTTTAGCAGTTGCACATTTTTATGAAAATTAACGCCCAAGGCATCTATTCGTTTTTGCGTACGAGGATGGGTTGTCACAATTACCGGCAAGTCATAGTGAACGGCAACGCTGTTCAATACCTCAACCAGCTTGAGGAAGTTCTTGTCGGAGTCTATGTTCTCTTCGCGGTGCGCACTCACTACGAAAAATGCCCCGGGCTTCAGGCCAAGACGCTCCAGCACATCTGAAGCCTCGATACCCTCACGGTAGTAATTGAGCACTTCAAACATAGGACTACCGGTCTTGATCACCATTTCCGGAGGCAGCCCTTCACGTAGCAAGTAGTCGCGCGCGATGCTGCTGTAGGTCAGATTGATGTCCGCGGTATGGTCGACAATTCGGCGATTGATCTCCTCCGGCACGCGCATATCGAAACAGCGATTACCAGCTTCCATATGAAAGGTGGGGATTTTCCGCCGCTTGGCTGGAATTACCGCCATGCAACTGTTGGTGTCACCAAGCACCAGAAGTGCCTCTGGTTTTTCCTTCTCAAGGACACTATCCACGGCAATAATCACGTTACCGATAGTCTGCGCACCACTAGCCCCCGCCGCATTGAGAAAGTGGTCCGGTTTACGAATACCGAGATCCTGGAAAAAAATCTCGTTCAGTTCGTAGTCATAGTTCTGCCCGGTGTGCACCAGGATGTGCTCACAGTGTTCGTCCAGCTTGGCCATCACCCGTGACAATCGAATGATCTCTGGGCGCGTACCCACAACCGTGACAACTTTCAGTTTTTTCATCTCACACTCTTCGAAAATTATTGGTATCCGGCACGGCCCCCACACACCCGGCCTCAGGCTTGAATACCGACCGGCATCGCAAAAGTATCCGGCCGCTCACGATCAAAAATTTCGTTGGCCCAGAGCATGACGATCATCTCTTCTTCGCCGACATTGGTGATGTCGTGAGTCCAACCAGGCACCGTCTCCACCACTCGCGGCAACTCACCCTCGGTGAATAGTTCATAGAACTCGCCGGATACGATATGGCGAAAACGGAAGCACGCCTTGCCCTTGATAACCAGGAACTTCTCGGTCTTACTGTGATGGTAATGACCACCACGCGTCACACCAGGATGTGCGGTAAAGTAGGAAAACTGCCCGCTGTCCTTGGTCTTCAGCATTTCAACGAATACACCACGCGGATCGCCATACTTTGCAACGTCGTAGGTGAACTGCTCTACGGGCAGATAGCTGACGTAGGTGGAATAAAGTGCACGCACCAGGCCCGTACCGACAGCCTCACTGACCAACGTGCCACGGCTATCACGGAACGCATACAACTGATCAGCCAACTCTCCCACCGTGATACTGTATACCGGCGATATCTGAACGACAGAGGCTGGGTCCGCCTCCATGACACGAATGAAACAACCGATCACGTCATCGATATATACCAGGTCAACTTTGGCGTCTCGATCATTGATCTGTATCGGCAAGCTACGAGTGATATTGTGACAGAAGGTCGCCACCGCCGAGTTGTAATCTGGCCGAGCCCACTTGCCAAACACATTAGGCAAGCGCAGGACGCAAACCCTGGAGCCATGGTTTGCGTGTAAATCCTGCAAGCACTGCTCGGCCGCCAATTTACTGGTGCCGTATGGGTTATCGCGATCAGCCTGGGTCGACGAGGCATAAAGCACCGGTACAGGCTTGCCGCTTGTCTTGATTGCCTCGCATAGAGCGCGGGTCAGATCGGTATTACCGACTTTGAACTCATCCGATGATTGCGGCCGATTGACACCCGCCAGGTGAAAGACAAAGTCGACGTCAGAGAGTAGCGAGGGCAACTGAGCGACGCTGTTATCCCTGGTAAAGGCAACAACCTCGACATCCTTGCGCTCGTTGAAATGCGCGATCAGGTTCTTACCGACAAAACCATTGGCCCCAGTGATCAATACCTTCATGGCTCACTCCTCCGGCGTAGCAGGTTCGCCACGCTGAATAGCCTGCATGAACTCAAGCTTGAGCAAGAGGCGTTGCATACCCGCCACATCCAGTCGCTGCGTATTGTGGGAGTTGTAATCCTCAGTGCGAGAGATCTTTTCCTCGCCCTGCTCCACAAACTTGGAATAGTTCAGGTCACGCAAGTCGGGAGGAATACGGTAATAATCGCCTTTATCCTCAGCACAGGCCATTTCTTCACGGCTCAACAACGCCTCAAAAAGCTTTTCGCCATGCCGTGTACCGATTATTTGAATCGGATGCTCAGGTTTGCCGACCAATTCGGTTAATGCCTTGGCCAACGTTTCGACGGTCGCAGCCGGCGCCTTCTGAACAAACAGGTCCCCGTTGCGACCATGCTCAAAAGCATACAACACCAGGTCCACGGCATCGGCCAGAGTCATCATGAAGCGAGTCATACTCGGATCAGTCAACGTCAACGCGTTACCTGCACGAATCTGCTCGATGAACAGCGGGATAACAGACCCGCGCGAAGCCATGACATTACCGTAGCGCGTGCCGCAGATGACGGTCTTCGCATCATCTACGTTGCGGGATTTCGCCACCATGACTTTTTCCATCATTGCCTTGGAGATGCCCATGGCATTGATCGGGTACACAGCTTTGTCAGTGCTGAGACACACCACTCGTTTGACAGTGTTCTGAATGGCAGCTTCCAGGACATTTTCGGTCCCGATAACATTGGTTTTCACCGCTTCCATGGGATGAAATTCGCAGGATGGCACTTGTTTGAGCGCCGCCGCGTGAAAGATATAATCCACACCCCGGGTCGCATTTAGCACGCTCTGGTAGTCGCGCACGTCGCCTATGTAAAACTTCAGCTTGGCATTGGCATAGCGCTTGCGCATGTCATCCTGTTTTTTCTCATCTCGGCTGAAGATGCGAATTTCAGCAATATTGCTCTCTATGAAACGCTTGAGAACGGCATTGCCGAATGAGCCGGTGCCACCGGTGATGAGAAGCGTTTTTCCGTTGAACATAGGTAAGTCCTAAAGCAACGCGCACAGCACGACAAGCTTCTAGCCGGCCACTCACCTTAATGTCTGTCGACCAGCAAACAGATAGGCCGCCCCATAATACTCAACGAAAAGAGGCTCAAGGAAACGTCGAAGCTCGCTAGCAAACAGCCCGAAAAACAAGCGCTGCGTGGTGCAATTAAAGATGAAAGGTATGGAAATTGGCGACTATTTTAAGGCCTGCGCCCTTAAAGTCAAAAGCGAACACCGGCACCGGAAGCATAAAAAAACGCCTTGATACTGCTATGCGGCGCTCATCCAGCTTGGCTGGCATAAACGGAGAATGGCGCTGACGGGGCCATATCTAGATATGAAGGATAATTTCACACAAACAAACGTTCATTTTCTTCACTAACTTAGACGTCACATTCAGAAGCGGGATTGAAACTCGCCTCTTTGCTTAAAATTACGCCGCCGAAGGTAATTGAATGCTGCAACAAATTAAATATAAACACGATTACGGCGCTCCAGGCTCATTCAAAAGCGCTGCCGGGACGTAAAGCCGATCAGCTTTTTTGGTAATTTTTTTTGCGTCCGACCATCAGGCCCGGCGCGAACCCAATGAGCATTCCCACCACTAATGCCAATGTTGCAATGACGGAAACCGGGAGCTCGGACGTCGACCAACCGAGGAACGAAAGCGCCACACTTTGCTGGTTCTCCAGCACAAAAGCCACAACGGCCAAAGCGAAGAATAGAAACACCACAACTAATACAAAACGCTTAGCCCCATGCATAAAATTCTCCCAATTCAAACCTACTCAGACGTCTTCCTCCTCATCCTCATTCACCCGATCCCGCAACTCCTTCCCCGGCTTGAAATGAGGCACAAACTTCCCATCCAGACTCACCGACTGCCCAGTCTTCGGATTCCGTCCAACCCTCGGTGCACGGTAGTGCAACGAAAAGCTACCAAACCCACGGATCTCAATCCGATCCCCCGTTGCCAGGCACTGGGACATTTGTTCGAGCATGGTCTTGATGGCCAGCTCCACATCCTTGGATGAGAGCAGCCCTTGATGGGTGACAATTCGTTCGATCAACTCCGACTTCGTCATATTTTTCCCTTCTTTTTCAAGCAGCTAGGAAAAGCGCTTCGAAGGTTTTAGCATGACTTGATGAATTTGAACAGCCCACGCAGCAACATATCTGCACGCATCTTGAGCCCTCAATTACAGATCACCAGCATGGTGCGGGTGACTGCGCCGGCGGGGTTCCAGCCGAACAGGTAGTCGCCCTCCTCGTCCTTGGCATCGCTGGATCGAGTGATGACCTTGTAGCCCTGCATCTTGCACTCACGGGCCGCGCGTTTCTCGCACTTGTCCCAGTTATTGCCAAGGCCCGAGCAGTCGACCTCGATGCCGCTGACGCCGCGCCTGGCGTGGGTCTTGGCGCTGGTGGCGGAACAGCCTGCAAGCATTACCACGACGAATAAGACGATAAGCCTGTTCATTCAAATCCTTATTAAAACCACTACGCTGGAACAGCTTTCATGAAGACTATAGACAGTTCTGACACTGAACCGTAAGGCTTGGTTCTCAGTGGTTGATTCAACGAATTTCAGGCACAAAAAAGGGCGACCGAAGTCGCCCTTTTTCTATGGTCTGACAGAACTTAGTTCTGTTTTTCCATTTGCGCACGCAGCAGAGCACCGAGAGTGGTGTCAACTGGGGTATCCGAGGAGACTGGCTTGTCGCGCAGGCTCTGGATAGCTTCTTTCTCTTCAACTTCGTCTTTCGACTTGATGGAGAGTTGGATTACGCGGCTCTTGCGGTCAACGCTGATGATCTTGGCTTCTACTTCCTGGCCTTCTTTCAGAACGTTGCGCGCGTCTTCAACGCGGTCACGGCTGATTTCGGAGGCTTTCAGAGTCGCTTCGATATCGTCGGCCAGAACGATGATGGCGCCTTTGGCGTCAACTTCTTTCACAGTGCCTTTAACGATGGCGCCTTTGTCGTTCTCTTGAACGTACTCGGAGAACGGATCGCTTTCCAGTTGCTTGATGCCCAGGGAGATGCGCTCGCGCTCTGGGTCAACCGACAGGATAACGGTGTCCAGCTCGTCGCCCTTCTTGAAACGACGAACAGCTTCTTCGCCAACTTCGTTCCAGGAGATGTCGGACAGGTGAACCAGGCCGTCGATGCCGCCGTCCAGACCAATGAAGATACCGAAATCGGTGATCGACTTGATGGTGCCGGAGATTTTATCGCCCTTGTTGAACTGGCCAGAGAAATCTTCCCATGGGTTAGATTTGCACTGCTTGATGCCCAGGGAGATACGACGACGCTCTTCGTCGATGTCCAGAACCATAACTTCCACTTCGTCGCCGACTTGTACGACTTTCGAAGGGTGGATGTTTTTGTTGGTCCAGTCCATTTCGGAAACGTGTACCAGGCCTTCCACGCCTTCTTCCAGCTCTGCGAAGCAGCCGTAGTCGGTCAGGTTGGTAACACGCGCGGTTACGCGAGTGCTTTCTGGGTAACGAGCTTTGATAGCAACCCATGGATCTTCGCCCAGCTGCTTCAAGCCCAGGGAAACGCGGTTACGCTCACGATCGTACTTCAGAACCTTTACATCGATCTCGTCGCCAACGTTGACGATTTCGGAAGGATGCTTGATACGCTTCCAAGCCATGTCGGTAATGTGCAGCAGGCCATCGACGCCACCCAGATCGACGAATGCGCCGTAATCGGTGAGGTTCTTGACGATACCTTTGACTTGTTGGCCTTCCTGCAGGGATTCCAGCAGAGCTTCACGCTCGGCGGAGTTCTCTGCTTCCAGGACGCTGCGACGGGAAACGACAACGTTGTTGCGCTTCTGGTCGAGTTTGATGACCTTGAATTCGAGTTCTTTGCCTTCCAGGTGCGTGGTGTCGCGCACAGGACGAACGTCGACCAAAGAACCTGGCAGGAACGCACGGATGCCGTTAACGTCGACAGTGAAGCCGCCTTTAACCTTACCGTTGATAACGCCCTTGACCACTTCTTCAGCTGCGAAGGCTGCTTCGAGAACAATCCAGCATTCAGCGCGCTTGGCTTTTTCACGGGACAGCTTGGTTTCACCGAAACCGTCTTCAACCGAGTCCAGAGCAACGTGAACTTCGTCACCGACATTGATAGTCAGGTCACCAGCATCGTTGTAGAACTGTTCCAGCGGGATCAGAGCTTCAGACTTCAGACCAGCGTGAACGGTTACCCAGCGAGCTTGGTAATCGATATCAACGATAACACCGGTGATGATGGAGCCTGCCTGAAGGTTCAGGGTTTTTAGGCTTTCTTCAAAGAGTTCCGCAAAGCTTTCGCTCATTTTAATTCCTGTTGATAAGGGCGAAGAATACGCCCATCTCCACACCCCAGACGGTATGGGTCAGTTTCAGTTAAAAGAAGCCACCGCAGGACTATGACTGGTCCCCTGCGGCCTTCTTGATCACCCGGCGATATCGCGAATGGCGATTTCACTCAAGATGCGTTCCAGCACCTGCTCGATGGACAACTCCGTGGAATCCAGCTGTATGGCATCAGCCGCCGGTTTAAGCGGGGCTACTGCGCGCTGTGTATCACGCTCATCGCGTGCACGGATCTCATCTAGCAGACTCGACAGACTAACACCATCGACTTTGCCCTTCAACTGCAAGTAGCGGCGGCGAGCCCTCTCCTCGGCGCTGGCCGTGAGGAAAATCTTCAGCGGCGCCTCGGGAAACACCACGGTGCCCATGTCTCGACCGTCGGCGACCAGGCCCGGCGGCTCCTGAAATGCCCGCTGACGCTGCAGCAAAGCGTCACGCACGGCCGGCAGCGCGGCAACCTGGGAAGCCCAGGAGCCGACTTGTTCGTTGCGCAGGTCATCAGTTACATCATCACCTTCGAGGATGATGCGCTGGGGATGACCTTCCGTCGCCCCGACGAACTGCACATCGAGGTGCGCCGCCAGCAGCTTCAGGGATTCTTCGTTGGTCAGGTCGACGCCATGGTTGCGTGCGGCGAAGGCCAGCAGGCGGTACAGCGCGCCGGAATCCAGCAGGCACCAGCCCAGGCGCTTGGCCAGGATGCCGGCGATCGTGCCTTTGCCCGAGCCGCTTGGCCCGTCGATGGTAATCACCGGTGCTTTGATATTCACAATTGAGCCTCTTGGGCAACACGGATGCCGACTTGGGCACACAGTGTAAGAAAATTCGGAAAAGACGTAGCAACGTTGGCGCAGTCACGGATACGAATCGGTGCAGCCGTCCGCAGGGACGCCACACTGAACGCCATGGCGATCCGATGATCACCGTGGGCATGCACTTCGCCGCCGCCGATCAGGCCACCATCAATGATAATCCCATCAGGGGTTGGTTCACACTTCACACCCAACGCCTGCAGACCGTCGGCCATCACCTGGATACGGTCGGACTCCTTCACGCGCAGCTCCTGCGCCCCACGCAGCACGGTGCGCCCTTGCGCACAGGCCGCCGCGACAAACAGCACCGGGAACTCATCAATCGCCAAAGGCACCAGCGCTTCGGGAATATCGATACCCTGCAGCGGCGCCGAGCGCACCCGCAGGTCAGCAACCGGCTCGCCGCCCACTTCGCGTGGGTTTTCCAAGGTGATGTCCGCGCCCATCAGCCGCAGGATATCAATCACCCCCGTGCGGGTCGGGTTGACGCCGACATGCTCCAGCAACAGCTCGGAACCCTCGGCAATTGACGCCGCCACCAGGAAAAACGCCGACGAAGAAATATCCCCCGGCACTTCTATATGGGTAGCGGTCAGCGCATGCCCGGACTCCACCGACGCCGTCGCGCCCTCCACCGCCACCGGATAACCAAACCCGCGCAGCATGCGCTCGGTATGGTCGCGGGTCGGCGCAGGCTCAGTCACTGAGGTTTTACCTTCGGCATACAAACCCGCCAGCAACAGGCAGGATTTGACCTGCGCACTGGCCATCGGCATCGAATAGGCCACGCCTTTCAAACCCTGCCCACCACGAATAGTCAGCGGCGGGCGCCCTTCCGGCCCGGTTTCGATCACCGCGCCCATTTCTCGCAGCGGCTTGGCCACGCGATTCATCGGACGCTTGGACAAAGACGCATCGCCGGTCAACACGCTGTCAAAGCTTTGCGCCGCCAGCAACCCTGACAGCAGGCGCATGGACGTACCGGAGTTGCCTAGATAGATCGGCCCCGGCGCGGCCTTCAGGCCATGCAAACCCACCCCATGGATGGTCACGCGCCCATGGTGCGGCCCTTCAATCACCACGCCCATGTCACGAAACGCCTGCAAGGTGGCCAGGGCGTCTTCGCCTTCAAGGAAGCCCTCGACTTCCGTCACGCCTTCAGCCAGCGAACCGAGCATGATCGAGCGATGGGAGATCGACTTGTCGCCCGGCACCCGGATGCGCCCGCTCAAGCGGCCGCCGGGGTTGGCGAGGAAGGTCAGCTCATCGGCGTTCACAGCGGTTTCCATGTAGGCCCGGCGCGCCAGGATCTTGCTGAAATGCTCACGCGCCACCCGCGCACGGGTGAACACGCCCAATAATTGATGGCCATCTCCGGCATCGACCGCGTCACGCAAGGCGTCGAGGTCACTGCGAAAGGTGTCCAGGGTGCGCAACACTGCTTCGCGATTGGCGAGGAAGATGTCGTGCCACATCACCGGATCGCTGCCGGCGATCCGGGTGAAATCACGGAAACCACCGGCGGCGTAACGGAAAATCTCGAGGTTTTCGTTGCGCTTGGCCAACGAGTCCACCAGACCAAACGCCAGCAGATGCGGCAAATGGCTGGTCGCCGCCAATACTTCGTCGTGGCGCTCGACCTGCATATGCTCCACATCCGCGCCCAGCTCGCGCCAAAGGCGATCCACCACCGCCAAGGCTGCCGGGTCGGTTTGCGCAAGCGGCGTAAGGATCACTTTATGGCGACGGAACAGTTGCGCATTGGACGCCTCCACCCCGCTCTGCTCGGAACCGGCAATCGGATGGCCCGGCACGAAGCGCGCCGGCATGCCGCCAAAGGCCAGTTGCGCAGCGTGCACCACATTGCCCTTGGCACTGCCAACGTCCGTGAGGATCGCCTGGCCCAGGTCGATGCCGGCCAATATCCCCAGCAACTTCTCCATGGCCAGGATCGGCACGGCCAACTGGATCACATCCGCACCCTGGCACGCGAGCGCCAGGTCGGCTTCACAACGATCCACCACGCCCAATTCAACCGCCAGCTTGCGCGATTGCGGGTCCAGGTCCACACCGACCACTTCGCCACACAGCCCGCTTTCACGCAGGCCTTTGGCGAAGGAGCCACCGATCAACCCCAGGCCGACCACCACCAGGCGACCGATCATAGGCACAGCAGGTTGCAATGCAGTGACATCAACCACGAGCCAGGACCTTGGCCAGCGCCTCCAGGAAGCGGGCGTTTTCCGCCGGCAGGCCGATGGTGATACGCAGGTGGTTCGGCATGCCGTAATTGGCCACCGGACGCACGATCACACCTTCGCGCAGCAGACCCTGGAAGACCGGCGCGGCCACTTGGCCGAGGTCGACACAGATGAAGTTGCCCTTGGACGGAATCCAGCCCAACCCCAACTCAGCAAAGCCTGCCTGCAATTGCAGCATGCCGCTTTCGTTGATGCGGCGACCTTGCTCCAGGTACTCGGCATCCTTCACCGCTGCACAGGCCGCCGCCAGGGCGAGGCTGTTGACGTTGAACGGCTGGCGCACGCGGTTCAGCACGTCGGCCACGACCGCGCTGGACAGGCCATAACCGACGCGCAACGACGCCAGGCCATAGGCCTTGGAAAAGGTGCGCGACACCAGCAGGTTCGGGTAGGCCTCCAGGAAGTCCAGGCCGTCCGGCAGGTCGCTGCCCTCGGCGTACTCGATGTAAGCCTCGTCCAGCACCACCAGCACGTGCTCGGGCACATCCTGCAGGAATTCATTCAGCGCCTGCGCATCGAACCAGGTGCCGGTCGGGTTGTTCGGGTTGGCGATGAACACTACGCGGGTCTGGGCGTCGATGGCGGCCAGCATCGCCGGCAGGTCATGCCCCCAGTCCTTGGCCGGAATAACGCGCGCGTCAGCACCAACGGCCTGAGTGACGATCGGATAGACCGCAAACGCGTGCTCGCTGAATACCGCATTGAGGCCCGGCGCCAGGTAGGCACGGCCGACCAGCTCAAGAATGTCGTTGGAGCCGTTGCCGAGGGTCACCTGGTTCAGCTCTACCCGGCACTTTTCGGCCAGCAGCGATTTGAGGGCAAAGCCGTTGCCGTCCGGATAACGGGTCAGCTCGGCCAGCTCTTCGCGAATCGCCGCCAGCACTTTGGGGCTCGGGCCCAGCGGGTTCTCGTTGCTCGCCAGCTTGACGATGTTGGACGGGTCCAGATTCAACTCACGCGCCAGCTCGTCCACAGGTTTGCCTGGAACGTAAGGCGACAGTTGTTGCACGCCCGGCTGTGCCAGGGCGAGGAAGTTGCCACTCATGTTAAAGCCTCACAAAACCGCTTTCGGGTAAGAGCCCAGCACCTTGAGTGCCACGGCTTCCTGACTGATTTGCTCGAGCACACCTTTGACCAGCGGGTCGCGGTGGTGGCCGACGAAGTCGATAAAGAACACGTAAGTCCATTTACCGCTGCGCGAAGGACGAGTCTCGATACGCGTCAGGTCAATCCCGTTGTCGTGGAACGGCACCAGCAGCTCATGCAGCGCGCCGGGCTTGTTGCTCATGGAGACGATGATCGAGGTCTTGTCGTCGCCGGTCGGCGGCACTTCCTGGTTACCGATCATCAGGAAGCGCGTGGAGTTGTCCGGGCGGTCCTCGATTTTCTCGGCCAGGCGCGTCAGGCCGTACAGGCCTGCTGCCATGTCACCGGCGATGGCCGCCGAGTTCCACTCACCCTTGACCCGCTTGGCCGCCTCGGCGTTGCTGGACACCGCCACACGCTCGACATTCGGGTAATGGGCGTCCAGCCACTTGCGGCATTGGGCCAGGGACTGGGCGTGGGAGTAGATGCGGCTGATGCTGTCGGTCTTGGTGTTCTCGCCCACCAGCAGGTGGTGGTGGATACGCAGCTCGACTTCGCCGCAGATCACCATGTCGTGCTCGAGGAAGCTGTCCAGCGTGTGGTTGACCGCGCCTTCGGTGGAGTTTTCCACCGGCACCACGCCAAAATTCACCGCACCGGCTGCCACTTCACGGAACACTTCGTCGATCGCCGCCATCGGCTTGCTGATCACCGCATGGCCGAAGTGCTTCATCGCCGCCGCTTGAGTGAAGGTGCCTTCAGGACCGAGGTACGCCACTTTCAGCGGCTGCTCCAGCGCCAGGCACGAAGACATGATTTCACGGAACAACCGCGCCATCTCCTCGTTGCCCAACGGGCCCTTGTTGCGCTCCATCACACGCTTGAGCACCTGGGCTTCACGCTCCGGCCGGTAGAACACCGGCACTTCGCCTTCAGCCAGGGACGCCATCTTCACCCGTGCCACTTCCTGGGCGCAGCGCGCACGCTCACTGATCAGCTCCAGGACTTTCTCGTCCAGGCTGTCAATGCGTACACGCAGGGCCTTGAGTTCTTGCTCAGACATTAGCCGTGTTCCTTTTCGAACTCTGCCATGTAGGCAACCAGCGCGTTGATCGCGTGGATGTCGACAGCGTTGTAGATGGAGGCGCGCATGCCACCCACCGAGCGGTGGCCCTTGAGGTTCAGCAGGCCACGCGCGTCGGCACCGGCCAGGAATGGCTTGTCCAGGCGGTCGTCGGCCAGGCGGAACGGCACGTTCATCCACGAGCGGTCGGTGAGGTTGATCGGGTTGCTGTACAGGCCGCTGGCGTCGATGAAGTCGTACAGGGTGCGCTTCTTCTCTTCGTTGAGCTTGCCCATGGCAGCCACGCCGCCCTGCTCCTTGAGCCACTCGAACACCAGGCCCGACAGGTACCAGGCGAACGCCGGCGGAGTGTTGTACATCGAGCCGTTATCGGCCGCGACCTTGTAGTTGAGCATGGTCGGGCACAGCGAGCGGGCGCGACCTAGCAGGTCTTCACGGATGATGTTGACCAGGATGCCGCTCGGGCCGATGTTCTTCTGCGCACCGGCGTAGATCATGCCGTACTTGGACACGTCGATCGGACGCGAGAGGATGTCCGAAGACATGTCGCACACCAGTGGCACGTCGCCCACTTCCGGCACCCAGTCGAATTCCAGGCCGCCGATGGTTTCGTTCGCGACGTAGTGCACATAGGCCGCGTCCTTCGACAGGTTCCACTCGTTCTGACCGGGGATAGCGAAGTAGTCGTAGGGCTTGGCGGTACCGGCAACATTTACGTGGCCGTAACGCGAAGCCTCTTCAATGGCCTTCTGACCCCAGATACCGGTGTCGATATAGTCGGCCGTGCCGTCTTCCGGCAGCAGGTTCAGCGGAATCTGGGCGAACTGCTGGCTCGCGCCGCCTTGCAGGAACAGCACTTTGTAGTTGGAGGGGATGCCCAGCAAGTCGCGCAGGTCCTGCTCGGCCTTGGTGGCAATGGACACGAACTCATCGCTGCGATGGCTCATTTCCATCACGGAGAGGCCTTTTCCATGCCAGTCGAGGAGTTCACCCTGCGCACGCTGCAGGACTGCTTCAGGAAGCGCCGCGGGACCGGCACAGAAGTTATAGGCTCTCTTGCTCACATCCAATCTCACTCTGATCTGGTGGTAGTCACACAAACATATCAGCCGACACCCGACCCAATGTGGGAGCGGGCTTGCTCGCGAATGCGATCCAACAAGCGACATTTTTACTGAATGTCAGACCGCTTTCGCGAGCAAGCCCGCTCCCACACTGGATCTCCATAGCTGTCGATATTTCCATCCGGACAAACAACAAGGGGGCGAATCTTCATCCGCCCCCTGTGTGTCCGCTTATTCCTGCGGTTCTTCTTCGTCTGCGGCAGCGTCGAGGGTTGGCTCGTCGACGTTGTCATCGCCTGCTGCGATCACCTCGCCTTCAAATTCCTCGCCTTCCAGCTCTTCGCCTTCGACTTCCGACGGCTCCTGCACACGCTCCAGGCCCACCAGTTTTTCGTCCTTGGCCAGCTTGATCAGCGTCACGCCCTGGGTGTTACGACCCAGGCTCGACACTTCAGCGACACGGGTACGTACCAGGGTGCCCTGGTCGGAAATCAGCATGATTTCCTCGCCGTCGAGCACCTGGACCGCGCCGACCAGACGGCCGTTGCGGTCGTTGCTGACCATGGCGATTACGCCCTGGCCGCCACGTTTGTACTCCGGGAACTCGCTGATGGCGGTACGTTTGCCGTAACCACGCGCCGAAGCGGTGAGGATCTGGCTGCCTTCTTCCGGGATCAGCATCGAAATCAGCTTCTGCCCTTCCGGCAGGCGCATGCCGCGCACACCGCGGGCGGTACGGCCCATGGCGCGAACGTCGGATTCCTTGAAGCGCGTGACCTTGCCGCCATCGGAGAAGAGCATGACTTCACGCTCGCCATCGGTGATGGCCGCGGAAATCAACACGTCGCCTTCGTCCAGTTCCAGGGCGATCAGGCCCACGCTGCGTTGACGGCTGAAGGATTCCAGCGGGGTCTTCTTCACGGTGCCTTTGGCGGTGGCCATGAAGATGAAGTGACCTTCGGTGTATTCCTCTACCGGCAGCATGGTGGTGATGTATTCATCACTGTCCAGAGGCAACAGGTTGACCAGTGGGCGACCACGGGCGGCGCGGGACGCTTCCGGGATTTCGTAGGTCTTGAGCCAGTACACCTTGCCTTTGCTGGAGAACAGCAGCAGCGTGGTGTGGCTGTTGGCGACCAGCAGGTGAGCGATGTAGTCCTCATCCTTCACGCCAGTAGCCGACTTACCTTTACCGCCACGACGCTGGGCCTGGTACGCAGCCAACGGCTGGGTCTTGGCATAACCGCCGTGGGAGATGGTCACCACGCGCTCTTCTTCCGGGATCATGTCACCCAGCGTCAGGTCGAGGCGAGCATCGAGGATTTCGGTGCGACGCACGTCGCCGTATTCGGCGCGGATCACTTCCAGTTCTTCGCGGATCACTTCCATCAGGCGCACGGCGCTGCTGAGGATGCGGATCAACTCGCCGATCTGGTTGAGAATCTCCTGGTACTCGGCCAGCAGCTTCTCGTGCTCCAGACCGGTGAGGCGGTGCAGGCGCAGTTCCAGAATGGCCTGAGCCTGTTCCGGCGACAGGAAGTACTTGCCTTCGCGCAGACCGTATTGCGGGTCCAGGGTCTCCGGACGGCACGAGTCGGCGCCGGCGCGTTCAACCATGGCCACCACGGCGCTGGATTCCCAAGGTGTGCTGATCAGCGCTTCCTTGGCTTCCGACGGGGTTGGCGAGGCTTTGATCAGGGCGATCACCGGGTCGATGTTCGACAGCGCAACGGCCTGGCCTTCCAGGATGTGGCCGCGCTCGCGGGCCTTGCGCAGTTCGAACACGGTACGGCGGGTAACTACTTCGCGGCGGTGACGGACGAAGGCTTCGAGCAGATCCTTGAGGTTCAGGATACGCGGGCGGCCGTCGATCAGTGCCACAACGTTGATACCAAACACGCTTTGCAGCTGGGTCTGGGCGTAAAGGTTGTTGAGGATAACCTCAGGCACTTCGCCACGACGCAGCTCGATCACCACGCGCATACCGTCTTTGTCAGACTCGTCGCGCAGCTCGGTGATACCTTCGAGCTTCTTCTCTTTAACCAGCTCGGCGATCTTCTCGATCAGACGCGCCTTGTTCAGCTGGTAGGGCAGTTCGGTAATGACGATCTGCTGGCGGCCACCGACCTTGTCGATGTCTTCGATCATCGAGCGGGCGCGCATGTAAATGCGGCCACGACCGGTGCGGTAGGCTTCGATGATGCCGGCGCGACCGTTGATGATCGCGGCGGTCGGGAAGTCCGGACCAGGGATGTATTGCATCAGCTCATCGACGGTCAGCTCAGGGTTGTCGATAAGGGCCAGGCAACCGTCGATGACTTCACCGAGGTTGTGCGGCGGGATGTTGGTGGCCATGCCCACGGCGATACCACTGGAGCCGTTGACCAACAGGTTGGGGATCTTGGTCGGCATGACCGCCGGGATCATTTCGGTGCCGTCGTAGTTCGGCACCCAGTCCACGGTTTCTTTGTGCAAGTCGGCCAGCAGTTCGTGCGCCAGCTTGGTCATGCGCACTTCGGTGTATCGCATGGCGGCGGCGTTGTCGCCGTCCACGGAACCGAAGTTACCCTGGCCGTCTACCAGCAGGTAGCGCAGGGAAAACGGCTGGGCCATCCGAACGATGGTGTCGTACACCGCAGTGTCGCCGTGAGGGTGATACTTACCGATCACGTCACCGACAACACGGGCAGATTTCTTGTACGGCTTGTTCCAGTCGTTACCCAGCTCGCTCATCGCGAACAGCACACGCCGGTGCACGGGCTTCAAGCCATCGCGCGCATCAGGCAGTGCCCGACCGACAATTACGCTCATCGCGTAGTCGAGGTAGGACTGTTTCAGCTCGTCTTCGATATTGACCGGGAGGATTTCTTTGGCCAGTTCGCCCATGAGAAGCCTGATTCCTTTTTCGGGTGAAACCTCGTCGCATCCATATGGGACGAACGAAGCTCGCCGCTGCCGGCAGAGTGCCTGACAACGACTTACGACAAATCAACGAGTTATGACACGGATCTGCACGTTATAGGCAACCCCTCGGGGCGGCCCTGGAAACCGCCGGATGTTATCACAATCGCCGCCACGCACCTATCCCCCTGATGCGCATGGAGCATAGTAAGTTGACGGGTGACAGGCTTGAGGGCGACGAGAGGGGCTCAGAAGCCAATCAGATGCGATTTTCAGTCACGAATCCAGCGCATCCGAGGGCGCAAAAGCGATCATTCCTGGAAATTGACAGCCCCGCTGGGCGCGCGCGCGCCAGAAAGGCTGACATCCAGCTCAAGCTGCACATCGCCCACAGGCCCGCCCGGCGTATAAAGGCGCTCCCCGGGAATCTTGATCGCCATGCGCTGCAGGGGTTTCGCATCCTTCACCAGCAGCCCCAGCGTCCCCGTCAGCTCGGCAAGGCCGGGCACCCCCTCCGCAGTGTTCATATGGTTGGCGCCAACCCAGGCGACCCACTTGCCATCGTCGCTACCGGGAGGGTGATAAGTTTCAATTTGCCGGACCGCAAAATAATTCATCTCCTGCAGTCGGGTCTGAATGTTGATGTGTGGGACATCCGTGTCGCGATTTCGGTGCAAGGTCAGATAATCATCATCCAGGCCTCGAACCGCCATCCCGCACGCGCTCGCTTTGCTGGCCACACGACGACGCGCTTCGTTCCCGGAACCTGGCCGCACCCAAAGCGTGGCATCCTCGGTCGCATGGCTTCCCTCGATGAAAAGCGTGCGCACGCCGTTGCCATACAAGGTCTGCATGTTGTCTTGCAGAAAGGTAACGCAAGCCATTTCGCTATGCCGTTCGCCCAACACCAAGCCATAACCGTTATCAAAGATGCTTTTGATCAGGTCAATCACCGTTGCGGTGGGTGCCAGCACCGGCGTCGCAGGCCGGGCCGGCGGAATATTTTCTTTAAAAAAACGCTGCCAATCCCGCTTGAACCAATCATCGTAAAACGCGATGAGCTCTTGGGAGAGCGAGAGAATCCCGTGTTTATTTTCCGCATACCCATCGGTCAACAGATATTCCGCCTCCGGCAGATCCCGTACCGGTTTGGAGAACACGCCTGCGCCCGCCCCCTTGACCGCGACAGACTGCCACTGCCCACGCGCCCCGGCATGCAACAGCCCTACCTCAATGCGACTGGATGCGTCGATGACCTGCACCGTCAGATCAGCCCCACTGTATAACTTGAAGTCAGCCTTGATGCGGTACACCGCCGCCTGCCCGTTGGCGTCTATCGGGCGTATCAGATATTCGCCTGCCGCCGTGCGATAAATTCCCCGGCTGTTGGGCTCAAGCCCGCTCAGGAGCGTTTCGGCCTGTTTCTGCGGCAGCGCCGAGGTATGCCACCCCTTGGGGATGAATGAAACGGAGGGGGCAGTCTCGGGCACCTGCAAAAGTGGCAGTCGGGTGGTGGCCGGCGCCTGAAATCTCGGGACGTACACTTGCAAAGGCTTGACCCCGATCGAAACCGCGCGCTCAGCGGCCGCCTCCATGGTGGGCAGCCATCGCCCGCCTGGCCCGAGGCGCAGTATCAGCCCTGGAATATTCTGCCCGCGAGCACGGAAGGTCTGCACAGCAGTTCGCGCCAAACGCCCCCAAACCCTTGCAGTCGAGGAAACCCAATGCGTCACCCAGGGAAACATATCCAGCAGCTGCCCCGCCACTTCAATCCCGAACATCACCTTGTTGAAGGCCGACTGGCGGCTGACTTGCGCATTACTGACCGCCCCGCGCCCGGCAACCTCCATTAAACGCACCACCTGCAAAACGTAAAGGCCTTGCAACAAAGGCGCTTCACACGGCACAAGGTTCAAGGCCAACGGCAGTAGGTGCTGCCTGAGCGGTGGATCCGTCAGTTTCCTGGTCAGAAAGCCGGCAATGCGGGCGAGCGTGGGCCACAGACTCAGCGGTCGCTCAATGGCATACGGCCCCCTGACCAGAAGCCGCGCGACCCAGTAGCGCTGCCATTGCAGCTGCTCCAGCAGGTCGCGTAGGGCCAGCGCCCCCGAGACCTCGCGCAACTCCCGGCCATCAGGCGCGTCCGGCGCATACAGCACCCACTCGGGGTCACTGGCGGTGGTAAAAATAATCACGCCGTGTACCAGCTGGCTCCCACCGCTCTCGGCGTCCAGATTCGGAGTGCCGACCGTCAGGAAGTTCGCCACAACCGACCGACCGTCGACTTTCGGCCTGGTGTGCGGCACCTCAGACGCCAACACCGCCGCCACCCACTGTGCGCCGCGTTTTTTGCCGGGGTCTTCAGAAAGCGCAGTGCTGTAGGCAATCTGGCTCAAGCTGGCCAGCGCCGCCTCGTAGGCCAGGGTGGACGCCTGTGCCGCCATCCACGCCTGCGCCATGCTACGGGCCTGCTCTGATGCCGTCGGCGGGGCAAACGCTTGCTTGAGAATATCTTCCCGGTAGTGATGACCCACGTTGATGCCCTTCACCCAGTCCTCAAGCACCTCCTTGGTAAGGCTGAGCGCCTCGCCGGCACGGTTGAACACGGTTGCGCCGTCGGCGTAGGTGAGAACGGCGCCCATGCTTTCGCTTGAACTCCACGACAGGCTCTTTTCCCATGGGTTCAGGTTCTTCAACGCCAGGTCGGTGAGGCTCATGCGCTCCACCGACACCCGCTCAATGGGGCGCGTGATGCCTGGACCGGGCACGTAATTAACCCTGACTGACTCCGATCTGACCACCATTACGCTGTCCGGATCGATCAGGCCCGCAGCGGTACCGGGTAAACCGTGGGTCTCCAGAAAGGCCTGCAGCTTGAGTCGCAGCTTTTCCTTGGCATAACCGGACAAGCTGGGAATCGCCTGAAGCAAGGTCGCCAGCGCCCGATTGCTTTCCCTGGCAACCGTTTCCAGGTTCAGCAAATGTTGCCGATCTTGCGCACCCAACGCTTTTTGCCACGCGGGCACCAACGCCTCTTCCAGGTAACGGTTGCGGGCGACAAACAGCGTGGCGACATCCAATTGGGGTACAAGGTCGACAATCAACCCCACCCGGCCGATCTCCAGCGCGGTGTCACTGCGCAGCACTGACGCTAGATCCTGCTGCTGCCGGCTGATCAGGGCCCCAACGGCATCAGCCACACAATCATCCGTGACCGCCGCCAGGGTAAAAGCCAGGGGGTCGTCCCAGCTTCCGGTTTTCTGTTCACGCATCGCCAAAGGCAAACTGCTCGCCAGTAACACGCCCGCATCCCCTCCCTCATTCAGACGCCGACAGAGCGCCTCACGCAGCGCAGCCAGGTCGGAAAACGCCTCGAAACCCTCGCTCGGGCTCCAGAAAACCAGCGCCCCGCCCGCAGGCTCCGCACTGTCGGCACTGAGGGCAAAGACCCCGGCGAATCGCGAACCGTCAGCCAGGCATACGGCAAAAACCTGCGGGCGCGGCGCCTGTGGAAACGCCAGCATGCGGGCGCTATGCGCCGGGTATTTCAGCACGTCGTCAATCAGCGCCCGACTAACCACTGTTAAAGTGCCATCTACCGTGCGCAAGGCCGCTTCAGTGGCTAACAGCTGTTTGCGCAGGCTCACCAGCAGGTCCTGTCGGGAGCCACGGCCCCCCTGAAAGCTGTGCCAAAACTCACGCAACAGCGTCGGGTATGCCGTTTTCAGTGCCGCCGCCAAGCTGCTCAGTGTGCCGACCGGTTGCAGCCGATAAGCGTCATCCAGCGTATCGGGCTCTGTATAGAACGCCTGCGCCTGGCCGTCCGCCCCAGGGCCTTCGACCCCAGTGATTGCCAATGACCGCGCAAGCGCCGACTTCAATGTCTGACAGGACAGCAGGTGCTTTTGCCCCTGCTCATCGAGACGATAACGGCTGAGATAAATTTGCAGCGGGCTGATCGGCTCGCCCATGGCTGGAAACATCGCCCTCAACTGCGCCTGGAAAAACCGATCAAACCCAGGTGATCCCTCGAGCACCCTGCCCGTCAGGGCGTTGAGTGCGTCGAGCTGGCGCATCAGATTGTGCTGCTGATCGCCCACCGCGAGGTCGGCAGACGGCACAACCGGCAAGGTATCGGGCCTCAGCGGCCTACGCGCCAGATCTCCCGGCATACCGCCTGTAAGCGCCAGCGCTGCTGCGACCCGCGCCTGCAGGCCAGGCCTGGGAGGCACAAAAGCGGCGCGGAGGTTGGCCTGCTGCTGAGCCAGCTGCGCATCCAGAAACGGCCCCAATAGCGAACCCTCACGGTCGGAGGAACGTTCGACGATCGCCCAACTGCCGCGCCCGCTGACGAGCACATCGAGCGCCCGTGCACGGTCACACACGCAGACATTCAGTAGCAGCTCATCACGAGCATCGGGTGTGACCTGGCGCAAATTCAGCTCGTTGAGCAGCGCCGCCCCGGAGGCAAACGCCTCCAGGCCCCGTTGCGGGGTGGACAACAGCACTGGCTTGCTGCGGAACAAACCACCTGGCGGCGCAAGAACCATGCTCGCGCCAAGGTCGATATCGTGCGCTGCACCGCGAATGGCCACGCTGTACGTCACAACCTCTACCCGTCTCGCTGCATGCACCTCGTGGCGCGCCAGCCCTTGCATCAGCGACAAGCCCTCGACGCTGATCCCTTGCGTCGGATCCGCAAGGTTATCGGCGCGTCGCAGCGCAGCCTCCGCCTCAAGCTCGCTTCGCCAGTAACGAAGCAAGGCATCACGCATGGCAATGTCACCCGCTTGACGGACAGGGCTGCACCAAAAGTGGCGCAACTTGAGTGTGTAGTGCTCAAACAGCCCACGCAGGTGCTCGGTGGCGACCTCAGCGAAGACTGTCGAATCAATGCCGGTAAGCGTCGTACGGCGCCCATCGCCATCCTCAACCGCGCAAAACCCGACGATTTCAGCGGCCTGTGGCACGCGCCCCGACACGAGCGCCTCTTGCATCACCTGCATCATGGAGCGCGGTGATGCACCTTGCGGACGCCCTTCAAGAAGAAAAACCTTTTCTGGGTCAATCCCTTGACCGCTGAATGCAGCATTGATCGAAAGCCGAAACAACCCTTGGCTGACACTCGCCAGGGACGGCTGATGGCGGAGCAGGCGCTGCCTGAAAACAACGGCGTGCTGCAACTGCTCCAGATGCCAGGCCCGACTGGGCTCCGGGAGCACGCCACGCATTTCGTCGGCGCCTGGGGCGAGGGAGGATGAAGCGGTTGTAACCATGGGTGAATGCCCTGAGAGTGCTCAAAGGCCTACTCTGCAAGGCACACCGCCGCGATGGGCAGTAGACATCTGCCGCCCGCGTTACTTAATGCAGGCGTTTACGGCACATCAGCTTGGCCAGCTTGGCGGCGTCCGGCCGCTCGACGACGCCTTTTTCGGTGACGATCACGTCGATCAAATCCGCTGGGGTCACGTCAAATACTGGATTGAACGCCTGCACCGCCAGCCGTTGACCATTAGCCTCCAACAACTCATCGGCATCGCGCTCTTCCAGGGCAACGTCCTCGCCAGTGGCCATCATCAGGTCCAGGGTCGAACTCGGCGCCACCACCATAAAACGCACGCCATGGTGCATGGCGCATACCGCCAGCTGGTAAGTGCCGATCTTGCTGATCACATCACCATTGGCGGCAATGCAATCGGCGCCGACGATCACCCAGGTCACGCCCTTGGTCTTGAGGATATGCGCGCCCGCCGAGTCGGCATTCACCGTCACCGGGGTGCCCTCGCCCGCCAGCTCCCAGGCGGTCAACCGCGAACCTTGCAGCCACGGGCGGGTTTCGTTGACGTAGACCTGTTCGACCAAGCCCTCGAGAAAGGCCGCGCGAATCACCCCGAGGGCCGTGCCGACACCGCCCGTGGCCAGGGCACCGGCGTTGCCGTGGGTCAGAATCGCCTGGGCATTGCCCTGGTGCTTGCGAATGCGCTCAACGCCGAGCTGGGCCATGACGAGATTGGCTTCGCGGTCACTTTCATGGATCGCGATCGCTTCGGCTTCCAGCACCGCCAGCGGGTCGGCATGCGTCTTGACGCGGTCCAGGCGGTCGCGCATGCGCTTCAGGGCCCAGAACAGGTTGGACGCAGTCGGTCGGGTATCGGCCAGCAGCGCGTAGTCTTCTTCCCACGCCGCCTGCCACTCATCGCCCTGCGCGATGCGCTCACGGGCAGCCAGTACCAGGCCATAGGCGGCGCTGATACCAATGGCCGCCGCGCCGCGCACCACCATCGCGCGAATGGCCGCGGCCACCTCGGCGACCGTGGAACACGCCACCCAGCTTTCCCGGGACGGCAGCGCGCGCTGATCGAGCAGGTGCAGTGCGCCATCACGCCAATCGATGGCCTTCACTTTCTCCGCTGCCAACAGTCGATCGCGCATCCCTCACCCCGTACTCATCAACAAAAGCCGCCGATTATAGCGATCCGCCAGCCCGGACGCTCGGGTATACTTCGCCCTTCTTTTATAGCTGCCCAGGAAGAAGCCCGCGATGACCTCCACTGCCGCCCCGCTCGACTTGCTGCTACTGCCGACCTGGCTGGTACCTGTCGAACCCGCCGGCGTGGTACTCAAGGAACACGCCCTGGGCATCCGCGATGGGCGCATTGCGTTTATCGGCCCACGGGCCGCCGCGCTGAAGCTGGCCGCCAGCGAAGTCCGCGAACTGCCGGGCATGCTGCTCAGCCCCGGCCTGATCAACGCGCACGGGCACGCGGCGATGAGCCTGTTTCGCGGCCTGGCCGACGACCTGCCGCTGATGACCTGGCTCGAAAAACACATCTGGCCCGCCGAGGCCAAGTGGGTCGATGAGGCGTTCGTGCGTGATGGCACCGACCTGGCCATCGCCGAACAGCTCAAGGGCGGCATCACCTGCTTCTCGGACATGTACTTCTACCCCAAGGTCGCCAGCGATTGCGTGCACAACAGTGGCATGCGCGCGCAGATCGCGATTCCGATCCTCGACTTCCCAATTCCCGGCGCCAGCAACGCCGACGAGGCGATCCGCCAGGGCATCGAGCTGTTCGGCGACCTCAAGCACCACCCACGCATCAAGATCACCTTTGGCCCCCACGCGCCCTACACCGTGTGCGATGCCAACCTGGAAAAGATCCGCGTAATCGCCGAAGAGCTGGACGCCGCGATCCATATGCATGTGCACGAAACCGCCTTTGAGGTACAACAGGCTGTCGAGCAGACCGGCGAGCGGCCATTGGCGCGACTCGGCCGCCTCGGGCTGCTGGGCCCGCGCTTCCAGGCCGTTCATATGACCCAAATCAGCGAGGATGACCTGGCTTTGCTGGTAGAAAGCAACACCAGCATCATCCATTGCCCGGAGTCCAACCTGAAACTGGCCAGTGGCTTCTGCCCGGTGGAGCGCTTGTGGCAGGCTGGGGTCAATGTGGCCATCGGCACCGACGGCGCCGCCAGCAATAATGACCTCGACCTGCTGGGCGAGACCCGCACCGCAGCGATGCTGGCCAAGGCCGTCGCCGGTTCGGCCACGGCCCTGGATGCCCACCGCGCCCTGCGCATGGCCACGCTCAACGGTGCCCGTGCCATGGGCCTGGACAGCGAGATTGGCTCGCTGGAAGTCGGCAAGGCCGCGGATATAGTGGCCTTCGATCTTTCCGGGCTGGCGCAACAACCGATCTACGATCCGGTCTCACAACTTATATATGCCACCGGGCGCGATTGCGTGAAACACCTTTGGGTCGCCGGCAAGCAGTTGCTCGACGACCGGCAATTGACCCGCATGGATGAGCAACAGTTGACCGCCACCGCCATTGCCTGGGGCCAACGCATCAGCGGGCACAACGAATAACGACGCTGTTGAACCTGCGGGTTCAGCACCGACACACCGATTTATCAGGTTTAGAGGATTCACCATGAGCAACGTCGACCACGCCGAAATCGCCAAATTCGAAGCCCTGGCTCACCGCTGGTGGGACCGCGAGAGCGAATTCAAGCCCCTGCATGACATCAACCCCCTGCGGGTCAACTGGATTGACGAACGCGTCAACCTGGCCGGCAAGAAGGTGCTGGACGTCGGTTGCGGCGGCGGCATCCTCAGCGAAGCGATGGCCCAGCGCGGCGCCACCGTGATGGGTATCGACATGGGCGAAGCACCGCTGGCCGTGGCCCAACTGCACCAGCTGGAGTCGGGCGTGAACGTGGAATACCGCCAGATCACCGCCGAGGACCTGGCCGAAGAGATGCCAGAACAGTTCGACGTGGTGACCTGCCTGGAGATGCTCGAACACGTGCCGGACCCGTCTTCGGTGATCCGCGCCTGCTTCCGTATGGTCAAGCCGGGCGGCCAGGTGTTCTTCTCCACCATCAACCGCAACCCCAAGGCCTACCTGTTCGCGATCATCGGCGCCGAATACATCATGAAGTTGCTGCCGCGCGGCACCCATGACTTCAAGAAATTCATCCGCCCGTCCGAGCTGGGTGCCTGGAGCCGCCAGGCCGGTCTCAGCGTAAAAGACATCATCGGCCTGACCTACAACCCGCTGACCAAGCACTACAAGCTGGCCAACGACGTTGACGTCAACTACATGATCCAGACCCTGCGCGAGGAGTGAGCCTGTGAAGTTGCGAGCGGTTCTCTTCGATATGGACGGTACCCTGCTGGACACCGCGCCGGACTTTATCGCCATTTGCCAGGCCATGCGCGCCGACCGTGGCCTGGCGCCGATCAACCCCCAGCACATCCGCGATGAAATCTCCGGCGGTGCGCGGGCGATGGTCGCCGTGACCTTTTCGATGGACCCGGAGTCGCCAGGCTTTGAGGAGCTGCGCCAGGAGTTTCTCGAGCGCTACCTCAAGGACTGCGCGGTCCACAGCAAACTATTCGACGGCATGGCCGAGCTGCTGGAAGACATCGAGAAAGCCAAGTTGGTGTGGGGCGTGGTCACCAACAAGCCGCTGCGCTTTGCCGAGCCGATCATGCAGCAGCTGGGCCTGGCCGAGCGCTCGGCGCTGCTGATCTGCCCTGATCACGTAAAAAACAGCAAACCGGACCCGGAGCCGATGATCCTGGCGTGCAAGATGCTCGGCCTGGACCCGGCCAGCGTGTTGTTCGTGGGCGATGACCTGCGCGATATCGAGTCCGGCCGCGACGCCGGCACCCGCACGGCGGCGGTCACCTACGGCTACATCCACCCGGATGACAACCCACGCCACTGGGGTGCGGATGTGGTGGTGGACCACCCGCTGGAGTTGCGCAAGGTGCTGGATAACGCGTTGTGCAGTTGCTGATTGCTCGAAGAGCTTACTGATCTTACTGACTGTTGAAGATCTAATGTGGGAGGGGGCTTGCCCCCGATGGCTGAGTGTCAGTCACTGTATCTGCTAACTGATCCACTGCCATCGGGGGCAAGCCCCCTCCCACATTTAGATCTGTGCAATGCCTGAGTGCTGGTCACCTACTGAATTCTGTCGAGGATGTTTATGTTTGATTACTCCGCACGTCCAGAACTGCTCAAAGGCCGGGTCATCCTGGTGACCGGCGCCGGTCGCGGGATTGGCGCGGCGGCGGCAAAGACCTATGCCGCCCATGGCGCCACCGTGCTGTTGCTGGGCAAGACCGAAGCCAACCTGGCCCAGGTCTACGACGAAATCGAAGCGGCCGGCCACGCCCAGCCAGTGGTGATCCCCTTCAACCTGGAGACCGCCCTGCCCCATCAATACGATGAGCTGGCCGCAATGATCGAAAAGGAATTCGGCCACCTTGACGGGCTGCTGCACAACGCCTCGATCATCGGCCCACGCACGCCGATCGAACAGTTGTCCGGCGAGAATTTCATGCGGGTGATGCACGTGAACGTCAACGCGATGTTCATGCTGACAGCCACGCTGCTGCCGCTGCTGAAATTGTCCCAGGACGCGTCGGTGGTGTTTACCTCCAGCAGCGTCGGGCGCAAGGGTCGGGCGTATTGGGGGGCTTACGGGGTGTCGAAGTTTGCCACCGAAGGTTTGATGCAAACCCTGGCCGACGAACTGGACACGGTTGCGCCGGTTCGCGCCAACAGCATCAACCCAGGCGCTACGCGCACCAGCATGCGCGCCCAGGCGTATCCGGGGGAGAACCCGACGGATAACCCGACCCCGGAAGAAATCATGCCGGTGTACCTGTACCTGATGGGGCCGGACAGTAGCGGCATCAATGGGCAGGCGTTTGATGCGCAGTAATCCCTGAAACAATAGAGATCAAATGTGGGAGGGGCGGTGCGACGATTCGACTTGCCCCCGATAGCTGTGGTTCAGTTGCTTATTAAGTGACTGACACTCTGCCATCGGGGGCAAGCCCCCTCCCACATTTTGTATTGCAGTGTTCTCTGGATTTTAGTTTTTCACGACTTCTTCAAGGGTGAAGCGCCCCAACGGGTTCTGCAGGAAGTTGCTCACATTCTTGCGTGAGATATTGATGTACGGGCTGTAGTACAGATCAATCCAGTTCACATCCTGTTTCGCCAGTTTCTGCAATTCCACATACATCTGCTCACGCTTGACCGGGTCGGCCTCGATGCGCGCCGCCGCCACCAGATCCTTGACCTTGTCGTTCTTGTAGCGGGTCATGTAGTTCTGGTTGGTGTCGTGGCCCAACACGAAGGTGGTTTTCTGGTCCGGGTCGAGGATGTCGTTGGTCCAGTACATCACCGAAATATCGTACTCACCGTCCACCAGCATCTGCCAGCTTTGGGTCGGGTCGACTTTCTGCAGGTTGGCCGTTACGCCGACCTTGGCCAACTGGTCCTTGATGATCACCGCAATCTGCTCGTCGGCTTCGTTGCCGGCGTTGACCACGTAGTTGAGCTTCAAGTCCTTGGCACCGGCAGCGGCCAGCAGCTTCTTGGCCTCGGTAGGGTCATACGGGCGTTGCAGGTTGTTGGCGTAGTGGTACAGCGAGCCCTTCGGGATGTAGGAATAGGCCACGGTGCCCTGACCGTACGTGGCGGTTTTGACCAGCGATTGCTTGTCGATCGCCATGTCCAGCGCCTGGCGCACTTCCGGCTTGGCCAGCAGGCCGTGTTCGTGGTTGATCAGCAGGTGATCTTCACGGGTGGACGGGTCGGAGTGGATCACCACGTTCTTGTCTTTCTTCAGCTCTTCAACCCGCGAGAACGGTACGAAGATCGCCGTGTCCAGTTCGTTGTTCTGCACCATGCGCATGCGTGTGTTGTCGTCGGTCACCGACACCCACTCCACGCCATCCAGGCTGACCTTGTTGGCCTGCCAGAAATTCGGGTTCTTTTTCAGGATTACCCGATCGCCCTTGCGCCATTCGTCCACGGTAAACGCGCCGGACGTCACCGGGTTTTCCGAGTAAGCGTCTTCGCCCATTTTGGTCATGGCTTTTTCCGACAGGATCGACACCGTCGGCGACGCCAGTTGCGAGAGGAAAGCTACGGCTGGAGTCTTGAGCGTGACCACCAGGGTTTTCGGGTCGGCGGCCTTGGCGGTGTTGATCAGGTTGAAGGGGTCGGCCCACAGCGAGGCTTTGTTGTCGCGGATGCGCAACAGGCTGAACGCCGCGTCGGCGGCGGTGATCGCCGAGCCATCGGAGAATTTCGCATCACGCAGCTTGAAAGTGTAAGTCAGGCCGTCCTTGGAGATCTCCCAGCTTTCAGCCAGGCCCGGCTCCATCTTGGTGCCCAGGTTGTCCACGCGTACCAGGGTGTCGTAGACGTTGGCGAACACCCAGGTGTCGCGGTTTTGCGCGCTTTTGATCGGGTCGAACGTGGTGCTGTCTTCACGGCAGCCGATGGTCAGGACGCCGGCGGCCTGGGCGAAGCCGGCGGTCAGCGACCAAGCGGTTAACGTAGCGGCGGCAAGCAACTTCAAGTGGCGCGATTGCATATCACAACTCCTTGTTAATGAATGGCAGAGGGTTAAAGCAAAGGTTCTTCAAGCACGCAACTGTATCGATGCTCGTGCAGGAAATGGGTCGGCGGCAACACCACGGAACACATGGCCCGGGCATGCCGGCAACGCGGGTGAAAGGCACAGCCTGTAGGCAAATTCAGTGGGCTCGGTGGCTCACCCGGCAAAGGCTCAGTAGGCAACGGCCGATGCGGATCAATCTCGGGAATCGCCTGGATCAACGCCGCCGTGTACGGATGGCGTGGCGCGCTAAACACCGCTTCCACCGGGCCTTCTTCGACGATCTTGCCCAGGTACATCACCGCCACGCGATCGCACAGGCGGCGCACGATGGCCAGGTCATGGGCGATAAACAGGATCGCCAGGTTCATGCGCTGTTGCAGTTCCAGCAACAGGTTGATGATCTGGCCCTGGATCGACACATCCAGCGCCGCCACGCATTCATCGGCGATGATCAGGCGCGGCTCCACCGCCAATGCCCGAGCGATCCCCACGCGCTGGCATTGGCCGCCGCTGAGGGAGCCGGGTTTACGCCCGGCCAGCTCGGGGCGCAGGCCTACCAGGTCGAGCAGCTCAACCACGCGCGCCGGGATTTGCTGCGGGCTGACTTTGCGCTGCACCCTTAGCACTTCGGCGATGGTTTCGCCGATGGTGTGGCGCGGGTTCAGTGCTGCGTAAGGGTCCTGGAAGATCATCGCGGTTTCATGCCGCAGGCGGGCGATGTCGATGGCGCTGCCGTGGGCCATGTCGATACCGTCAAACAACACCTGCCCGGCGCTGATCGGGTTGAGGTGCAAAATCGCCCGGCCCAGGGTGCTTTTACCACTGCCGGACTCACCGACCAGGCCCAGGGTTTCACCGGCGGCCAGGTTCAGCGACACGCCGTTCACCGCCCTCACCCACTGTTTGTTCAAGCCAAACAGGCCGCTGCCGGACGCCGCGAAGCGCACTTCAAGGTCCTTGATTTGCAACAGGCTCATGGGTGCACTCCCAGCGGGTAATGACAGGCGACGCGCGCGCCTTCCGGCAGCACCTCGGTACATAACGCGCCCACCTGCGGGCAGCGCGGGTTGAAGCGGCAACCGGCCGGTAATGCATCCAGCAACGGTGGCTGGCCAGGGATGGTGCGCAGCAATGCGTGCCCGCTGCTGTGGGCCGGCTGGCAGTCGATCAGGCCGGCGGTGTAAGGGTGCTGCGGATGGGCCAACAGCTCGTACTTGCTGCCGTGTTCGCACAGGCGCCCGGCGTACATTACCGCGATGGAGTCACAGGTCTGCGCCACCACGCCAAGGTCGTGGGTGATCATGATGATCGACAGGCCGCGCTGGTCGCGCAGGTCCAGCAGCAACCGCAAGATCTGCGCCTGCACGGTCACATCCAGGGCCGTGGTCGGCTCGTCGGCGATCAGCACTTTAGGGTTGCAGCCGAGGGCCACGGCGATCATCGCGCGCTGGCGCATGCCGCCGGAAAACTCGTGGGGGTAGTTGTCGACCCGCGCCTGGGGGTCAGGAATACCGACCTGGCGCAGCACCTCGATGGCCTGCCGGCGCGCGTCTTTTTTCGATGCCCCTTGATGCAGGCGGATGCCCTCGGCAATCTGCTCGCCGATGCGCATCAGCGGGTCCAGATGGCTGCTGGGGTTCTGGAAAATCATGCCCAGTTGCCCGCCGCGCACGGCGCGCATGCCGGCATCGTCCAGTTGCAACAGATCCTGGCCGGCCAGCCGTACTGCGCCGCCTTGCACCCGCAGGCTCGGCGACGGCAGCAAACGCATCAGGCCGCGACAGGCCATGGTCTTGCCCGAACCGCTCTCACCCACCAGGCCGAGGATTTCGCCTTCGGCCAGGTCGAAGGACACGCGGTCGACCAGGGTCACATCGCGCCCGGTGCTGTTGGCGATTACGCTCAGGTCCCGGACCTGCAACAGACTCATGCGCGATCCCCCAGCACTTGGGCCACGCCATCGGCCAACAGGCTGAAGCCCATGGCCAGGGTTACGATAGCCAGGCCTGGAAAGGTGCAGATCCACCAGGCGGTGGTGATGAACGCCTGCCCTTCGGCGACCATCGTGCCCCACTCGGCGGTCGGCGGTTGCACGCCAAGGCCCAGGTAGCTCACGGCCGCGCCGTTGAGCAGCACCAGCACCGCGTCCGACATGGAAAACACAATCGAACCGAACATGGCGTTAGGCAACAGGTGACGAAACAGAATGCGCCCATGGCCAAAGCCCAGGCTCTTGGCGGCCAGGGCAAAGTCGCTTTCCTTGAGCACCAGGATCTGCGAGCGGATCAGCCGCGCATACGACACCCAGCCCACCAGCGCCATGGCGATATAAAAGCTCTGCAAGCCCGGGCCAAGGATGGCCATGATCGCCAGCATCAACACCAGGAACGGGAACGCCAGGATCACGTCAATCACACGCATGCAGAAACTGTCGAAACGCCCGCCGATATAACCGGACACCGCGCCGATAAACGTGCCGATCATGAACGGGAAAATCACCCCGACGACGGCCAGTTGCAGGTCGATCCGCGCGCCCCAGATCACCCTCGACAGAATGTCCCGGCCGTAGTTGTCTGTGCCGAAGGGATGCGCGAGGCTCGGCCCGAGCAAACTCAAATCGGTGTTCTGCGCAATCGGGTCATACGGCGCGATCCATGGCGCAAACACAGCGAGGGCCAACCACACCAAGAGAATCAACAGGCCCCAGGCGGCGGTCAGGCGGCCATTGCGAAAACCAAAGCGCAGGCGCAAGCGCCACGGGGCAATCAACGGGCGGCTGCTCATTGCATCTTCACCCGCGGGTCCAGGGCCACCGTCACCACATCGGCGATAAAGTTGACCACCACCGTCGCACAGGCCAGCACCATGGCCACGCCCTGCACCACCATGTAGTCACGGGTGAAAATGCCACGCACCAGCAACTGGCCGATGCCGGGAATGGCGAACAGGCTTTCAATCACCACCGTGCCACTGATCAACCAGCCGATATTCACCGCCAGCAGGTTGACCGCCGGCACCAGCGAGTTAGGCAACACATGGCGCCGGAATACAGCCGCCTCGGACAGCCCGCGCGCCCGGGCAGCGGTCACGTGATCAGCCTGCAACTCCATCAACATGCTGGCCCGCAGGTTGCGCACCAGCACTGCCGACAGCGCGAGGGCGATGGTCAGGCAGGGCAACAGCATGTGGTGGGCCTTGTCCAACACGGTCCGCCCATAGCCGGACACGGGGAACAGGCCCCACTGCACACTGAACAACAGGATCAGCATCAAGCCCAGCCAGAACGCCGGCATGCCCAGGCCGACGGTGGTGAACACGCGGATCAGGTTATCTGCCCAACCGCCTTTATTGCGCGCCGCCACGGTGGCCAGCGGCACCGCGATCAGCAACGCCAGCAGCACACTGCCGAGCACCAGCACCAGGGTCGGTTCGATACGCGTGACGATCAGCTTCAAGGCATCGACCTTGTACAGCAGCGACTGGCCGAGGTCGCCCTTGAGCAGGTTTTTCAGAAAGTAGAAATATTGCAGCCACAACGGCTGGTCGAGGCCGTACTGGGCGCGGATTTTCAGCAAGGCGTCCGGCGTGCTGCGTGAGCCCAGCAGGGCACGCGCCGGGTCACCGGGGATCGAGCGCACCAGCACAAAGGTAATCAGGCTGATGCCAAACAGCACCGGCAGCAATTGCAGCGGCCGGGACAATACAAAACGGTAGCGCGCCAGGTTCATCCGTCAGCCTCGATGACGAGCGAGAAAGTCCAGCAGCACCGGAAAATACGCCTGGGGCTCTTCATAAAACGGCATATGGCTGCTGTTGGGGAATACATGCAACTCGGCGTGCCGGGCCGCCATCTTCATGCGCATGGCGCAGGCCGGGGTGAGTTCGTCGTGCTGGCCGGTGGTGATCAGCATCGGCATCCTGAAGTCGGCCATCTCCTTGATGCGGTTCCAATCCTTGAGGTTGCCGACGTAGAGGAATTCGTTGGGGCCCTGCATGGTTTCGTAGGGCCCCATGTTCCAATCGCCGAGGGAGCGCTTGACCGGCTCGGGCCATTCGTCCAGGCGGCATACGTGGCGATAGTTGAGCAAGGTGATTGCGGCCTGGTACTGGGGGTGGTCCAGGGTGCCCATGGCTTCATGGCGTTGCATCATGGCCACGGTTTCGCTGCCGAGGGCGCCGCGCAGGCGCTCCAACTCCTGGGACAGGTGTGGAATGTCACCCACGGTGTTTTCCAGGATCAGGCTTTTCAGCGCGTCGGGATAGTGAATGGCGTACTCGATACCCAGCCAGCCGCCCCAGGAATGCCCGAGCAGATGCACACGGCCAAGGCCCAGGGCCTGGCGCACGGTTTCGACTTCTTCGACATAACGGCCTATTTCCCACAAGGAAATGTCGGTTGGTCTGGCAGAAGCGCCAGTGCCAAGCTGGTCGAATGCAACCACTCGCAGGTTATGGTCCTTGAGCCAGCCATGGGCGTCGCGCAAGTAGTCACACGGCAGGCCCGGCCCGCCGTTGAGGCACAGCAGCACCTCATCGCCTTCGCCAAAGCTGTAGACCACGAGGTTATGGCCATCGACTTGCACGTTGTACTGCTGGTCGGGGGCAATTTCACGCCACATGCATACATTCCTTGTGTTGTATCGGCCTGGCAGGTAGCGGCCGTTTATCAGGCCAACACTACCGAGGAAGCCGTGCGTCCATAACCTAGTATTTCTTATAGGTTTGGCCTGGCAGTCCTTCGCCGGGGCGTGGCATTCTACTTGCAGCAAGTCGAGATTCAAATGAATTCGGGAGCAGAACGGATGCTGGCCAAGCTAACTGCCTTCAACAATCGTCTGATGCCGGGCAGGAGCCTGGATGAGCAGATGGACAACAGTTTTATCCTCGCCCAGCAGTTGGGCTTCGACGCACTGGTCTATGACTACACCCCGGTGCCGATCGACCAGGAAGGTGCATTGATCACCCCCTCGGTGCTGGAATTGCGCAATACCCCGCCCGACTGGCACGCATTATGGTGCAGCCAAGGCTACTACCAGATCGACCCGGTGCAACACCTGGCGCTGAGTACGGTGTCGCCGTTTGTGTGGTCCTACGAGGCCAAGGCCGATACGGCCCTGCAAAAGATCATCGACCCTTGCCACGCCCCGGTGTCCTCCTACCTGCATGACCAGCAACTGACCTGCGGCGTGAGCGTGCCAATGCATTTGCCCCGTGGCGGCTTCGCGTCGCTGACGGGCCTGCGTACCGGCACAGCCCGCACCGTGTTGCGGGATGTGCAGAAGACCCTGTCGGATTTCAGCCTGATTTCCCATGCCTTGCAGGAAGCGGCCTACCCGTTGTTCAGTAAAGAGCTACGCACCTACCCGCATATTCACCTGACTAAACGCGAACGCGAGTGCCTCAAATGGGCGGCCGACGGCCTCACCGCCGCCGAAATCGCCACCCAATTGAGCCGCTCCCTGGCAGTGGTCACCCTGCACCTGGCCTCGGCGATGCACAAACTGGGGGCCAGGAATCGCGTACAGGCGGTGGTCCGCGCCACCCATTACCGCCTGCTCGAAGACTGAACCGCGGAAAAACCTAGCTGTTTTGCTAGTTACCTGAATGTCGCGCACGGTTTATCGTAACCCTGATCTTTTTTTTCAGAGCAGGGTACGAAATGGAATTCATCGAAAAAATCCGCGAAGGGTATGCGGCGTTTGGCGACCACCAGACCTGGTACCGCGTGACCGGTGACCTCTCAAGCGGCCTCACCCCCCTGGTGGTCATCCACGGCGGCCCCGGCTGCACCCATGACTATGTCGATGCGTTCAAAGACGTCGCCGCCAGCGGCCACGCCGTGATCCACTACGACCAGTTGGGCAACGGCCGCTCCACTCATTTGCCCGAAAAAGCCCCGTCCTTCTGGACCGTCGAGCTATTCCTGAAAGAATTGGATAACCTGCTGGATCACCTGCAAATCAGCGATAACTACGCGATCCTCGGCCAGTCGTGGGGCGGCATGCTCGGCAGTGAGCACGCGATTCTGCAGCCCAAGGGCCTGCGCGCGTTCATCCCGGCCAACGCGCCGACGTGCATGCGCACCTGGGTCAGCGAAGCCAACCGCCTGCGCAAGTTATTGCCCGAAGGCGTGCATGAAACCCTGCTCAAGCATGAAGCCCTGGGCACCTATCAGGACCCGGAATACCTCACCGCCTCGCGGGTGTTCTATGACCACCACGTGTGCCGGGTCAACCCTTGGCCGGAAGAAGTGGCGCGCACCTTTGCCCAGGTTGATTCGGACCCCACGGTGTACCACGCCATGAGCGGCCCCACCGAATTCCATGTAATCGGCAGCCTGAAGGATTGGAAGTCGATTGGCCGTCTGTCGGCGATCAATGTGCCCACCTTGGTGATTTCCGGTCGGCATGATGAGGCCACGCCGCTGGTGGTCAAGCCGTTCCTGGAGGAAATCGCCGACGTGCGCTGGGCGCTGTTTGAAGACTCCAGCCACATGCCCCACGTGGAAGAACGCCAGGCGTGCATGGGGACAGTGGTGAAGTTTCTGGATGAGGTGTGTTCGGTGCCTTACAAAGCACTCAAGGCCGGCTGAGATCGGCTGAATTCAAATGTGGGAGGGGCAAGTCGAATCGTCGCACTGCTCCTCGCACATTTTCAGACCTCTGTGGTTTCGGCCTTTGCGGTCTTTCTTGGAGCATCCGCCACCAGCGGAATCTCCCTGCCCTCGGCATCGAACAACTTGCCGCCTTTGAAGTAATCCCCATCACGCAACTCCGACACATCGCGGAAGCACAAGCTGCGCTCGGTCCCCGCGACAAACACTGACTGCTGGTCCGAGTTACCCGCGGTGAAGTGGTTGAACGCCAGGTTCAGCAGGATCGCCATGATCGCCGACGAACTGATGCCCGAATGGAAAATGGTCGCGAACCAGCTGGGGAAATGGTCGTAGAAACTCGGCGCGGCGATGGGGATCATGCCGAAACCGATGCTCGTTGCCACAATGATCAGGTTCATGTTGTTGCGGTAATCCACCTTGGACAGCGTGCGAATACCGCTGGCCGCTACCGTACCGAACAGCACGATCCCGGCACCGCCCAGCACCGAGGTGGGCACCGCCGCAATCACCCGGCCCATGAATGGCAGCAGGCCGAGGATCACCAAAAACAGCCCGCCCGTGGCCACCACAAAGCGGCTCTTCACCCCAGTCACCGCCACCAGGCCAACGTTCTGGGCGAACGCGCTCTGGGTGAACGAGCCGAAGATCGGCGCAAACATACTCGACAGCATATCGGCGCGCAGGCCGTTGCCCAGGCGCTTGGAGTCGACCTTGGTGTCGATGATTTCACCCACCGCCAGGATATCCGCCGAGGTTTCCACCAGGGTCACCATCACCACGATGCACATGGAAATGATCGCCGCGATATGAAAGGTCGGCATGCCGAAATGGAATGGCGTGGGAAACCCGAACATCGGCCCCTGAGCCACGCCGGAGAAGTCGGCCATGCCCAGAAACACGGCAATCACGGTACCGATCACCATCGCCAGCAGGATCGACAGGCGCGAGATGGTGGCGCTGCCGATTTTGCTCAATAACAGCACCAGCACCAGGGTCAGCGCCGCCAGGCCGATATTGGGCATGCTGCCGAAATCCGCCGCGCGGCTATTGCCGCCCATGGCCCAGCGTGCCGCCACCGGCATCAGGGTGAGGCCGATGGTGGTGATCACAATGCCGGTGACCAGCGGCGGGAAAAACTTGGTAATCCGCGAAAATATCGGCGTGATCAGCAAACCGATCAACGACGCGGCCATCACCGCCCCGAGAATCGCCGGCACCCCGCCGGCGCCGTCGCTGCCGACAATCGCCACCATGGTCGCCACACCGGCAAACGAAACGCCCTGCACCAACGGCAGCTGACAGCCAAAAAACGGCAACCCAAGGGTTTGCAACAGCGTGGCCAAGCCACCGGCAAACAGCGACGCGGCAATCAACAGACCGATATCCGCCGGCGACAAACCCGCCGCTTGGCCGACGATCAACGGTACCGCGACGATGCCTCCGTACATGGTGAGCACATGCTGCAGGCCATAAGCCATGTTGGCGGCGACGCCGAGATTCTCATCTTCTGGCCGCTGCGGTGACGCCTTCGGGATAGTCATGGTGAGGGGTTCTCTGTTTTTGTTGTGCGGCCACTGTATGCAATGTTAGGACTAGATGTCCATAGAGTTGTATACAATCAATCGAACAAGATACCCTCCGTCGGCGTTACAAAAATAATCCGGCCGTGATGAGCCAGAACGCCAAAGGATCAGAACCATGAAAAAGGCATTACAGGGCGCAACCGTTGCACTCACCCTTCTCGGCGGCGGGGAGGCTGTCGCGGTGGAATGGATGAACAACAGCGTCGGTTTTCGCTACGGCCAGCAGTTCACCAACCCGAATAACCCCGACGACTTCAGCAAGCGCATTTACAGCTTCACCCACGCCAGCGGCTACCGCTACGGCAGCAATTTCCTCAACCTGGACGTGTTTCTGTCCGACAGCCGTGACCCGCGCAAGGGCACCGATCACGGTGGCAGCGAGGTGTATGCGGTGTACCGGCATCAGCTATACGCATCGCGCGTATTCGATCAGCCGCAGGGCACGGGGTTGATCAAGGATTACGCGCTGACCCTGGGCTTCGACGCCAACCGCAACAACAACTTCGCCTCGGCGAAAAAGCGCGCACTGGTGCTCGGCCCCACCTTGAAGTTCAACACTGTCGGGGTGCTGGACCTGAGCCTGATGTACTACAAGGAACGCAACCACACCGGCATCCCCGGTGCACAGGAGTCAAACCACACCTTTGACGACACCTATATGCTCAACCTGACGTGGATGCGCCCGTTCGAGATCGCCAACCATGGGGCGAAATTCCAGGGGTTCATCAACTACGTCGGGGAAAAAGGCGAGGACTACCATGGCCGTGATACTGCGCCGGAAGCGCTGATGCGCACGGCGCTGATGGTGGCGGTGCGGCCAGGTAAAAGCGTGAAGCCGAACCTGTACCTGGGGGTGGGTTACGAGTACTGGCATAACAAATTCGGTGTGGATGGCGGTCGGGGTACCCGGACCTCCACACCAACGGTCAACATGGAAGTCACCTTCTAACCCCCGATGAAACACGGTCAAAATGTAGGAAGGGGCAAGTCGAATCGTCGCACCGCCCCTCCCACATTTTAAAATGTATTATCACTCCAGCTCAGTGGCCATCTGGGAGCCATCCACCTTGGGCCGCGCCAGCCAATAACCCAACACCGCCAACGGCGCGGTCGCCAGCATCACAATCACGGTGATCAGCAACGGCTGCTCCAGCATCGACGACACCAGCAGGCTGCTGAGAAAGCACAAACCCAGTTGCAGGGTGTTTTGCAGTGCCGCCGCCTTGCCGGAATTTTCCGCAAACGGCATCAGCGCATTCGCCACCACAATCGGGTAGCTGGCGCCGTTGACCAACGCCATCAGGCAGAACGGAATCAGCAGGGTGGTGAGGCTCGGCACAGTCAAGGTCGCGACCAGGTACAACGCCAGCATGCTGATGCAATAGGCCAGCAGCAGCCAGGGCAGCAGTGTCTTGCCCTGGAAATGCTGCAAGGCGCTGCGGCAGCTGTAGCCGCCGATCAAGAAAGCCAGGGTTGGCAGCACATAGCTCAGCCCGATGTCATTCGGGCTGTAGCCCATGTCGCCAAGGATAAAGGGCGACGCGGTGAGCCAGGCGAAGAAACTGGCCGAGCACGCGGCGAAGATCATCACATTGCCGGTGAATACCCGGGAGGTGAGCAACTGCGCATAACCCAGGCGTGCTGGCGCTTGCGTAGGGCTTTTCGGCAAAGGGCGCAGGAACAACGTCGGCACCAGCAACAGCAGCGACGCCCCCAACAACACGCCGAAGATCGCCTGCCAGCCAAAGTGATTCAACACCATCGCGCCCAGCAGCGGCGCCAGTGCTGGCGACAACGACATCAGCGGCATGATGCTGGCGAACACGCGGTGCGCCTTGTCCGCCGGGTAGCGATCGATCACCAGCGCCTGCCAGCTCACAGCGGCGGAACACACGCCAATCGCCTGCATAAAACGCAGGGCCAGCAACTGCGGCGCCGTCTCGACCCAGAACATCCCTGCACAGCCGAGCACAAACAAACCGAGGCCCGCGAGCAGGATCGGCTTGCGCCCCAGCCGGTCGGACAACGGCCCCCAGAGCAACTGCCCCACGGCGAAGCCGGCGAGGAAAATACTCAAGCTGGCACCCACCGCGCCCGCGCCAATCTGCAATTGCTCGCCCATGGCGCCGAACGCCGGCAAGTACATGTCCATGGCCAGATAACCGAGCATGCTCAGCCCCGCCAGATACCAGGTGAAACCAAAAGAATTTTTCATTGAAGCCTTGTAGGTACTGCCATCAAACTATTTGCTGACTGGCGCCTATTATGAAGCTGACAGATTTTGTGTGAAGCGAGAATAATTGGGCGCTCTTATCAATAATTTTGAAGGCAACTGCTATGTGGTCTGAATATTCCCTGGATGTAGTCGATGCCGTGGCGCGCCATGGCAGCTTCAGCGCCGCCGCCCAGGAATTGCACCGCGTGCCGTCGGCCATCAGCTACACCGTGCGTCAACTCGAGGAATGGCTGGCGGTGCCACTGTTTGTGCGGCGCCATCGCGACGTCGAACTGACCCCGGCCGGCCGTCTATTTATAGACGAAGCCCGTGGCGTGATGAAAAAAATGCTCGGTACGCGGCGCTTGTGCCAGCAGGTAGCCAATGGCTGGAGCGGCCAGTTGAAGGTGGCGGTGGACTCCATCGTCAAGCCCCAACGCTGCCGGCAGTTGGTGCTGGATTTCTATCGGCAGTTCCCGGAGGTGGAATTGCTGCTGGAATATGAGGTGTATAACGGCGTGTGGGATGCCCTGGCGGATGAGCGCACCGACATTGTGATCGGCGCCACCAGCGCGGTGCCGGTGGCCAGCCACTTTACGTTTCGCGATATGGGCTTGTTGAACTGGCTGTGTGTGGTCAGCGCGCGGCACCCGTTGGCGAGCGTGGAAGGCTTGCTCAGTGACGACCAACTGCGGCCCTTCGCCTCGCTGTGCATGACCGACACGTCACGCAACCTGCCCAAGCGCGACACCTGGACCCTGGATAACCAGCGCCGCCTGGTGGTGCCCAACTGGGCTTCGGCCATCGACTGCCTGCGCGACGGCCTGTGCGTCGGCATGGCGCCGGCGCATCAGGTGCTGCCGTGGATCGAGCGCGGTGAGCTGGTGGCGTTGCAACTGACCCGGCCCTTCCCCGCCAGCCCGTCGTGCGTGGCCTGGGCACAGAACAAGCTGTCCCCGGCCATGGCGTGGTTGCTGGAGTACCTGGGAGATACACAAACCATGAATCAAGAATGGCTGAATGGCCCAGGCCTGTGAAATCCCACATTTTGATCGGGTTTCAATCCAGTAGTCGGGTGATGGCCCTTACGATCATCTCGACTTCTTTTGCATCCAGGGTCAGCGGTGGCAGCAGGCGAATGACTTTCCCCCGCGTCACGTTAATCAACAGTCCATATTCCTCGGCGGCACGCTGCGCCAGGTCGCGATAAGGGCTGGCCAGTTCGATACCGATCATCAGGCCTTGCCCGCGAATCGCCAGTACCCGCGGGTGGTCAGCCAGCTCCATGCGCAAGCGCGCCAGCAGGCGTTCCCCCTGTTGTGCGGCGTTCTGCAACAGGCCTTGCTCTTCGATAATGTCCAGCACTGTGCAGCCGACCCGACAGGCCAGCGGGTTTCCGCCGAACGTGCTGCCATGGCTGCCTGGAGTAAACAGCTGGGCCACGGCGGCACGGGCCAGGCAGGCGCCGATGGGCACGCCATTGCCGAGGCCTTTGGCCAGGGTCATCACATCTGGCACGATGCCTTCATGCTGAAAGGCAAACCAGCGGCCGGTGCGGCCGATGCCGGTCTGGATTTCGTCGAGCATCATCAGCCAGCCGTGGCGTGTGCAATGGTCGCGCAGGGCCTGCAAATACCCGGGAGGCGCGGGGAGCACGCCACTTTCGCCCTGGATGGGCTCCAGCAGGACCGCCGCGATACGCGCGCCGAATGCCTCGGTGAGCGCCTCAATCGCCGCCAGGTCACCAAACCTGACCTTGAGAAAATCCCCCGGCAAGCGCTGGAAGCCAAGGCGCACCGATGGCCCATCGCTGGCCGCCATAGTGCCTAAGGTGCGGCCATGAAAGGCATTCTCCATCACCACCACCAAGGGCTCCTCAATGCCTTTTTTCCAACCGTGCAAGCGCGCCAGTTTCAGCGCGGTCTCATTGGCTTCGGCGCCGGAGTTATTGAAGAAAGCGCGGTCCAGGCCGGATAACTGGGCCAGGCGCTGGGCCAGGCGCTGTTGCCAGTCAATGCTGTAGAGGTTGGACGTGTGCAACAGCAAGCCAGCCTGTTCGCTGATGGCTGTCACCAGTTTCGGATGAGAGTGCCCGACGTTGGTCACCGCCACGCCGGCCACCGCGTCCAGGTATTCGCGGCCTTGCTTGTCCCACAGGCGCGTGCCCAGGCCACGGGTAAAACTCAAGGCCATGGGTTGATAAGTGGTCATCAGGCAGGCGGCGGTCATGGTGGCAGGCTCCAGTGCAGCGTAAGGGTGGTTGAAGTATCGTTAGCCACCTCAGCTGGATAAACTGTGCTTTCCTGCAATGACTTTAAACCAGGGCTTGATAATGGATTTGTTCCAGGCAATGTCGGTGTACGTAAAAGTGGTCGAGGCCGGCAGCATGACGGCGGCGGCCCACGCCTGCGGGATGTCGACCACCATGGTCGGCAACCACCTGCGCGCCCTCGAACAGCGCCTGGGCGTCAGCCTGCTCAAGCGCACCACGCGCAAACAAAGCCTTACGGAATTTGGCGGGCAGTATTACCAGCGCTGCCTGGAAGTGCTGGGGCTGGTGGCCGACTCCGAACAACTCGCCGAGCAAGCCCACAGCGACGTGCCCAAGGGCACCCTGCGCATCACCGCCCCACCGGTGTTCGGCACCGAACGGCTGACACCCGCGCTGAGCGAATTTTCCCAGCGCTACCCGCAGATCAACCTGTACGTAGAGCTGAGCAATGAGCGCGTGGACCTGGTCGACAGCGGCTTCGACGTGGCGATCCGGCTCGGCGAACTGGAAACCTCCAGCCTGATCGCCAGGCCCATGCAAGCGTACACCCTCACCCTCTGCGCATCTCCTGCCTACCTGGCGCGACGTGGCACGCCGCAAACGCCCGAGCAGCTGCAGCATCACGACTGCCTGGCGTTCGCTTACCCTGCGACCGACAACTGGCGTGATACCGATAAACTCTGGCGCATGACTGGCGAGGGCGGTGAGGTGGAGGTTCCGGTGTCTGGCTCATTGACCATCAACAGTTCGCAAGGCTTGCGCCAGGCGGCCGTAAACGGCATGGGCATCATCATGCTGGCCGATGCATTGGTGCAACCAGATCTGGAGAGCGGCAAGCTGGTGGCCTTGTTGACCGAATACCAACTGCCCAGCCGGCCGATGCACCTGCTGTATCGCCAGGACCGCTATCGCTTGCCGAAGCTGCGAGCGTTTGTGGATTTCGCGATGGAAAAGTGGGCGCGGTAACAATGTGTATGCAAAGCAAAAATGTGGGAGGGGCTTGCCCCCGATGGCAGTGTGTCAGTCATACATAGGCTGACTGACACTCCGCCATCGGGGGCAAGTCGAATCGTCGCACCGCCCCTCCCACATTTATTAACGGGGTGTTCAGGCCTGGATCAGGCCATTGATCTTCACAGTCGGGTTCACGTCAGCCTCGTAGTCCACGCCGTCGATCTCAAAGCCGAACAGGCGCAGGAACTCCGCCTTGTAGCCGGCAAAGTCGCTGATCTCGTTGACGTTGTCGTCGGTGACCTGGTTCCACAGCGCCGCGACGGCGTCCTGAACCTTCGGTTCCAGCTCGGCCAGGTCGGCGCGCAGGCGGCCGTCGGCGTCGAGTTTCGGCTGGCTGCCGTACAGGCTGTCCTTGAACAGGCCGTAGACCTGCTCGATGCAACCTTCGTGGGTGCCCTGCTCTTTCATCACCTTGAACAGCAGCGACAGGTACAGCGGCATGATCGGGATCGCCGAGCTGGCCTGGGTGACCACGGCCTTGAGTACCGACACACGGGCGTCGCCTTTCAGCGCAGCGAGGTTGTCACGCAGGGTCAGGACTTTCTTGTCGAGGTCTTTCTTGGCTTCGCCGATGGAGCCGTTCCAGTAGATGTCCTGGGTCAGCTTCTCGCCAAGGTAGGTGAACGCGGTGGTCTTGGCGCCTTCGGCCAGCACATCGGCGTCACGCAGCGCGTCGATCCACAGCTGCCAGTCTTCGCCGCCCATCACTTTGACGGTGCCGTCGATTTCTTCCTGGGTGGCAGGTTCCAGGGTGGTGTCGACTACAACGCCCTTGTCGGTGTTGATCCCGCGCAGGGTCACAGCCTTGCCGATCGGCTTGAGGGTGGAGTTGTGCACCACGCCTTGCGGGTCGGTACGGCGTGGCGCGGCCAGGCTGTAGACCACCAGGTCGATCTTGCCCAGGTCTTTCTTGATGGTTTCGATGGTCAGGCGCTTGATCTCGTCGGAAAACGCGTCGCCATTGATGCTATTGGCGTACAGGCCTTTTTCAACGGCAAACTTCTCGAACGCGGCGCTGTTGTACCAGCCGGCGGAACTCAGCTTGCCTTCTTCGCCTTCTTTCTCAAAAAACACGCCCAGGGTGTCGGCGCCGCAGCCAAACGCAGCACTGATGCGCGCGGCCAGGCCGTAGCCGGTGGAAGCGCCGAGAACCAGCACCTTTTTCGGGCCGCTTTCGATGACGCCGTGTTGAGTCACGTAGTCGATCTGTTCCTTGACGTTCGCTTCACAGCCAACAGGGTGAGCGGTCACACAGATAAAGCCACGAACCCGCGGTTTGATGATCATAAAATTTCTGCCTCTTCCAAGGTGCCGAAGGCCAGTGGTGGCCATTCAACTTAATCGTACCGGTCTATGACGCCTGAAAAACCGAAGCGTCACGATAGTCGCAAATGTTCTGTTTACAAAATCCAATCCCACACAGCGTTCACACCGTGCAAATCTGCGTAATGCCTTCACAATTTCGCACTATTTAAAACGCCAATCCGCCGCAGAACGCCTTATCATGACGTAGTTGTTTCAATATGTTTCAAAACCCCCACCACTCGCAGCCAGGGATCCGGACCTGTCGAATGGCGCCCTCCTGGAGCTGTGTCATGAACAAGCCTGCTTTGCGTAAAAAGGCGATCTCGGTCGCCTGGGTACTCGGCGTACTGCTGATTATCGATGTATTCCCTGAAACCACGCTGGTGTTTCTCTGCCTGGTGCTGGTCTGCGGTATCTACGATTTCCTACGCAACGGTTTGTACGACGCGCCCACGATCAAGAAATACTTTGTCGGCAGCGGCCGCAACACCTGGCTGCTGGCGCCGTTCAACACGCTGTTCGACCTGCTGAGCTCGCGCAACCGCCACGTTTATACGATGCGCGACCTGCCACCGGCCTGGCGTGAAGACCTGCAACAAGTGATCAACGATGCCATGGCCCACAAGGATGAGATCATCGGCTACCTGGATGAGCGGATGGCCGAGAAAAAGCGCGGCATGTTGTTCTTCCAGTGGTATGGGCGGTCGATCGAGACCACCCTGGATATCCCGCAACTGCGCGAAAAGCTGCCGTTCGTGAAGACCATCGGTGTCTCGGTATTCAACGAAAACCGCTCCACCTCGTTTCACTTCGGCCCGCTGCGCATGATGTTCCGTGTGCTCTACAACATGGCCCCGGCGCCCCATCACGACGGCGTCTACATCCAGGTGGGCAAGCACAAGCATTACTGGCACGACGACCCGCTGTTCATCTTCGATGACACGTTGATGCACGCGTCCTTCAACAAAAACGACGCAAAGCGTTACTGCCTGTTTATCGATATCGTGCGGCCAACACCCGTACCCTTGGTGCTCAACGCCGTGATCGCGGGGTTTGCCGGGATGGTCTTTACCCTGCGTCGGGTTTTCTACAAAAACTGGAAGCTGATTCAGTAAGTTCTGCGGCATGATGGTGGTAGACGGCATTTGCGCTCGGCCTTGCGCCTGAGGTAAATAACCGTCTCGTGTGCCGTGATCGGCACCCATCATTCTCAAGCCATCGCCCCGCACGGGCGCGGTGGCTGTGCTTTCAAGGAATCAGAATGCCCCAACGTCAAGTCATCAATGCCTCCGTCAGCCCCAAGGGCAGCCTCGAAACCCTGTCCCAACGTGAAGTCCAGCAACTGAGCGAAGCCGGTACCGGCAGCATCTACACCCTGTTCCGCCAATGTGCCCTGGCGATCCTCAACACCGGCGCGCATATCGACAACGCCAAGACCATCCTCGACGCCTATAAAGACTTTGAAGTGCGTATCCACCAGCAGGATCGCGGCGTACGCCTGGAATTGCTGAATGCGCCGGCCGACGCCTTCGTCGATGGCGAAATGATCGCCAGCACCCGCGAGATGCTCTTCAGCGCCCTGCGCGACATCGTCTACACCGAGAACGAGCTGGACAGCCAACGCATCGACCTGAGCAACTCCCAAGGCATCACCGACTACGTGTTCCACCTGCTGCGCAACGCCCGCACGTTGCGCCCAGGTGTCGAGCCGAAAATCGTGGTGTGCTGGGGTGGGCACTCGATCAATACCGAAGAATACAAATACACCAAGAAAGTCGGCCACGAACTGGGCCTGCGCAGCCTCGACGTGTGCACCGGTTGCGGCCCTGGCGTAATGAAAGGTCCGATGAAGGGCGCGACCATTTCCCACGCCAAGCAACGTATTACCGGCGGCCGCTACCTGGGCCTCACCGAGCCGGGGATCATCGCCGCCGAAGCGCCGAACCCGATCGTCAACGAACTGGTGATCCTGCCGGACATCGAAAAGCGCCTGGAAGCCTTCGTACGCGTCGGCCACGGCATCATCATCTTCCCGGGCGGCGCCGGTACCGCCGAAGAGTTCCTGTACCTGCTGGGCATCCTGATGCACCCGGACAACCGCGACCTGCCGTTCCCGGTCATCCTCACCGGGCCAAAACACGCCGCCCCGTACCTGCAACAGTTGCATGCCTTCGTCGGCGCCACCTTGGGCGAAGCGGCGCAGGCCCACTATCAGATCATCATCGACGACCCGGCGGAAGTGGCACGCCAGATGACCGCCGGCCTCAAGGCGGTGAAGCAGTTCCGCCGCGAGCGCAACGACGCGTTCCACTTCAACTGGCTGCTGAAGATCGACGAGGGCTTCCAGCGCCCGTTCGACCCCACCCACGAAAACATGGCCAGCCTGCAACTGAGCCACGCGTTGCCGCCCCATGAACTGGCGGCCAACCTGCGCCGCGCGTTCTCGGGGATTGTGGCCGGCAACGTCAAGGACAAGGGCATCCGCCTGATCGAGCAGAACGGCCCGTACGAAATCCACGGCGACCCGGCCATCATGAAACCGCTGGACGAGCTGCTGCAGGCGTTTGTCGCCCAGCATCGCATGAAGCTGCCGGGCGGCGCGGCGTATGTGCCGTGTTATCGCGTGGTGCAGTAATCAGTCAGCGCTGTATTGCCACACATTTGATTTCCACCAGCAACCCGGGATGCGCCAGTTCGGACACACCTAGGGTGGTCCAGGCGCAATGCCCACGTGGGAACAGGCGGTTTTTCACCTCCCGAAAAACCGCCATGTGTTGGCTCATATTGACGTGGTAGGTGGTCATGTCCACCACGTCTTCGAAGGTGCAGCCGCCCTCTTCCAATACCACCCGCAGGTTGTCCCAGGCGGCAACGAATTGCGCCTCGGGGTCTTCGATTACGGCCAGTTCCGGCGTGCGGCCCACCTGCCCTGCGCAGTAGAGCGTCTTGCCGACCTTGACGGCGGGCACGTAGCCCGCGCGCTCGACAATCGGCAGCATGGCGGTCGGGATGACGAGGTGGCGGTCAGTCATATGCGGTATCTCTTTTCGGTCGTGTTCAGACGTGTCGACGGGAGGAAACGGGCTATCTTTTTACCTGTTCCTTTCAACCCACACCAGATGAGCGACCTATGGACCAACGGATCTTGTCCTCCATAATTCCTTACCCTAAGGTAAGGCGTATCACGATGGAGATTTTCGATATGGCAACCGCCACACTGACCTCAAAAGGGCAAATCACCATTCCCATCCAAGTCAGGACTGCCCTGGGCCTGGAAACCGGGGACCGGGTTGAATTTGTCGAAATGGAAGACGGCAAGTTTTCCATGATTGCCGCGAGCAAAACCGTTCACGACCTCAAGGGGCTGATCCAAAAGCCCGTCAGGGCAGTCTCCATCGAGGACATGAACCGCGCCATTGCAACACAGGGAGCGAAAGCTGGATGATCGGCCTGGATACCAACGTTTTGGTGCGCTATGTGACCCAGGACGATCCGGTTCAATCCCCCAAGGCCTGCGAGTTGATCGAATCTTTCACCGCGTTTTCACCGGGGTTTGTCAGCCTGGTGTCGGTAGTCGAGTTGGTCTGGGTGTTACAGAGCTGCTACCAGTCAGCCAAGAGCGATGTGGTCACGGTACTCGAAACGCTACTGCGCACCCGCGAACTGACCATCGAACACGCTGAGGTCATCTGGCAGGCACTGCGACGATTTTCCGCCAACAAAGCCGACTTCGCCGACTGCCTGATCGAGCGCTGCGCCCACGCCGCCGGTTGCGAGTACACCGCCACCTTCGACCTCAATGCGGCCAAGGCTGCAGGCATGAAACGGCTGGCGTGAGTCGCAGCGTTGCGGCAAAGGGCAGGCTTTGGTAAAAACCGCATCTACCCCTTGATCGAGAGAAATCCCCACGTGCGTACGCTTCTTCTCGCCGCCTTGGTGATCGCGCCAACGTTCGCCCAGGCCAACACCATCACCTGGCCCGAACTGCCGCAAACCTGCTTTGTGAGCGGTCGCTCTGCCACCAGCCTGGATGTCGACAGCGGTTGTGCGGCGTTCCTGATCAATGTGAAAGGCCAGGCAGCAGGTACGCCGATCAAGCTGGATATTCCCCAGTACGCGATGCACATCGACGAAACCACTGGCAAAGAGACGCCGGTGATCATCATCCAGGCGGAAGAGAACGGCGAAATCAAGGCCGTGGGTTACCGGGAACTCGGCACCGACCAGCTCGGTGCCGCGCTGTTGCGCGAAGTTCGGTTATTGGGCACCCAGAAACCGGGCTAACCAGGGCTCAGCGAACCCAGCCACCGCCCTGCCAGTGGTAACCATCGTTGCGTTGCACCCAGTGCGGATGCACATAGCGATAGCCCTCGCGCACTGGCTCCCAATGGCCGTGAACCGCGACGTAACGGCCGCCGTCCCAACGCCAGTAACCGCGTGACCATACATAGCCGTAGCGCACCGGCGGCTCGACTTCGATCACTTGCACAGGCGGCGGTTGCGGCGCCACGACTTCTACATACTCACGTTGCACCGGCCTGCGCTCATGCACCACACGCTCTTGAACACACCCGGATGCCGCGACGACCACGGCCGCCAATGCTGCATAAC